>JASMLW010000315.1 GCA_030748485.1 Pirellulaceae bacterium
TCTGGGCCGGACTTCTGGCGAAGTCCACTACGTCAGCCGGACTCCTGGCTAGGCGGCGGCGACCGACCGTTCGACTTGTTGTATCTCGTCCGCGGTCAGACCGTACAGTTCGTACACAGCGCGATCGATCTCGCCGTCCAGTTCACGCCGCCGCCGTTGGTCGAGCGCTGGTCGTTGCAAGACTTCCGCCGCGTTGCGGATCTGGTCGCTCAGACGAACGCTCTGCTCGTCGTCCACCAACCGCACCGGCAACTGCTCCAATTGTCGCTTGTTGATCGACAGGAAGCCCCCCGACAATTGCTTCGCCCGATAGCGAATCGAAAAGAGATAGGAGAGCAGTTTCGAATTGAGGAGCGCCAACAGGTAATAGGCGTCGCCGCCCTGCGCCGTGTGGTCGACCGAAACGGCGTACGCTTGAACGCCCAGCGCCAGCGGGTCGGCCACGTAGACAGCCTCCAGTCTTTTCGACATGCCTGCCAGAATGATCTTGGCGGACTTGTAGAGTTGGCGTTTGCGGTTGGAGATTTCGGCGTTCTCGCGCAGCACGGGCCGCTGGTAGTGCGACTTCATGTAGCGGACGCCGCCCCGCCGCAGTCGGAAGCGATCGATGTTGCCGCTGACGACGAAGTCCCATTCGCCCTCGCGAGGCTCGCCCTTGCGGTCGGCCAGCATGCGGGCGACCTTTTGTGCGGTGAACCCGCTCGCGCCGCTCGCCAACTCCGCCACGTCGCCGAGCGGAGCCGTGGGGCAACGGTCCTCCACCGCCAGCTCGCCGTGAACACGGAATCCGGTCGCCGCCGTCCAACTGCTCTGCTCGACCTCGCGAACGATCGGCGGATCGAGCAGTTCGTTATCCGCGCTCGGCTGCAGCACGCGGATGCGGTGATCCGACTGGGCCGCCCGCTTCTCAAATACGATGACGTAGGGATAGACGTCAGCCGAGAACAGCCGCAACGTGGACGTGTCGGCAATCTCGACAATTTTCGCCTGCTCCAGCAGCATCCGCCGGCACGGCTCGGCGTACTCCATCGTCGCCAATTTGTTCGGCGCAATCAGGCCGCAGCGGCCGCCGGGTCGGAGCAACTCCAGCGCCCGCTCGATGAATAGGACGTACAGGTCGTAGCAACCCCGCGCCGTACGGTATCGTTTCCTCAGCCAATCCTTCACACCCGCGTCGTGACGCTTTGTCAGCCGGCGGATGTTGATAAACGGTGGATTCGCGACAACGAAATCGAAGCCCCGCTCGGATTCGGGAAACTGCGCGGACCAGTCGAGCGTCAGATCGGCTCCGGCAACGCCGGCGGACGCGTCGAGCAATGCGTCGCCGTGAACGAATCGCCCCACCGGCACGGTTGGGTTAGTCAATCCACAGGCGCTCCGCAAAGCCGCATTCGTCTGCTCAATCGCACCGGCGTCGCGATCCACTCCATACAAACACGCGGACAACGGGGCGGCGCGATCGGCCGGTGGCGAGCTCTTTGAATCCAACGAATGACGACGCCATATCTGCTCCGCCGCCGCCGTCAACAACGCGCCGTCTCCGCAGGCTGGATCCAAAACGGTCGCGCCGATCTCGTAACCGACGCCAAGCGTGCGATCGACGAGATAGTCTGCTAGCACCTTGGGAGTGTAGTAAGCTCCCCGCTGTCGTTGTCGCTCGCGATCCGTCGCGTCCACAACCGCACCCCATCCGAGAGATCTTGGTGCGGCATCTTCACTCGGTCGTGCGATTGGCGGCAAGGTCACTTTCGAGTGAACCGAGCGCCAGCATGATGGCGCAAGTCCCCGTCGACGAGTGACCGCGTGCGGCATTGTGAGCTCATTAGCCGCTCACCGCACAATCCGATCGGATTGGCTCAACATTCCCAACTCGCCGTTCCGATTCATGCAGCAGACTTCTCTCTTCACTCCTCTGGACGTGGGCGCTCACCCATGAGCATTGCTCCCCTCATTCCGTTGGCCTATCAAGCGGGCGCGATGGCGCTCGAAGCCGCCGGGGAGATCGCTAGCTCTGCTAGCGACTTCGCCCAGTTGCTTGTCGAGAAGTCGTCGGCGTCGTCGGAGGAGGATCCTGCTGTCGCGACAAGTCAGGCGTTGGAGTCGTTCCGCCAACTGCTATTGGCGAAGTTGCCGTCGGACGTGAGCACACAGTTCACAATGCGGGTCAGGCAATCGGCCACGGGAGAGCTCGGATTGGCGGGCGTTCACGTGGACGAGCAGCGCATCAATGAAGTGATCGCCGTCGACGACGAGTTACGTGAAGCGTTCGAGCTGTTGGCTGCGCGGCTGCGCGGGTCGGATGGGTCACCGGATCCGGGACAGTTGGAACTGCGGGTCGATCACAACTCGATCACCCATCGCTTCACGTAGCGGTGAGTCGTCCGGCCTAGCGATCGGCGCCGCTGAAGTACTTTTTCAGCGAGGACGGATTTTGTGGGAAGCGGCGAAACTTCTTACTGCGAGGTCCCAGAACCAAGCGGTTGGCTTCTTGCGCGTTGACCTTCCGCCGCTCACTGGGCGTCATCGGCAGCCAGAACTCGATCGTCTGTCCTTCGCCGAGAAACTCACGGCTGCCGGCTCCTTGATCGAGCCAACCGGGATAACCGAGGACCGTCGTGTGGAGCAAGACTCGTCCCTTGGTCCCTTGGTGATAGAAGCGCGCGTCCCGCCAGAGCCTGACCAAGGTCCGCAGGTGGCTGAAGGTAACCTTGCGGTTGGCGCGAAGCGTCCAGATGATGCCCATCTGTCCGGCTTCGTCGATATACTCGTAGCGCATGCGAGTGATCGTGAGCATACCGCCGGCCCGCAGTTCCGTGGAGTTGGATGCGATCCGCTGGAAGGGCGCGGGAAGGGCCTGCATTCCCTCGGGGATTTTGATCTCGGTGGTCTTTGGCTCGTAGCCGACGATGCGGGGTTTGTTCGTCGGTTCTTCGTCGGCGGGAGGAGCCTCTTCTTCCTGAGCCCAAGAGGGTGCCGCCAGCAGGAAGAAACAGCCGAGCCAGGAGAGTTGTTTGATGGGGAGCATAGTCGTTCGACGCCGGGTATCTGGGGATCGGGGAATGTCCCAACCTCATCCTGTCAGCATAATCGCCAGCAGTTCAATCGACCACTGGAATCTGGTAGCCGCGCGACGGGAAACGCTGCTACAGTGAGCAACTGGCGCTGTTCATCTTCATCCCACATGGCGAGTAAATGATCAGGTGAGCTTCGAGACAGATCGCCTATTGTCGAGTCGGTTCTCGCTTTCGGCGCTGTTTTTCTTCGTCACGGCCAGCGGTTTGGTCTGCGGCATTTCGCGACATCCGGCCGCCCTCTTGGTTTGGACGCTGGCTCAAGGCGCTCTGCTGCTCGCCTTTTGTCTCGCCGTGACGATGGGCGAAGTATTTCGCGAGCGGGCGATGGTCTTTCGTTCATTGCTGTCGCGGCCTGGGCTGATTTTCGTACTGCTCGCCTGCTTGCTGATCGGCGGCGGCTTTCCGCTGGGGCATTGGTATCAAACTCTCGTCAGGCAGCAACAGGTGATGCGAGCCTGGGAGGACCGACCAGTGCGGGTGACAACGCGACTGGCGGCTCCCCCGTGGCTGACTCGAGTTGTCGGGAACGACCCGTGGTTGACGATCACTGAGTTCGAGATGTTGGATCGCACATCGCGCGAGGTTCTGAATCGCGACGTACCGAGGCTGCTGGACGTCGAGTCGATGCGGCTTGTCGGCGATGAAGTGGACGATTCCACGTTGGCGGCTGTTTCCAAGCTCCCGCATTTGCGGCAGCTGACACTCGACAGCACCTCGGTAACGGTCGCGGGTCTGGAACGGTTTCGAGCGGCGGCGCCGGAGGTGACCGTCTCGCAAACAACCGACTACTTGTTGTCGCGCGTGCCGCACCCGGACCTCTATCGCAAACGGCCGGCCCCGTATCTGTTGCTGAGGGCGGTCAATGGCCTGAACCGCTTGGGCGAGGCGGGAGCGATCGCCGCCTTGGAGCACTATTGTGAGTCGGCTCCGCTGGAGCACGAACAGCCCGGTCGCGGCGACCAGCAGGTGATCCGCCTGGTGGTTCCGGCGCTGTTTGAAGTCGCTGGTGATCGCCCACCGCCCGCATCGCCGATCGTCGTTCGCGACGGGGCGCCCTTCTTCGATCTCTCACGAGACTCGGCCGACCAACTCTCATCTGGCGAATGGTTGGATTGGGCGCGACGCAACCGACTGCGCGGCGACCAGCTAACTCCCAGCATCACTTCCGAGCCCGGGGCTCGGCAGTTGTTCGAGAGCAACCTCGATTCGTTGGGGGACTTGAACGCGTCGGAGTACAAGCACCATCTGTTGAGCCAAGCCCGTAGCCTCGACAACTCACTGCGGATCCAGCGGGCCAATGCGAGCGACTAACGGCAGGCAGGACTTCGCGACGAAGTCGCGACCATGCTCGGCTCGCCGCACCGCGTCCGCCGGCGATATCGGCTATGATGTCGTCCATGCGAACCTCAGCGGATCGCGACCGACACACCCCAATCCCCGACAGAATCGGCGTTCGATGACGACTCTTCCGAGGTATCGTTCCGTTTGTGTAGTGATTGCCGGGTTGGCGCTGAGCGGCCTGACTGCCGGCGCTGCGGCGGCGGGCGAATTCAACCTGGTTCTCAACTACGGCGACCCGGCTCCGGTTTGGAAAGACCTGCCTGGGATCGATGGCAAGATGCACTCGCTGGCCGATTTGAAATCGAAGGAAACGGTGGTCGTCGTCTTCACTTGCAATAGTTGCGACTATGCGCGGGAGTACGAAGACCGCATCATGGCGCTCGACAAGAAGTACGGCGGTCCCGCGGGGAAGACGACGGTGGTCGCGATCAATGTGAACAAAGTGCCCGCAGACAGTCTGGAGAACCTCAAAGCGCGGGCGACCGAACGGGGATTCAAGTTCGCCTACTTGTACGACGAGACTCAGGAGATCGCGAAGAAGTTCGGCGCGATCCGCACGCCGGAGTTCTTCGTTCTCAACAAGGACCGGCGGATCGTCTATATGGGATCGCTCGACGACAGCCCCGACGCCGCCAAGGCGAAGACGAACTATGTCGCCGCAGCGATCGACGCGGCGCTGGCGGGTCGCAAGCCGAGTGTGATCGAAACGGTCGCCATCGGCTGCACTATTCGTTTCGAGCGAAGACGCCGCAATCGTAAGAAACCGGCCAACCCGTAACGCTCTCATGGTCGACGACTTCTTCTCATGTCCGCACTGCGGCGAAGACGTTCGCCAAGGCGCTCCATCGTGCCGCCACTGCGGGTCGAGCGGTGCGGACGGCTGGGGCGATTCGTACTGGACGGAGACGGATGGTTACGCGGATGACGACTTCGACTACGACGAGTTTGTCGCGCGCGAGTTCGGCGACAACTCGCCCGGGCGATTCAATTGGCGTCAGCGGGCCGCGGCGATCATCATCCTACTCGTCTGCCTGGGATTGGCTCTGGCCGCCGTGATGAGATTCTGATCCACGCCGACCTGCTCACCCGGACTGCCGCCACACTTGACTGAAGAGGGTGCGGGCCGGAGGCGACAAGGGCGTTCGCACGTGTCACAATTGCGCTCACATCTGTCAATTGCGCAGCACCCGATCAGCAGGAGTTTGTCATGGCGAAGTATCGAATTGGAGTCATTGGCCACACCGGTCGGGGAAACTACGGTCACGGTGTGGACCGCGGGTGGCTGCACGTGCCGAATTGCCAGATCGTCGGTGTGGCCGACGCGGACGAGAGCGGCCGCGGCCAAGCGGCCAAGCGGCTCAAGGCGCCTCGCGCGTTCGCCGATTACCGCAAGCTGCTGGATGAGACCAAACCTCACATCGTGAGTATCTGCACGCGCTGGCTCGATCAGCACCACGCGATGGCGCTGGCCGCCGCGGAACGAGGCATCCATATCTACATGGAGAAGCCGTTCTGCCGCACGCTCGCGGAGGCCGACGAGCTGGTGAAAGTCTGCAACAAGAACGATGTCAAGATGGCGCAGGCGTTCGTCACGCGATACAGTCCCACGCTGCCGGTCATTCGCGACCTGATTGAAGACGGAGCTATCGGACAACTCATCGAATTGCGCGGACGCGGCAAAGAGGATCGCCGCGGGGGCGGTGAAGATCTGTGGGTGCTGGGAAGCCACATTCTGAACTTGATGCATCACTTCGGCGGCGATCCCACTTGGTGCTTCGCCCGCGTTTCGCAGGACGGCGAGCCGCTACAGAAGAAGCACGTTCAACCGGGAGCCGAGGGCATCGGACCGCTCGCGGGCGATTCACTGTCCGCCGTGTACGGAATGAACGACGGGGCGACCGGCTTCTTCGGCTCGGTTCGCAACACGGCCGGGCGCCGGTTCGGTCTGCAGCTGCTGGGAACGAAGGGAGCCATCGATCTGACCACTGGATATCTGCCGAAAGCCAATTTCCTCGACGACCCGTCCTGGTCGCCCGGGCGAAGCGGCAAACAGTGGAAGCCCATTACAAGCGCCGGAGTCGGTAAACCGGAAACGGTGAAGGACCCCTCGCACCTGGGCGGCAACATCGCCGCTTGCATCGACTTGGTCGAGTCGATTGAAGAGGACCGGCTTCCCGAGGCCAACATCTTTGAAGCTCTTACCTCGGTTGAAATGATCGCCAGCGTCTTCGAATCACAGCGGCAAGGCGGACCCGTGCCGCTGCCCATGCAAACACGAGCCAATCCGCTCACGTTGATCAAGTAACCCGCCGGAGATCCAGGAATCTCAACAGCTCAGCGCGGTTTTTCAAATCGCCACGCTGCAGCACTATGTCAGATTCGCCCGCGCGGTCGTCGGACTCGGAAAGCGCCTTTTGACAAGTCCTGAGCTTTTGGCGTCACTTGGCGGATTCGTCGGACGGCACTCCCGACCAAAGGGCGCGAGGATCCGCCACGCCTTCGGGCGGCTGCCAGACTGACCCATCAGATCCCGGCGCGCCCAAAGGGTCGTCTGTTCCAACGTAGATGTCCGAATCGGGATGGGATTCCTGCCACAAGTCCCAAGTGGTGAGTTCGTAGGGGGCGTCTGTCAGAGGTACCTTGAGAGACTCCTGCGCGTAAACACTGTCATCGAACCAGATCGCCATTCCGTCATCGATCCAGCCAGCACACCGCACGTCCAGCGGTTCGTTGTCGCCTTCGACCACCCGCGCGCGATCGGTGATGTCGCAATAGATGACCGTCATGGCTTTGCCATCGATGATGTCGTTGACGACATGTCGAGCCGGACCGCCCGACATCGCGTCCAACAAGTAGGCGCGAGGCACTCCATTTATCACAAGTCCCAACACGCGAGCATCGGCGGCGATATCTGCTGTGGCCGCAGTCACAAGTTTCGGCTGTGTGACCCCGCGGGTCAGCACCGGCAGGATCGCAGATGGTGATGGCCGAGGATAGCTGCGGGGCAAGTTACGCCAGACGAAGACGGAGCCAACGACGATGGCGTAGAGGAATACACCGATACAAAAATATCTCAACAGGCGCATGGGCGGGCCCTTGGAAAGAGGTGACTCTTCATCACTTCAAACCCGCTCAGTAGTCCAACCCTCGGAAACCGCATTTGTTTCGAGGGTCTCGAAAACAAAATGCGAATGGGGGCGAGTCCACACAGTCGACCACGCGATCCACGCGATTGAGATGAGTGGCGAGACTGCTTGACACCAAGCCGAGAACAGCTGGACAATTCAATCCGCGATCCGCCGTCTCACGATAGAACATTCTCGCACGCAAGTTGTGCTTCGGGATGTTCTTCAACTACAACCGTGGGTGCAAGTCTCACGATAACATTCTCCTCGCAAGCCGTGCAAGTTAGCCTTGATCGTAACGCATGAAACAAATCTCCGTAGAAACCCGCACCGAATGGCGGAACTGGCTGGCTGAGAACCACGACCAGGTGAAGGACGGAATCTGGCTCGTCTTCTACAAGAAGAAGTCGGGCCGACTCTCAATGAATTATGAAGAGTCGGTCGAGGAGGCGCTCTGCTTCGGCTGGATTGACAGCATCATCAAAAAGATCGACGACGTGAAGTACTGCCGAAAGTTCACGCCTCGAAAAGACGACAGCATGTGGTCGAACACCAACAAGAAACGAGTCGAGAAAGTCATCAAAGAAGGGAAGATGACTGACTTCGGCCTGGCGAAAGTCGAAGCCGCGAAGAGCTCGGGACAGTGGGAGATCGACCCTACTCCTACGATTGACTTGGAAGCTCCCCACGAATTGCTGGACGCCTTGGCGCGGAACAAACGAGCAAGAGATTTCTTTGAGAGCCTGGCGCCGACGTACCAGAAGCAATTCATCGGCTGGATCGTGACTGCAAAACGGTCAGAGACGAAAGCGCGACGTATCAAAGAGTCCGTGGACCTGCTTGCAAAGGGTCAGAAGCTCGGACTCAAGTAGATCACTCGCGCCCGGCCGACCCGCGACGGTGGTTTGGCCAAAGAAGCGAAAGCAGATCACTTGGATGACCGTCTCCGTCGTCGCCAACTTCCAAATCCGTCTGCTGCGTTCAAGCCAAAACCTGCCCAAGAGCCAAGCCGCGATGGCGCGTCAGCCCGGCTAGAAAAACGGGGGATTTCGTTGACACTTCAAAACTACTTGGGTAGTATTACCGCAGTAGTTACTTCAAATGTGGAGCCGTGATGAGACTTGGTGAGTTGCAACTCCGTATTCTCAAAGTACTTTGGCGCTCGGCGCCGGCGACCGTATCCGAAGTGCGCGACCAGTTGGACGGCGACGAATTGGCGTACACGACCGTGGCCACGATGCTCCGAAAAATGGAGTCGCGGCAGTTGGTCCGGCACACGGCAGAGGGTCGCAAGTTCCATTATCATCCGCTGGTAACGGAATCAGAAGTGTCTCGAAACATGTCCGACGATTTGGTCGAGCGGCTGTTCGAGGGCAGTTTGACTCAGGCGGTGACTCACTTGTTGCAAACGCGGGACATCGACGACGCCGAGTTAGCGGAGTTGGAGCGATTGATTCAGAGTCGTAAGCAGACTGAGGGCAGGCCCTGATGCTAGGTGCGAACAACTCCGCCTTGGATGCATTCATCGCCGTTGCAGTACTCGGCGTGACGATCATCGTCGTCGCCGGCCTTTTAATCGAACGAGGTACGCGGCGGTCTGCGTGGCGGCGGACGATCTGGCAGGCGGCCATCTTGTCGATTGCCGTGCTGTTGGCTTTGGAGTTCGCCGGTGTGGGGCAGACACTTGCGGATTGGGCGTGGTCCGAAGATCCACCGGACCAACCTACAGCGGCGGCGGATGGTTTCGCTGCGGAGATCGCCGACCTGCGAGCCGGCGCGGCGAGCGACCACTTGTTGGACTCGAATTCTGAGGACGTCTACGGTTTTGATCGGCTCGCGGAGCGCGCACCGTGGGTCAACGCGCCCGGTGCAAACGCCGAAGTGAGTCGAGCCGGATCCAGCCAGCGCGAGCCATTACGTTTTAATGACGAGCGCGAAGACTGGCGAGTAGAGTTGTGGCGGCCAGCGAACGCCGACTTGGCAAGCCAGCTGTCGGGCGACTGGGACGCGCCGGCACGCCTGGAGGTTGCCCCGTCACCGCCGGTGGGCGCGACAACCGAGCCATCGCCGCCGCGCGGTTCAGCGTCGCGGGCGGAGATTGTCGTGTCGAATCGTTGGCGGTCGATCGTTGCCGGCGTTTGGTGTTTGGTGTCGCTGGGTCTGCTGGCGCGAATCGCGATCGCTCATTGGGCGTTGCGGCGGTTCCGTCGCCGGCAACGTCGCGACTCGTCTGGAATAGCCGAGTCGACGGTTGGTCTGGGACAGGTTCTAGGAGTTCGTCGTCGCGTTACGGTTCTGGTTTGCGAGGGACTCAAGGCGCCCGTGGCGTTTGGCGTCTGGCGACCGACGATCGCTGTGCCGGCGAATTTCGAGCACACTTTTGACCGGCCGACTCGCGACGTCATCATGGCTCATGAGTTGGCTCACTTGGCCGCGAACGATCCGGTTTGGCGGTTGCTCATCGACATGCTAACGGCGTTGCTTTGGTGGCACCCGCTGGTGTGGGTCGCCGGTTCGCGATGGTCGACGGTCAGTGAAACGGCGGCGGACGACGCCAGCCGCTTGATTCCCAACGGGCCGGAATTGCTGGCGGCCAGTCTCGTTCAGCTGGGCAGACGAATGAGCGGCTCGCCCATCGCCTGGGTGTCGGCTCAAGGCGGATATCGGTCCCCGGTTGCGCAGCGAGTGGACCGGTTGCTGCGGTTGCCGGCGACTGCGGCGCGCTTGCCGTCCGCGCGACGGATGCGGTGGGGTCGCGCGATCGCGTTGGCCACTCTCGTTACATTTTCATTTTCAATTACTGTTTGGGCTCATCCCAAATCAAAACAACCTTTGCCACAAGAAAGGTCAGCAATGAATCTTCTGCATCGATCGTGGACGCACTCCCTGGCGGCGACCGCCGCGCTGGGAGTGATCGGATTTTGGGCCCATCCCAACATGGCTCAGGACAGAGACAAAGAGGCGGCTGTCGCCGATGACGATGGCGAGAAAAAGGAACGCGATGACCGTCGTGAATCAGACCGCAAGCGCGACGAGGACGTGAAACGCGACCAAGACCGCAAACGCGACGAGGACCGCAAGCGCGACGCGGATGTGAAACGCGACCAGGACCGCCGCCGCGACGTGGACCGCAAACGCGACGAAGACGCCCGCCGTGACGGCGACCGTCGACCCGACGCCCCCCGCGACCGCGAAGGAGCCGCGGCGCTCGAGAAACTGCGGGCTCAGTACTACGAGCTGCAAGCGGCGCTCAAACGCGACGGATTGAGCGAAGGTCAACGAGCCGAGTTGCAGGCCGCGCAAAAACAACTGTTGGCGCGCGCCAATGAACTGGCGCAGAGGTTGCGCGGCGGTGAGCGCGAACGCGAAGGCGATGCGCCCCGGGAGCGCGAAGGGAACGCCGAGCGAGTCGAATGGCTCAAGAAAATCTACGCGCAAGCTGAAAAACTCAGCGCCGACGGACAGGTCGAAAAGGCCGAGGCCTTGCTGCGTGAAGCGCGGCAATACGCGGAAACGCGCCGCGAACGCCCCGATGTTGATCGTCGCGCGCAACATATTCGCGCGGCGATTGAGAATCTCCAAGCAGCCGGCTTGAACGAGGAAGCCGCGCGACTGATCAGGATTCTCGAAGGCGGAGCCGGTCGCCCAGACCGACCGCGCGAAGGCCCAGACCGGCCACGCGAAGGCGGCGACCGGCCACGCCGCGAGCCGGAAAGTCGTGATCGCCCGTACCAGGAAGAAGCGGTCTCCAACTTGTTCCGCAACGTCGATCAACTGCGCCGTGAACTGGCCGAAATGCGAGCCGCCCTCCAACAACTCCGCGAACTGCAGGGACGCGGTGGTCGCGAAGAGGGAGGCGAACGGCGCGAAGGTGTTCGCCGCGAGGATGGTGAGCGTCGCGAAGGCGGCGAACGTCGCGAAGGTGGTGAACGTCGCGAAGGTGGTGAGCGTCGCGAGGGTGGCGAGCGCGAAGGTGTTGACCGTGGCGAAGGTGGCGGACGTCGAACCCGCTAGACGACGACGTGACTTGGCGTCGCGTGGAGATGATTCTCACAGGCAGCTCGGTGCGCTCTTACGCGGACCGAGCTGTCTTCTTTTTTACGTCCTCAGTCGTCACTCGAGGAGCTGAGCGATCTCGTCGGGGGTGAATTTCATTTGCAGTCGAGCGCCCAGTTGCCCGACGATGCGGGCGGCCGCGTGCGACGCCAAATGCCCGGCTTGCTTCCAATCCATACCGTTCGTGACGCCGTACAGCAGAGCGCCGGCGTACATGTCGCCCGCGCCGGTCGTGTCGACCGCCTCGACTGCGGCTCCTTCGATGGGAATCGCCTCGCCGCCGTGCATAATGATCGACCCGTTGGATCCGAGCGTCAGCGCGACGTTCTCCGCATGGCTGTGGATTTCATGAGCGCAGTCGATGACATCGTCCATTCCCGTCAGGCTCTTCGCCTCCACTTCATTGCAGAAGAACATATCGACCGGGCCGGAGATCAGGTCCCAGATTTCGTCGCGAATCAGGTTGACCAGAAACGGGTCGGACGCCGTGAAGGCGACTTTTACGTCGTGCTTCTTCGCCAGTTCGATCGCCCGGTAGGCGGCGGCCTTCGTCGTCTCGCCCGTCAGCAGGTAGCCCTCGATGTAAACGTATTTGGAGCGTTTGATCTCATCTTCCCGCACGTCGTCGGGCGTCAGTGTGGCCGACACGCCCAGGTTGGTTAGCATGGTTCGTTGAGCATCGGGGGTAATCAGCACGGCGCACGTGCCGGTGGGACCATCGCCGTTTGGCGGGATGTCGATGATGACGCCCAAGTCGCGCATGTCGGCCAGAAAAAACTCACCCATCTCGTCGCCGCCGACCTTGCCGCAGTAGATAGCCGAGCCACCGAAGTCGGCGACCGCGACAATCGTGTTCGCCGCCGAGCCGCCCGCACAGCGGTTGAGCGGCAACCCGGCGATCGAGGCCATCACAACTTGTTGTTGTTGGTCGTCGACCAGCGTCATGACGCCCTTCTCAAATTGCGTCTGCGCGACGACCTCGTCACTCACCTGCGCTTGGATATCGACAAGTGAATTGCCGACGCCGTAAACATCGATTGTCATGTTCGTCCCATCGCCTGCTTGCGTATCGAGCTGCCCAAGCCTAACAGGATAGTGAAATGAGCCGGATACGACAGCCGGCTTTGTCACCCAACGACCAACGGAGCGGGCGAGTGTCCACCGAGCGGAAGCTCCGCTCATTTCGGCGCGTCACCCCGACACGGACCAGCCGCCGTCGATGTTGAAGACCTGGCCGGTGGTGAAGCCGGACTCGTCCGAGAGCAGGTGGACGACGGCTCCGTCCAGATCGGTTGGCCGCCCGACGCGGCCGCCGTCGAGGGGCTGTTTACGGCGGACGGCGGCGACGATGTCGACATCCGCGGTGGCTCGTTTCGACATGGGGGTTTCGACCAGCGCCGGCGCGATCACGTTGAAGCGGATGTCGTGCGACGCGTAGTAGGCGGCGGCGGCTTTCGTCAGGCCGACGATGCCCGCTTTGGCGGCGGCGTAGGCGTGAGTCGCAAAGTGCTCGGACGACGGATGGGCGGCGAGCACGGAACCCATATTGAGAACCGCCCCGCCGCGCCCGGCCGCCATCCAATACGCGGCGGCGGCTCGATTCGAGTGGGCGACGGAGGACAGGTTCTGTTCAACCGTGAAACTCCAACCGGCGTCGGAAAGCTCGTGCAACGGACCATCGCCGTGCGATCTTCCGCTACCGCCGGCGACGTGGTAGAGCGCGTCGAAGGAGCCGAATTGGCGGACGGCCTCCTCGATCGCTCGGGGAGCGGTTGCGGCGTCGCGGGCGTCGCCGGCAATCCAAATTGCGTTGTCCGATCCAACCGTGTCGACCGCTCGTCGACAATTCGCCTCGTCGCGTCCGACGATCATCAGTTGAGCGCCTTCGCGGTGGCAGGCGGCGGCCGCCGACAAACCCAATCCCGTCGAACCGCCGACGATGACGATCGTCTTTCCGGCTAATCTCATGTCGCCGCCCCCGGCATCCCGAGCTCGTCGCGCACACGTTGGACTCCGGCGACCATATTGGCCAGTTTCTGTTTCGCCGCCCAGCGAGCCGTTTGACTGAGCCCGCAATCGGGCGCGAACGCCAGACGTTCGGCCGGCGCGTGCCGCAGACAGTGCCGCACGCGATCCGCTATTTCGTCAGCCGTTTCCACGTAGTAGCTCTTCACGTCGACGATTCCCACGGCGACATCGCGGCGTTGAGCAATCTGTTCGATCAACTCGATCTCACTGAACTCGCGGCTGGCCATCTCCAGGTGCACTTCATCCACTTTGAATTCGAGGAAGTCGGGAAACATGGGCGCGTACCGCCGCAGCCCGACGGCGTGTCCTTTGAAGTTGCCGAAGCAGAGGTGCGTGCTCAGTCGGCACCGGCCGACAATCGGCTCCACGGTCCGATTAAAAATGTCGACCAGCCGGCTCCGGTCTTCACGGTATGCGTAACAACTCATCGACGGTTCGTCGACGGTGATCTCTCGACATCCCGCGGCGACCAGCGCCGAGAGTTCGTCGCGGATCAACGGCAAGAGCGCTTCGGTGACGGCGTAGCGATCGGCGTATTGGTCGTTGGGAACGAGCCGCCCGGACATGGTGTAGGGCCCCGGCACGCTGGCCTTGAGTTCGCAGGTGGTGCCCGCCGGCGCCAGCCGTTCGAGTCGCTGGAACTCATCGACGCAGCCGAAGCCGAGCGGCGCCGCCAGCTCTCCAGTAATCCGATGCCTTCCCCGCTGGTCGTGAGCGGGTGGACCGAACCGCCGCGGCGACTCGCCC
This sequence comes from Pirellulaceae bacterium, assembly GCA_030748485.1. GTDB lineage: Bacteria > Planctomycetota > Planctomycetia > Pirellulales > Pirellulaceae > JASMLW01. Next base: position 14,372 of record JASMLW010000315.1, read on the forward strand.
TCCATTTCGATTCCCGACAGATGGCCGTAAAAGGAAAGGTTGAAGTCGAATCGAGTTTGTTCGCCGTCGGTGATGACGTCGAGTCCAGCTGCTCGTTGATCGCAAATGGCGACGGTTACCGCGTCGTCCCGCATCTCGGCGATGTCGTTTGCACCGAACTCGTCCAGATGTTCACGCGCCTGTTCGAGCCAACTGGGGAACGGGTAACTGCCAATGACCGTAGTGCGCAGTGCTTGCGGTTGCATCTGATCTCCTATTCCGTCGCGCCGATCGTGGCGTGCAGTTTGGCGACGCGGCGCGCGTGTTCGTCGTACGCTGATTCGAACAGCTCCGTCGCTCGTTCGCTCCCGGCGATCGCGGCGGCCGTCAGTACTCGGGGTGGATTTCCGCTGCGAGTCAGTAGCTCGGCGACGGCCACCTTCAACGCATTCACTACGGTGCACCCGCCGATCGAACTGCCCGGGGCGACGGGAGTGTCGAGTCCTGTGATATGAACCATCGCGTCGCCCAAAGGGGCGCCCGTGTCGAGCACCAAGTCGGCGAAGTCCGGCAGCTTGCGGCCGTCGTCGCGGTTGGACCGGCTGCCGTCGCAATGCGATTTGCTGACCAATGCGACGACGCGAACGCCGCGTTGCTGGAACAACTCGGCGATCTCGGTGGCCACCACGTTGCATCCGCTCGAGGAAACAACCAGCGCCGAGTCGGCCTCGGTGACTTCGAAATTTCGCAGGATGCGGGCCGCCAGCCCCGCGCGATTCTCCAAGAACATCGCCTGACGCTGCCCGTTGGCTCCGACCACGGCGTTGTGGAACGTCAACGACAACTCGACGATCGGATGAAATCCGGGATACGAGCCGTAGCGAGGCCACATCTCCTCGACCATGATGCGGCTGTGCCCGCCGCCGAATAGGTGAACCAGGCGGCCCGCCAGAATCGACTCGGCGAACCATCCGGCGGCCAGATCGATCGACTCACTCTGCTGCTCAATCGTCGACATGATAGATCGGCAGGCGGCGAAGTATGTATCGAGCGGAGATGTCATGTCGATCCAAGCAAAAAAGTCGCAGGTCGAAAACGACCACTTGAGGAAAACGAGGGGCGCGGCTACGACAAGGGGAAGATGAACACGCGAAGGACAAACGGATGATTATACCGGCGCTCGCGAACGACGAGTTGTTGCGGGACATAAAAGAGGCGGGCCGCGGCGACGATCACTTTTGCATGTGGTGGCTCGGGCAAAGCGGTTTTCTGATCCAATGGCTGGATCAACACCTGCTGTTCGATCCGTATTTGTCGGACTCACTCACGAGAAAATACGAGTCAACCGACAAGCCGCACGTCCGCATGACCGAGTTGGCAATCGATCCGCGACGGCTGGATTTTGTCGATCTGGTGACGTCTTCGCACAACCACACCGATCATCTCGACGGCGCGACGTTACTCGCGTTGCTCGACGCCAACCCGGACTTGAAGCTGTTGACGCCGGCGGCGAATCGGGAATTCGCGGCGGACAGGTTGGGCGTGGATCCGGAGCGGTTGGAGGCGATCGACGCCGGCCAACAACTTGAGTTCGGCGGGTTCAAAGTGCACGCCGTTCCCGCTGCGCACGAGGAACTGGAACGAGACGAGTTGGGTCGCCGCCGATTCCTCGGATTCGTCGTCCAGTTCGGGCGGTGGACCGTTTACCACAGCGGCGACACGATTCGCTACGACGAGATGGCGGACACTCTTCGTCCGTTTCGGATCGACTTGTGTCTCTTGCCGATCAACGGTCGACTACCTGAGCGGCGCGTGGCGGGGAACTTGTGGGGCGCCGAAGCAGTTGCTCTGTGCCGCGACATCGAAGCGAGGTTTGTGATTCCGTGCCATTTCGACATGTTCGAATTCAACACGGTCACGCCCGCCGCATTTGTCGAGGCGGCCGAGCTCGCCAACGTTTCGCACCAAGTGTTGAAGTGCGGCGAACGCTGGTGCAGCGAGACGCTGCCTTGAGTAATGGCGAGGCCACTTTTACAGCGATGCGATGACTTGTCGCGCGGCGGCGCATAGCTCGGCCGCTCCGTCGTCCGTGGGCGCTTCGGCGATCACGCGGACGATCGGTTCGGTGTTGCTGGCGCGAATCAGCAGCCAGCGATCGGTCCAGTCGAGCCGCAGGCCGTCCAATCGATCCGGTCGCGCGTCGGAGAAGTGCGACTGAAGAGCGGCGATTGCCGCGGGAACTGCTTCGCGGGCGACCGTCAGCTTGTCTTTTTGAATGCTGTAGCGCGGCAGCGAGTCGGCCCATTCGCTCAAGCCGCCCGCGCGGGCGGCGAGACCGTCGAGGATTTGCGCGACGCCGACAAAGCTGTCGCGGACGAAACCGACTCGGGGGTCGATCGGTCCGCCGTTTCCTTCTCCCCCAAAAACGCAGCCTTGTTCGATCATCTTGTCGGCGACGTTCGCTTCACCCACGGCCGAGCGAAAGAACTCGCAACCGTGTGCGTCAGCGACGTCCGCCGACATGCGGCTCGTCGCGCAATTGGCCGCCGCGGGACCCGGTCGTTGAGCCAACACGTGGTCGAGTGTCAAGGCGAGCGTATACTCTTCGCCGATGTACCGCCCCGTCTCGTCGATCAGCGCCAACCGATCGGCGTCGGGGTCTTGGCAGAAGCCGACGGCCGCGCCGGCGGCGACGATCTTCTCTTGAACGGCCGCCAGGTTGTCCGCCGTCGGCTCGGGTGGATGCCAAAACTGGCCGGTGGGGTCCGCGCCCAAGTGCTCGACACGGCAACCGAGTGAGTCGAGCAATCGGCGGCCGAGCAAGCCGCCGGAGCAGTGGTTCGAATCGAGCAACACGTGGAACTGGGCGGCGCGAATGCTCGCGACGTCGATGGTGGCCAAGATCTTCTCGAGATGAGCCTGGTGCGGGTCGTCGATGGACGTTGCGCTCCCCAATTGTTCGAATCCCGACCAGACCGGTTCGCTCGTCCGGTACTGTTCCAACACGCGCGCTCCGGCCTCGGCCGGCAGCACGCGACCGTCCGCGCTGAACAGCTTGAGCCCGTTGTAGGGCGGCGGGTTATGACTGGCGGAGATCTGAATTGCGCCGGCGGCTTGCAAGTGTCGGACAGTGACACCAGTGGTGGGAGTTGCGGCGAGCCCCGCGTCGATGACGGAGCGCCCCGCCGCCTGCAGCGCGCAGATAACGGCCCGTTTCACCATCGAGCCGCTCGTGCGGCCATCGCGAGTTACCACAATCGGACCATCGACATCTATCGTAGCTGCGTAGGCGGCCACGTATCGAATGACGATTTCCGGGTCCAGCGACTCGCCGACGATTCCGCGCAACCCGGAAACGCTGATGATGGGTTCAGGCATGACTTCCTCCGTGAACCGTCCGTTCGCGCGTGCTAAGCGAGCGCTTTGAGTTGCTCTTCCATCTGGTCGAGGCGCTGATTGAGTTCGGCTCTGGCGTCATCCAGATCGGCCAACTGTTCAGCCGGCGTGTAGCCAAACATGTAGAACTTCACTTTCGGTTCGGTGCCGGACGGCCGCACGGCGACCGAATTGCCCGTTTCCGCTAGATCGAAAATGATCAGGTTGCCCCGGGGGCCGTCGAGAGGCTCGGTCGCGCCGCCGGCGATGGTGGTTCGACCATTGGCGTAATCGCGCATGCGGGCGATCGGCGCTCCGCCGATTTCCGTCGGCGGTTCGGTCCGAAAACCATCCATCAGCGCCTGCATCCGACTCATCCCCTCCGAACCTGCCATCTTGACGTTCAACAGGCGTTCGACATGGCAGCCGTGCTGCCAGTAAAGGCTGTCGAGCTTCTCGTGCAAGGTCAGACCCTCGGCTTTCAGTTTGGCGGCCATTTCACTGATGAGCATGCAGGCGACGGCGCCGTCTTTGTCGCGCGCGTACTGCCCCGTTAGATAGCCGTGAGACTCCTCGGTTCCAAACAGAAATCGATCCGGACCGGCGTCGTCCATCTGGCCGCAAATCCATTTGAAGCCGACGAGCAGATTGTCGTACGTGGTGATTCCATACGACGTGGCGATTCGCCGAATCATGCCGGTCGTGACCAGCGTCGTCACGACGTAGTGGTCGGGTGTCAGCGAACCGCGTTGTTCGATGACGAAATCGGCGAGCAGGGCTCCGAGTTGGTTTCCGGTGAGAGTCCGCCAGGGCGATCCGGTCTTCCACGTCAGCGGCGCTGCGCAACCCATGCGGTCGGCGTCGGGATCGGTCGCCAGAGCGAGTTCGTATCCCTCACTCACGGCGTATTCGACGATGGCGTCAAAGACGGCCGGGTTTTCTGGGTTGGAGACGTTATCCGGAACGTTGGGGAAGTCGCCGCTCGGCTCGGCGTGTCCGGGGAAGACGGCCACGTCGAAACCGTCTTCACGAAGGACTGGCTCAACGGACGTCGCGCCGACTCCGTGAAGGGGCGAGAACAAGACGCGAAGATCGCGGGGCCCGTCGAATCGCTCGCCCACCACGACGCTCAGGTAAGCGGCGTCCGTCTCCTCTGTGACCATTTGAACCTTGCCGGATGCGACCGCCTCCTGGAAAGGAACGCGGAGAATCTCCTGCACGTTCATCACTCCCTCAATGATCTTCTCGTCGTGCGGAGGCAAGACTTGGGCGCCGGTCGACCAGTAAACCTTGACGGCGTTGTCACTCGGCGGATTGTGGCTGGCGGTGACCATGATCCCACACGAACAGTGTTTCCGCCTGACCAGGTAGGAGAGTTCTGGCGTGCTGCGATGTTCGTCCAGGAGAACGACTTCGAAACCGGCGGCGACCATCACCTCCGCACACAACTCGGCGAACTTCCGCGAGTTGTGGCGAGTATCGTAGGCGATCGCGCAACGCAACTCACTCGAGTCAACCTGGCTCTTGACGTACTCGGCCAACCCTTGTGCGCTTTCACCGATGGTGCGGTCGTTGATGGCGTTGCAACCGATGGGGTACATCCGCCCGCGTCGCCCGCCCGTGCCGAAGGGGATCACCGTCCAGAACGCGTCGTCCAGCGCCTGCCATTGGCCGGCGTCGATGTGCGCTAGAACTTCGTCTCGATATTCGGCGTAGCGATCCTCGGTCAACCAGGTGCGGACATTGTCGGCTGCTGCGGCCGTCAGGTGCTGTCGCCCGACGGCGTCGTCGATGCGCGCGAGCGCGGCGGAAACATTCATGTAACTAAATCCGCGAACGTCTTGGAGTGGAGCGAGTGAGTGGAGAAGGTGGTCGCGCGAAACCGCCCCGATTGTAAGCTCACCTGAGTATTGATCAACCGCGCCCGCCGATGACACCGTTAGGGCGAATCGAGAGATTCATCGAAAACCACCGCCAGCTTATCGGAGATCTCGTCGCAGACCAGGTCGTACTGGGTCAGCTCCTTGTTCACCAGTACGAAAGAGTAGACGCGATTACCGCGGCGACAGACAAAGTAGATACCCGCGTAGTCGGCCAGCACTTTGATGGCCCCGTAGGTCGAGCGTTCGCCGTATTCGAATGTGTCGCCACGATCCTCCAGCCGCGCTCCGCCGACGATCGACTCGACATCGGCGGCCGCCTGCGCCACCGCGTCAACGTACTGAGCGCCGGCGTCGATCTCCTCCGGCAGCGCGTGGAGCCTCGTGATGATCTCCAACTGCTCTTGACCGGGGTGCGAGTAGCGGTAGGTCAATGTGACGACGCTCCCGGGCGACTCCGTTTTTTCCATCACTTCCGCGTCCGTGCGAACGACGATTTCGGGAATGAGTTGTTGGAGGTCGCTGGCCGTCACGACGAACGCGCGATCGGCGGCGGAAGTGGTCAGATTGCGAGGCAGGAAGGCGACGTAGACGCCGGTCGCGAAGATCGCGATAGCCAGCATCGCCGACCCGGCCAGGACGATGATCAACAGGGAGGTGTTGGAGCGCGCCATCTAGTGCCTCGTATTTGCCAAACCCAGCCGCCCCAGATGGCGTTGCCGCCACCGCCGGCGCGCCAGGGAGATTCGCCGCCGGCAAGGCGGTCTATTCCTGACTCATCGGACCGTCACTCCGTCGCTTGTCTCTTTTTGCCCACGAACGCGTAGTACGGCGTCCGCACGAAGGGCAGGTAGGGGACCTTGGCTCGCTGCTCTTCAAAGTGCGACGGGTCAAAGTGCCGATGCAGATAGGGCACGTGGTCGGCGCTGGGGAAGACATTGTCGTTTGCGAACCAGGTTGGCCAGAAAGTTCGTGTGGGCCAGCGATGTTTTCGATGTCCGTCCGCCGGGTGTTTGCGGGAGACGTAGAAGTCGACGACGGCGATCACGCCGCCCGGCTTGAGCATCGCCAGGGCGTTGTCGATCGCTGCGAACCAATCGGGAATCATCGTCAGTGAATAGGAGAACGTCACGACGTCCGCGGCTCCCTCAGCGGGTCGAAACGTGGTGGCGTCGGCCTCCACCGTGCTGACCTGTGACCAGCCGTTTTCCTGGGCGCGGCGGGCGGCGACCTCCAACAGCGAGGGCGACAGATCGACCACGTAGGCCTTCGACAGTTCAGCGATCTGATCGCCGAGGTATTCCAGGTTGGATCCCGTGCCGCCGCCCATGTCCACCCAGACACCATTCGCCGGCACGGGAATCTGACGCCACAGTTCTTCACGCCCCCGCAGCAACCGCCGGCGAAAGCTGTCGTAGGCGTCGGCCTGACCAGCGTAGAAGCTCTCCAAACGGTCCGCGTGGCTGCGGCCCCGAATGGGTTTCATCGTCATGTGGTAGAGCACCTTCAGATCGGAAGTGATTCCCATCGGGAGAGCTCGCGTGAAGAACTGACGGAAACGAGAAACGGAATGCAGGTTGGGCGATGCGAGTTTTTCGATGCCCGCGTCAGGCGGCGTAGTCCGCGATGTAGAAGCTGCCGTACGTGTGCACGCGATCCTTGACATGCAATTCGTCGGACAGCTCCTTGTGGTACGAGAGCATGTCGCGAATGTGAGTCGACTTGCCCTTGACCCGCACCTGTACGCGATCGATGAAGTCGGTTCGCAATCCGCCGCTTCGCCAGATGATGCGAGTCCTGTCGGCGCGGCGGTCCGTGATCGCCTGCCATTCCGATTCGAGCAGCGGGAAAAAGCGATCGGACAACCAGTCCATGTGGTCGAGCAGCACGTAACGCGAAATCTCGCCGTCGTGATTTTCGAGGAATCCTTGCACCGAGTTCGTGTGCACGCTCAGGCGATCGACGAGTCCATCCTTGAGCCGGCGAAAGTTCTCTTCCTTCAGGTACTCGGGGCAACACTCGCGCGTGTAACTGCCCGTCATGTAAACTCGCCAAAAATAATTGTCGACCAGCGACAGCTCGCCAAACACCGCGTCCACGCAGTCCTGCACGAACTTCACGATTCCACCGTCGTATTGTGTTTCGACCTGGCGACGTTGCGCTTTCGGGACACCGACCATCGAAAGGGTCGTGTCGCGGCCCATCGCGAAACGCATGGTCCGAGACCACAACCGTTCTCGCACTTCGTTCAGGTAGATATCGCGCTGCTCGTCGAGCGAGTCGGCGGACAGTAGAGCGTCCACCTGCGGAGCCAGCTTGGCGACCCGTCGTGTGTAGAGCAGGACCATCCGCGCGAACGCGCCCGAAGTGCCGCGGAAATAAAACTGCTTGCGGCGGTTGTCGAAGAATCGAATGCGGCGGTCCCAAAACCTGCGCGACCAGGGAGTCAAATTGTCACGCAGTTTCTCCTCGTAAAGATCGCGGACGCCCGGGAATCGACCGTCCCCGAACATGCCGAAGAAGTCGTCGAACTCGAGATTGCGAATTCCCGCAACCTTCAATTCCAAAAGTGCGTTTTGCCGCGGGTTCATGTCGACCGCGTACACATGATTGATGCCGGTCAACGCGTAGTCGAGAGCGTTGCAACCGGCTGACGTAATCACCAGCAGGTTGTCGTCGGGCCCGAGATCCAACGCGACTCGATCCAGTCGCGGGTCTTCCCAGCACGTGTTGTAGACGAGGTTATTGCCGTGAACGATGTTGAAGACACGGCGACTAAACCAGTCCGTGATCATAGAGATGCCTCGTGCGGCGCCAAACTGAATGGGGATTGGCAAACCGCGCGAGTCCTCCGCAGTTGTGCCTCCTGATGTTGCTCGCCAGTGCGGGTCCCTGCGGAATGGAGCAGCCACCGATTCTAGCGGAGTCGAGTCGGCAAGCAACCCATTCGAGCGAGCGCAATTTGCCCAACTCGCCTACTTTCGACGACCGGCTGACGGCGCGTTCCGGTTGCGCGGACGCGACCGCCGGTGCTCTCCAACTCACCGACTCCAGTTGACGAACTCGGTCGACCGACTTAGTCGATGTCGGCAGTTTCCGTCTGCCGCGAATCCTCAACCGACTGCTCGAGTGTGCGGATCCAGTGCGCCGCGAAGAAACGCTTCTCGGCCGTGAGCAGCGAATCGGATGTCCCCAGCAGCGGACGCAGCGTAGTCGTCATCTGCAGAGTGGTGAGGATCAAGATCAGGGCCCAGATCTTCAGGATGGGCCCGTCGACACCGCACAGTTGCGTGATGCCGCGCCCCACATAACGCAGTCCGAAGGCGATGGCGATCAACCAGACGCCGAGGTGGATTGCGCCCATGAAGGGCAGCGAGTTAGTCGAGAAAGTGAAGATGAACGCGACCGGCGCGAATCCGATCAGCAGCACGGCGGCGACCGCCATCGCGCCCCACATCAGACGGACCGCATCGGCTGGACGAATGCGGGCTCCGCTCAAGCAAGCGAAGATGTAAAGACTCGGCAGACAAAGCAGACCGGAGAGCGCGACTCCGACAATGATCTTTAGCGGCGCGGCGAACCACTGCACCTCACCCTGGAAACTGCCCACGATCGCTCCGTACACCAGCAAGCAGACGACAGTGATCGCCGTGAGTGGAGCGATTGTGTTGCCCGCCGACAGCACCGCTTCGGGAGCCTTCAGGAGAGCGTCCACAAGAGCCAACGCGCCCGGGCGGTCGGGCAGCCGCTCGACGGCGACGACGTCCACCGGTTGCTCGACCGGGGTGTCGTCCGCGGCATCGATCACGGCGACGGGAGCCGCGTCCGCGACGACCGCTTGCTCGATCGCCTCAGCTGACTCAACGTGGTTTTCCCAGTCGGTGAGGTTCTGGTCGTTGTCGTTGCCGTCGCGAATCATGATTGACTCCTTGGCTCAAGCGGTGGGCTATCCCGCCGTGAGACGCAAAACGAGGTGATAGAGCGCTTCATAAAAACTGCCATCGAACGGGTTGTCCCGCAGGAAGGCCACTTCCAGGTCGGGCGTTCCGAAGAACGGCCGCAGGTTGTAAGAGAGTTGGCAACCGAGAAACATGTTGCCCGCCAGCCACGCGGAAAGCACGCGACTCGCCTGCCCGCTGTTTCCACACAGCGAGCTGAGCAGCCGATACAAGCGGAGGTTGGCGATCAGGCCGGCGGTCGCGATCACGATCACGTGCGTGACGATCATCGCCGCGTGCGCCACGCCCGCGTCGGCGGATCCCATCGCCGGCAAGTTGTAGAGCACGAACAGGGAGAGCGGCGTGAGTGCTCCGAGGATCACACTCAGCAACGCAAAGCTGATCATGATGGCCAGCACACACTGCCGAAAACTGATCGGCAAGCCGAGCAGTTTGGCGAGCATTCCGTTGAGGAGCGCGTTGAGAATCGTGGTGGCGGCGATCAACAGCGGAAACTTGATCGCGACGAACAGGCTTTGCAGCGGCGCCCTCCAGAGGCCAATCGAGGCTCCGTAGAGTCCGGCTCCCACCACCATCCAGGCGGCGCAGGAGACGAGCTTGCGATTCTCGTCCGTCAGCCAGTGGCGGAGAGTTTCGGGATCGGCGACGCACAACTCGACCAGATCGCGGCCCCACTGTCCCCACCAAGGGGAACGTGTGTCAGGCAGCGTCGCCGTTGTCGTTGTGTTCACAATGACTAAGCCCGCGGTAGGGACAATCTCAGGACAGTCCAAAAGACAGTCCAAAAAGACAGGACAGTCCAAAAAGATAGGTTGCCGATTGGCGATGCGCGGAGCGATCGCGCCGTTCAGCAAACAGCGGAAGCCAGGTGTTGGGCGCAGACCTTCATCAACTGTTGGCGCTGAATGGGTTTCGTGGCGTAATCGTCACAACCCGCATGAATGCACTTTTGTCGGTCACCGCTCATCGCGGCCGCTGTCAGTGCGATGATGGGTCCGCTGTAATTGGCGTCGCGGAGCCTCTTGGTAGCCATGTACCCATCCATGATCGGCATATGCATGTCCATCAGGATCAAGTCGAAGGGTCGTCCGCGTTCCACGGCGGCCAGCGCGGAGTCGAGCGCCTCTTGGCCGTTCTCGACGATCTCCACCTCAGCTCCGGCCCGGCGCAACAGCGTGGCTAGCAACCGTTGGTTGTCGGGACCGTCTTCGGCCAACAGAATGCGGCCGTCGAGTTGGTCAGCGGCGGCCGCGCTGGCGGGCTCCCGCTGAACCACTGTGCCGAATTCGAACTCACCTGGTTGCAGCGCCAGCTCGACGCGGAACTCGCTTCCCTGGCCCGGCTGGCTAGTGACGCTGATTGATCCGCGCATCAGTTCGACCAGCCGGCGGCTGATCGAGAGTCCCAACCCGGTCCCGCCAAATTGGCGCGTCGTCGACGTATCGGCTTGCACGAACGGCTGAAACAACTTGTCGATTTGCTCGGGTGTCATCCCGATTCCCGTATCGCTGACGGCAATCCGTAAGACACCGCCCTCGTGTTCACGGTCGTCGAATTCAACGCGCAGGTCAACGCGGCCGACGCTAGTGAACTTGATGGCGTTCCCCAGCAGATTGATGAGGACTTGCCGCAGTCGCGTCGGATCAGTCTCGATCGCGCTCGGCATGTTCGGCGCGAAGCTCGTGGTTATTTCGATCGACTTGGCGTTGGCGCGGACTTGCATCAGGTCTTCAATTTCGCCGAACAACGGCGTGATTTGACATGTGACGCGTTCGAGTTCGAGCTTGCTCGCCTCAATCTTGGAAATATCCAGAATGTCGTTGATCACTTCGAGCAGATGGACACCGTTTCGTTTGACGGTTGCCAGCAAGTCGCGGCACTTGGAATCATCGACTAGCTCGTCGGCCAAGTCGGTGAAACCCAGAATCGCTGTCAACGGCGTGCGAATCTCGTGACTCATGTTCGCCAGAAACTCGGACTTGGCTGTGTTGGCCGCTTCGGCTCGATCGTGGGCCAGCTGGAGTTCGTTCGTGGCTCGTTTGAGACGAGCCTTTTCCTCGCGCAACTGTTCAACTTGATAAAAGCGACCGGAGACGTCTTCGATGATCACCCAGACGCGGCGGTCCGAACCGGGCCCGAAGGGACGCAGCGTTGTTTGCTGGATCATCTTCAGACGGCCGTCGCCGAATGTGGTTTGGGCTGGGATAAAGTGCTTGTGGAAGCGAGCCGAAAGCGATGCGGGACATCCCGTCTCGACCGCTTCTTGAAGACGCCGGAGGTAGGTGGGCTTTTCGAGATGGGGATAGAAATCGACTAGGTTTTCGCCGAGCATGTCCGCCGACGAGCGGTGCGTCCAAACTTCCAGCGTTTTGTTCCAGAACTGGATGCGCAAATCGCTATCCAACAAACAGATTCCCAGGGGAATCTGATTGGCGAGGCTCGTATCGAGTACTACGGAGGCGCTCCGTTGCGCTCCCCCTCGAACCAGTTCGCTCATTCGATTGCGCTGGCCTCTCCCAGGAGCGACTCCAACACGCGCTCGATGCCGCCAACGTCGAACAGCAGCACTAATGAGCCCGCAATGTTGCGCGAGGCAACGGAGAATCGCGCGTCGGCGACAAGGATCGACCGCTCGCCTCCCTCGTCGTGAAGGTACTCGCGAACCACGCCGCCAATCGACTCGGCGCCGCTGAAGTGCGGCACCGTATATTCGAGGCACGAATCGAGCATGTTGCCGACCGTGCCCAGTACACCGTTGAGAACGATGTTGCCGACTTCGTTGAGCATATCTTTGAGATCGAAGTCGAGTTCAGCGGGCGTCTCTTCGAGACCAGCCAGGATCTGCCCCAACTTGCGGGCGCTCGGTTCCGGAAATGCGAGAATCGCACGTCCGCTCGTCACGCCGGCGAAATCCTGAATGATCGATGTGTCGAGCTCGCCAAACTCGCGATTGTCGTCCAGCTCGTTGATTGAGCACAGCACGACATGCGGAACGCGTAACTCAATCCGATCGTCGATCAGATCGCTCAAAGAAGCACCGGCCCGCCCCATGCCGATGTTGACAAGTTCGACGAGCGCATCCGTTTGCTCAATGGTGTAGTTCATCTTGTTGCCCCTGTGAAACCCGTACTCCGCATTCAACCGCTCGGACGGGCTAGATCGTATGGAATCGCAATCAATCGCGCAACTTACTAACTAACTAAGCTCGAGTGGCAGCCAACGCTTCATCGAGCGCCGCCAAAGCATCGTCCGCTTTGAATGGCTTGTTGAGAAACGCCGAGATGTGGTGCGCTTCGCACTTATCGCGGGACGTTTGCTGAATATCGGCCGTCACCACGATCACTGGCACGTCGGAGATTTCGCGAAGTCTGGCCAATAGCGTCGGTCCGTCCATGACCGGCATCAGCAGATCCGTGAATACACACTCCGGTTGGTGCTCGCGGTATAGCTCGAGACCGACTTCACCATTGTCGGCTTCAATCACTTCGTGACCGGCCTGTCGCAATGGCCCAGTGAGAAATCTGCGGCTCAGCCGCGAATCGTCAACTACGAGAATTTTCGCCATCATCCTGCCCTTGGATTGGATTGAGTGCCTTT
>JASMLW010000316.1 GCA_030748485.1 Pirellulaceae bacterium
ATGCGCTGTTTGGACGCCGCTACCGGCGAGTTGATCTGGGAGGCTCCGTTCACCGGGTCGCCCAGTTGGAGCCGACAGTTTCCTCCCGTCTTACACGGCAACCTGGCGATCTACGCTTCCGGTTCGGGACGCTACGCTCCCAGCGGCACGGAGAAGGCTTTCGCCTGGCGGAATCTGCTGAAACGCAACGACGACAAAGAGGTGATGAGTTTCATCTACAGTCACAACAATCCGTTCTACCCGCAGGACAACCGCCCGCTGATTTGGGCTTGGGATTTGAGCACGGGTAAGGTTGTGTGGAAGAAGGACTTCAGCGAGTACGGTTCGGGCGGCAACGATTGCGGCGTCGCCATGATGGACGGCAAACTGTATTACTCGACGTTCTTTGGCTACCAGGCCGAGAAGCGTCGCCGCCGCGGAATCAAAGAGGGGATCAACGGCCTGACCGCGGCGCTCGATCCACAAACGGGCGATGTCGAGTGGATGACGACCGATCATTACGTTACGGCGGGATGCACGGTCACGGCCAAGGATGGACGGCTCTATCTCGGCGGCTACAACCAGGCGCGGGACAGCGTCAAAGATCGCCACATCGTTTGTCTGGAGGCGAAGGATGGTTCGTTGGTCTGGAAGTCGGACCCGGTGCCTTCGGCGGTCAACGTCGTGACGGTCGGAGAGAAGTTCATTTTTTCGAACGCCATCCGCGCTCAATGTCACGTGTTCGACAAAGAGTCCGGAAAGATCGCTTACGAGTTTGATCTCGACTACGCTTGCACTCGTTTTACTATGTCGGGTCCGTTTCTGATGGGCCCCAACATGGACATGTTGGATCTCACCAACGGACACAAATTGGTCGCCACCGGACCGGCCGTCGATTCGCGCGAGTGCCTCGGCTCGGCTGTCTCGAACGGCCGCATTTTCTATATTTCGCAAGCCAGCGGGCTCGAGATGTCGGCCGTTTGCGGAGCCGATGCGACGAGGTTGGCTCCCGTTTGGGAACAGCGTTGAGCAGCGCGCCTTTCGGTTGATTCTCCTCCTGCTTGTCGGTGTAGTTCGATGGCGCAGACAGCCCCTTACGGCTCCTGGACCTCGCCCATCTCCTCGGATCTGATCGTCGCCGAAACGATCAGGTTGAGTGAACCGTTGTTGGACGGTGAGGAAATCTACTGGTCGGAGGCGCGCCCAACCGAGGGCGGCCGAGTCGTGTTCGTTCGCTGGAGCGCCGCGGCGGGAACTTGCGACCTGACGCCGGATCCCTTCAATGCGCGGACTCGAGTTCACGAGTACGGCGGAGCCGCCTGCGCAGTGCGCGATGGCGGCGCCTGGTTTGTCAACTTCAGCGATCAAAGAATCTATCGGCTGGATATGAACGGATCGCCACGGGCTATGACGCCGGCTATGACGCCCGCCGGAGATCTGCGGTTCGCCGACGCCTCCATCGACTCGGCCGGGAGGTGGATGGTCTGTGTGCGCGAGGACCATTCGGGGGCGGGCGAGCCGGCGAATACGATCGTCGCCATCGACTTGGAACAGGGTGGACCGGGCCGTGTCCTGGCGTCCGGTTGCGATTTCTATTCGAACCCGAGGATCAGCGCCGACGGTCGCCGGATCGCCTGGGTGCAATGGAATCATCCCAACATGCCATGGGACGACACCGAGTTGTGCGTCGCCGAGTTGCGAGACGGCTCCATTGGGAACCAGCAGACGATTGCCGGCGGTGTCGATGAATCCGTCGCGCAGCCGCGTTGGTCTGAATCGGGCGATTTGTATTTCATCAGCGATCGGACTTCCTGGTGGAACCTCTACCGATGGGATGGCGCCGCCGTCGATGCGGTTTGCCGGCGAGACGCCGAGTTCGCCGGGCCCGGCTGGGTGTTTGGCCTTTCCAGCTACGGGTTCGCAGGCCCGCAAACTCTGCTCTGCGTACACAACGAGGGAGGTCGAGCTAACCTGCTCAAGATCGATACGGTCAGCGGCGAGCAAACGGCGATTGCGACCGATTATTCGAGCATCCAGGGACTGCAAGTCGATCGAGCTGCGGCGGTGTTCATCGGCGGTTCGGCTCGGCGGCCTTCGGCGGTGGTCAGGTTGGATTTAGCGACTGGTGAGTTTTCCGAGTTGCGGCGATCGTCCAGCTTGGACGTCTCCTCGGATTACCTATCGGAGCCCGCGGCGATTGAGTTTCCGACTGAAAACGGACTCACCGCGCACGCCTACTACTACGCTCCGGCCAACGCGGATTTCGCGGCTCCGGCGGACGAGCGGCCGCCTGTACTGGTCCGTTCACACGGCGGCCCGACGTCGGCGACGCACACGGACTTCAATCTTTCGATTCAGTATTGGACCAGTCGTGGATACGCTTTCGTCGACGTCAACTACGGCGGCAGCACGGGCTACGGCCGCGAGTATCGCAATCGGCTTCGCGGACAGTGGGGCGTGATTGACGTGGACGATTGCATCAACGCCGCCAAACATCTGATTCGCGCGGACTTGGTCGACCCGCTCCGCACAGCGATCGACGGCGGCAGCGCGGGTGGTTACACAACGCTCTGTGCTCTGACGATGCGGGACTTCTTCGCGGTGGGCGCCAGCCATTACGGGGTCAGCGACTTGGCCGGACTGGCCAGCGACACGCACAAATTCGAGAGCCGCTATCTGGATCGCCTGATCGGCCCGTGGCCTGAGACACGCGATCTGTACGCGGCCAGATCGCCAATCAACCACGTCGATCGACTCGCCTGCCCGGTCATCTTCTTTCAAGGTGACGAAGACGAAGTCGTGCCGCCCGATCAGGCCGAGCGGATGGTGACGGCGCTGCGCGAGAAGGGCTTGCCGGTCGAGTACGTCTTGTTCGAAGGCGAGCAACACGGGTTTCGCAAGGCCGAGAACATCAAACAAGCGCTCGACGGTGAGTTCGCGTTTTTCGCCCGCAACTTCGGTATCGAAACGAACTGAGACTGGAGAACGCGATGACATGCGAGCGTGGAGACGAGGAGAAAGGAATGCCCTCTAAGGACTAATGGCTAAGGAATGACGAAGGACTAATGACTAAGGAGGCAGGACGCCGGCGAGTCAAAGAGTCAGAGGGGCGTTTACGCCCCATTCCGCCGCAGGCGGCATAGGCCCGTGCTTGAGCACGGGTGAACCAGGCGTTCCAGCTGCAA
>JASMLW010000317.1 GCA_030748485.1 Pirellulaceae bacterium
GGACTACGGCATTTGGCTGGCATGCGTCAGCTTCGCTCGCTGAACTTGTCACGCACACAGATTGGCGATGATGGACTACGACATTTGGCCGGCCTGCGTCAGCTTGGCTCGCTGAACTTGATCGGCACAGCGGTAACCGGGAGAGGTCTGCTGGTCCTCCGTGACCCGAGTACGGAGGTTAGGATACTGATTGATTGGCGCAGTGTGACGCCCCAAGATCGAGATGATTTCGAGCGACTGCTGCCCAACGCGACCATTTACTAGCAGTCGTCACGTGAAGTTGGCCGACCTTGGTCAACTCTTGCCGCCGACGGCCATTCGGCAAGCTACCAGCTTGTCCACTTTCTTAGGCGAGCAACTCGGGAACGACTCGGCCGTGCACGTCTGTCAGACGGTAGTCGCGTCCGCTGAATCGGAACGTCAATCGCTCGTGGTCGATTCCCATCAAGTGCAGAATCGTGGCGTGTAGGTCGTGCAAATGGACGCGATCGTCGACTGCGTAGTATCCGAAGTCGTCGGTGCTGCCGAACTGGATACCTGGTCGAAAGCCGCCGCCCGCCGTCCACACCGTGTAGCCGAACGGATTGTGATCTCGCCCATCGGTCCCTTGAGCGTTCGGCGTCCGTCCAAACTCGCCACCCCACAAGACCACGGTTTGGTTGAGCAACCCGCGCCGCTTGAGATCCTGGAGCAACCCGGCGATCGGCGCGTCCACAGCGGCCGCGTTCAATCGGTGCCCCTCAGCCAGATTGCCGTGCTGATCCCAGCGGTCGGCTTTGACTCGCGGCGGAAACAACTCGACAAACCTCACGCCGCGCTCCACCAGCCGCCGCGCCAGCAGACACCGCTTTCCGAACAACGCCGTCTGTGGGTTTTTGCTGTCGGTGGCGTACAGCCGCAACGTCTCGTCCGGCTCATCTGAAATATCCATCAGGTCGGGCACGGCCGTCTGCATACGAAAGGCGCGTTCGTAGGCGATCAAGCGGGCGTCGATGCGAGTATCGCCGCCGAAGCGACGGTGACTGAGCTCGTTCAGGCGCTGCAGCGCCTGCAACTTCGTTTGTTGTCGATCGTTTGTTTCGCGGGGAGCCAAGTTGTCGATCGGCGACTCGTTCTTGCTGAACAGGGTTCCCTGAAATGCAGCCGGGAGGAATCCGCTACCCCAACTCGGCGCTCCGCCCGAAGGGCCTTGGCCGCAGTCGAGCACCACGAACCCCGGCAGCTCGCGAGTTTCGCAGCCGAGCCCGTAGGTCAACCACGATCCCATCGACGGCTTGCCCGACATGGGGAATCCGGTGTGCGAGACGTAGCACGCCGACGAGTGATTCGAGATTCCGTGGTGCATCGAACGAATGATGCAAAGGTCGTCGACCATCTCGGCGACGTGCGGGAACAAGTCGCTCACCCAAGCTCCGCAGGCTCCGTGCTGTTGAAACTCGTACGGCGACTTCATGACCGTGTGGCCGATGTTAAAGACAGTATTGGGCGATTCCTCGAGTGGAAGTTCGCCGCCGTGGTGCTTAATCAACTCGGGCTTGGGATCGAACGTATCGATCTGGCTGGGACCGCCTTCCATGTACAGGTAGATCACCGACTTGGCTCGCGCTTCGTGATGCGGAGGTCGGGGAGCCAACGCGTCGGCGCCGTCAGCTCCAACCGCATCGTCCAGCGCGGTCAGCCAGAACGGCAACAGGCCGAACCCGCCCGAAGCGGAGCAAAGTAGCTGTCTGCGATTCAACATTTCATCACCGCACAAATACGAACTCGTCAAGATTGAACATCACGTGGGCCGCATCCGCCCAGCTCTCCGCCGCCGTGGCTCCCTGCGAGCGGGACTGGGCGACGACATCCAAGAGCAAACGCCGTTCCGCCCGACTCGCCGGTCGGCCCAAAGCGCGCCAATAGAGTTGGTCGATTCTCGCATCCGCCGTCTCCTCGTGCAGCAGAGACTCCGCCCACCGCGCCGCTTGCTGATGTACGAACGGGCTATTCAGCAACGCCAACGATTGTGGAGCGACGTGGGTTTCGTTTCGCCTTCCCACGCTCACTCCCTGATCCGGAAAGTCAAACGAGGTTAGAAAGGGAGTGACGAAGTTGCGCCGCACGAGCAAATAGACCGTACGCCGTCGAGCTCCATCGACAGGACCCGACTTGGGAATGTTGATCGGCTTATTGGCCGTCGCATTGGGCGAAACGAACGGCGGAACACCGCGTCCGAATTGCCGGCTGCTCAACACACCGCAGGCGGCTAAGATCGAGTCGCGAAGTTGTTCGGCGTCCATCCGCCGCAACGCGCTGCGCCCCCACAACAGGTTCTTGGGGTCCGCGGCGATCGCCGCGGGCGTCGCCGAGCCGGACATGCGGTACGTCCGCGATGTCACAATCAAACGGTCGATTGTTTTGATCGACCAACCATTGCGAACCAGTGAAGCGGCCAGCCAGTTGAGCAGGTCGGGGTGCGTCGGCCTGTTCGCCCGCAGTCCCAATTCGTTCGGAGTTTCGCACAGCCCCCGTCCAAAGTGCCGCTGCCATAAGCGGTTCACCAGTACTCGCGCCGTTAGCGGATTGTCCGACGAAGCGATCTGCTCGGCCAGGTAGAGCCGCCCGGAGCCTTCAAATTTCGGCGCCGCGCTCGCGAAGAACGCCGGCATCGATCGGCGAACAACCCGCCCCAGCCGTTGATGACTTCCCCCTTCGTGAATGGCGACATCTTGCGCGACGCCGTCGGCGGCCGCCGGACTCCACTGCGCGAAACTCCAATCGATCTCACTCAGCTGATCGCGCAGCGACTGCAGTTTCCGTTGAGCTCCCGGGGTGAAGTTGATTTCCGTCAGCGGCAACGAATCGGTCGTCTTCTTCGATTGGCGTTGGCGCACCGACTTGGTTTCGCGAGCGATCGTCGCGGCGATCTCGCCTCGCAAGCGCTCGACTGCCTTCTGTTGATCGGCATCGGCCAAACGCGACGGCTCCGCCAAGCGCGCGTGTCGCTCGACCGTGCTGTGGAAGAACCCAGCCAAGGCGTAGTAGTCCGCCAGCACGATCGGGTCGAACTTGTGATCGTGACATCGAACGCATGACAACGTCAGCCCGAGGAAGGCCTTACCGAGCACATCGATCTGAGCATCGACTTGATCGGCCCGCTGCAAAATCGGATCGACCGGCCGGAAGTGCATCTCGTGAAACCACATCCAGCCGGTGGCCGCCGGAGCCACGTTCTGTTCGCCGCCGCGACCGGGGCGAGCTTCGACCAAATCGCCGGCGATGTGCTCCATCACGAAGCGATCGTAAGCGAGGTCGTCGTTGAAGGCGTCGATCAACCAGTCGCGATAGCGCCAGGCGTGCGGGCGGACCCGATCCTGCACGTGACCGGCCGTCTCGGTGTAGCGAACAATGTCCATCCATTGTCGGGCCAACCGCTCGCCGTATTGCGGCGACGCGAGCAACCGATCAACCAACCGCTCCCAGGCGTCCGGACGGGGATCGTCGACGAACGATTCGATCTCCCGCCGAGTTGGCGGGAGTCCGGTGAGATCGAGATAGAGGCGCCGCGCCAACGTGAGTCGATCGGCGGCGGCCGCCGGTTGCATCCCCGCCGCCCGCAGCCTCGCGTCGATGAACAGATCAATCGGGTTCACCGCCCAGCTCGACCGCGCGTTGGGCGGGGCCGGTGAGCTGATCGGTTGGAACGCCCAATGACTCCGCGCCGCCTGCAGGCTCGGTTCAGCGTCCACATTCTTCCGCGGGTCCACGGCTCCATCGTCAATCCACTTCTTGAAATCCGCGATCACCGACTTCGGTAACTGTTTTGCCGGCGGCATCTCGGAGCCGTCGTAGTTGAGCGCCTGCCACAGCGAGCTCGAAGCCGCATCGCCGGGCTCAATGACAATTCCGTTCTCGCCGCCGCGTCGAAGGGCGGGGGCCGAGTCGAGCCGCAATTTGCCCTTCTGCTTCTTCGCTCCATGGCACTCATAGCAGTGGGCGACGAGCACTGGCCGGATCTTCTTTTCGAAGAACTCGATTCGATCGTCTCCGTACGCGGATCCGCCCACCGCGAAGATGGCTGCGCAAAGAGCGGCAGCCGTCCTCCGCCACGAGGCGGTCATTACCAAAGCCGGCTGTTCAAGTCGCTCGTCCATCGCTCTCAATCCGCTTCACTCTGTGTGATCATTCCGTGTTTTTCGGCGAGCCGCACTAGATCGGGCAAGTCGTAGTGCTGCAATGCGCCGTGCACCATGTTCTCGAGCTGACCGACGGGTTTGCGATCGACCAAGAGGTTGACCCATGGTTTGGGGGCGGACCGTAGTTTCACTCGCCCAAACAACTTCGGCTCGCAGCCGGCTGCATGCAGACCGGCGACGCTGGCGTTGCCCGCCACGTCCAGCTCAACATACTCGAAGCCCACCCGGTGCAGCCAGGCTCCGACCGCAATACACTCTTCAGCTCGCAACCCAACGAGCGAACGGCCGAGCATCTGAGCGATGTAGAATTCGGCCGCATTCGATCCGGCGTTCTTGCCAAACCGCCACGGTTTTGTCGCCGTCTCGCCATAGCCGCTCAGATCCGCGACGAACACGGCGCTTCCCGCTTCGAGCCACTCGATCAGTTGAGCATCGGGAATCTCGCCGCGACCGCCGACTCGAATCGCCAGCACGCATTTGGTGCGTAGAGGACGCGGGGCTTCCCTGGTTGGATTCCAGCGACCAACGGGAGCGGCCGAAGTCGATCCGAGCGGCAGCTCGCTTTGTGTGTGGCACTGCCACTTGTGGCGTAGAGGACGCGGGGCTTCCCTGGTTGGATTCCAGCGACCAACGGGAGCGGCCGAAGTCGATCCGAGCGGCAGCTCGCTTTGTGTGTGGCACTGCC
>JASMLW010000318.1 GCA_030748485.1 Pirellulaceae bacterium
ATCCTAAAATCTTTCACTAAACGAAACTAATACAATAAAACAAAGCGGCTGGTGGCGGAATTATATTCTCGCCAGAGGAATTAGACGCGATAAACCACATGCACATTCTGCTGGACAGCCCCCGCAAAGGCCTGTTGGAGATGATCGCCATCTCCAACGGTGACGTGACGCCCGAGAAGTGGATCCCAGAAGACGCCGCGTCCTACATGTCGGTGCATTGGGACTTTGAGAAGACCTACATCGAGGGCAGCAAAATACTCGGCGTGATCCGAGAAGACGACGACGCCCTCAAGAATGAGATCCAGCGGCAAGTCAGTCGCGTCTTGGACGTCGATTTCGAAGCTGACTTGCTCGCTCAACTCGACGGCCGCGTGACCCTCTTCACCTGGGTGCAGCCGCCGGCGCGCGTCAACAGCGCATGCACGGCGATTGGCGTGAAGCTCGTCGACGCCAAAAAGTTCAAACCGCTATTCGAACAGGCGATCGCAAAACTCGCAGAGCGGCGAGTCGAGGAGTCGTACGCGGGAGCAACCTACTATCGCATTCCCGCCCGCGATCGCGTTCGCGAGCGGATCAACCCCGACTTTATGCGGCTTCCCGAACAGTGTTTCGCAATGGTTGACGACTACCTCATCTATTGCGACAGCAAGGAATTGATGGAGAAGCTGATCCTGACCGGCAAGAACGACGTCATCTCATTGGCCGATACAGAAGACTTCAAGCTGGTCTTGTCGACAATTGAGGAGCAGGTCGGCGACACGTCCAAGCTCGGTATGGTCGCCTTCGCGCGGCCGGAGGAAAGCTTGCGGTCGCTGTACGAAGTCGCCAACAGCGAAGCCACCAAGAATCAGCTCGCCCAAGTGGCTCAAAACAACCCCGCGCTGAAAGCCCTCGATCAGGCGTTGCGAAACAACCCGTTGCCGCCCTTCAACGACATTGTGAAGTACTTCTCGCCGACGGGAACTCTACTGACGTCCGACGCCACGGGCCTGCACTACATGGAGTTCAGTCTCAAGAAGATTGAAGACGAAGAGAACGAGAAGGACGAGAAGAAGTAGCGGCGAATTCAGTTCAGGCGGGTAATCGGCGGACGTCGCCAACGTTCACCGGACGCCCCAGTTCGGCGCTGGCGACGGCGGCAAAGCACAGTTCGAGACTGCGCAGATTGTCGCGCGCGTTGATCGATGGCGGGCGACCCGTCAGCAAACTCGCCTGCAGTTCTCCCATCGTTCCCCGAAAACCGTCCGGGAACCAGCAGCCCTGCAGCGCCGGTTGATACGTCCAGTCGGCCGTCGAAACCGTGAGCGTTTGTTCCTTGTTTCCGGGACCGATGGAGCTGATGGATCCGCTCGATCCGGCGATGAATGTGCGGTCTTCGGTCCCTTGCGGAGTGAAGCCGTCGAAGGCCAGACTCGCCTGGCCGTCGGAACACTCGATCAGCGCCTGCCCCAGCAAGTGGGGTTCGACGTCCTGTCCAACCGCGCGCGAAGTGGACGCGCTGACGCGAGTTATCCGGCGGTCGGCAAACAGACAAGCAACCATGTCAAACCAGTGGATCGCATAGTCGTAAAGGATCAGGTGTTTGACCTGTTCGAATGCCGTTCCCTTGATCCAACTGTGATCCCAGTGCACTGACATGTGAACGCCGGTCACGGCTCCGATGACTCCCGTCGCGACGGCCTGTCGGGCGTAACTGAAATGCGGAGCCCAGCGGCCGTTCTGATTGACTGCCAGGACCCGTTCGCAGCGGTCCGCCAAGTCGCACAGCCGGTCGCCTTCATCGAGGTCCTCGACGAACGGCTTTTGACTGAGCACGTGGCGGCCGGCCTCCAACGCCGCGGCGATGATCGGCGGCCGCTCGCGTGGATGTGTCGTGATGTCGACGATGGCGACGTCGTCGCGTTTGAGCACCTCACGATAGTCGCTCGAAATCGCCGCTGCCGGGAAGAACTCCGCTTGGCGAGCGCGGGCGCACTCCAAATCGATGTCGCAAAGGGCGGTCACTGGAAAGCCTGCTCGCCGGTACCCGCGCAGATGGTTGGCCGAAATGCCTCCGCACCCGATCAATCCGATTGGCAAGTGTTCGGCGGGGGAGGGCGGCAAATAAGGGATCTCGCGGGCCAATTGAAACGTCTCGTCCATGAAGTCTCTCTCGCATTGCCTGTTAGTCGACGCCGCAGCGCCGATGTCCTACACCCAAACGACCTAGAATGGCGATCTTACGGCGTCCCCACCATCGGGGCGTCTGTGTCTTGAGTCGCCGGGGCAACTCGTTTGGTCCGACGACCGGCTCGAGTGGACAAACGCCACCTAAGTTTTGTCGAATTGGTCCGTTGTTGGGTATAGTGAATGTCGCCTGGCCGCTGAAAAAGAGTGATCCTTTCATGCAAGAATCCGAGCAACAGCAGCGTCCTCGCCGCGCCTGGTGGCAATTCAATCTCCGCACCATGCTCGTCATGCTCGCCCTCGCCGGATTCGGCAGCGCGTGGTGGCGAGATCACTTCCATCTCTCCCAGCAACTCAAACTCGCCCAAGACCAGTTGAATGGGTTGGGGATGGCCAGTTGGAGCACGCAACAAGTGGTCGGAGCTCCGAACACATCGGGCGCGGGCGACATCCCCACCGCTTGGGCGTCGGCCACACAAGACGGTCAAAAGGAGTGGTTGCGATTGACGTACAAGAAGTCCGTACGTCCGACGATCGTTGAGATCCACGAGACCTACAATCCGGGCTCAGTGACAAAGGTCACGGCTTTTGACTGGCGCGGAAACGAAGTGGTGATCTGGAGCGGGAAGGACCCGACTCCGACCACAGCGGCTCGCGGCATTTCGCGAATTCCCGTGAAGTGCAAATTCAAGACGAATGAGATTCGGATCTATCTCGATTCGGACAAAGTGCCCGGCTGGAATGAAATCGATGCCGTTGGTCTCGTCAGCAAGGGCAAGACTCAATGGGCCGACACCTGCAGCGCGAGTTCGTGTTACGCCTCGCGATCCGGAATCGGTTTCGGCTTGGCCGTCCCTGGGCAGCCGGTCACGGTGAGTGGCTCGAATGTCGTGATCACGCGATCCAAGACGCTTCCCGGCAGCGCCCCGGCGGCGCCGCCAACGACCGGCGCTCCTGTGCTGCCCTTTGGGCGACCGGCGACGTCGAGATAGCGAGTCGAACGACAGCGCAGTAAACTCATCGGTTTCCGCGGAATTCGTAGGAGCGCCCGATGAGTCGATTGATTGGTGTGACCGTCTTACCCGAGTACGCGCAAAGCGAGTCGGTCGATGGCGTACTCGACAATCTTCAGCGCGCCGGCGTCACGGCAGTGGCCACGTCGCCGTACGTAATGGAGTTGGCGGACGAGCAGACAGGAAACCGCGAGCCCCCGGCCGATGCGGGAGCCGGCAAAGTCCGCTTGCTGGATCGACCGCTCTGGGGCCATCGAGAGCTGTGGGTCCGCACCTCGCCGAGTTTCGCCCCCGACCGTTCACTCTACCGCGATCTGCGGTATCAACCGCCCGCGCCCAACGAACTCACTCAGCGCGAGGGCCACATTGTCGGCGACTTTGTCCTGGCCGCGAAGCGCCGCGGACTGAAAGTCTACTTTCAAGTTCAAGCCGCCATTCCGCCTGGCTACCGAGTCCAATTCGGAGGTCCCCAGGGCGACGATTTGCCGCTACTTCCCAGCGGCAAGTTCCCCGCGCGGCGCGTCGCCAACAACGCCAGCCTCGCCAGCCCAGAGGTGCGCGCGTATCAACGCGCGCTGACCATCGACCTGCACCGCGCCTACGGAGATATCGATGGCATTCGATTCGACTGGCCCGAGTATCCACCCTATCTGCTCGACTCCGTCTTCCTCGATTTCTCGATCCACGCGCAGCGCGAGGCCGAGCAGCGCGGATACGACTTTGAACGCATGCGTTCGGACACGGCCGCTTTGTATGACCAGCTGCACGGCGGCCTGACGGACCGTCACCTGGAGGCGATGCTCGACAACGACGGGGGCCGCCAAACGGCTCTGCAGTGCCTGGTCGACTTCCCCGGCGTCAGCCAACTGTTGCGGTTGAAAGCTGATCTGTCTGACCAACTGCTCGGCGAGTTTCGAGCGACGATGACCGAAGTGGGAGGCGCGGATTGGGAACTGACGCCAAGTGCTTTTCCGCCGCCCTGGTCCTTCGTTTCAGGCTTGGACTTTCGCCGGGTCGCCCGCCACTGCGACGCGTTGAGCGTCAAGCTCTACGGAATGCACTGGGCGATGATGCTTCGTTTCTACGGAGATCAATTGCTGGCGCACAACGGGGGGCTTTCGGAGCGACTGCTGGCGCAGGTCCTCGTCCGTCTGCTCGACATCGCCGACGATGGAGGGCTGCCGGCGGTCTCGGATTACCGCTATCCGGATCCCGACGAACCCCATCCGGCGGGCAGGCAGGCTCAACTTCGCAAGATCGCTTACGCTCAGCGAGCCGCCGGCGACACCCCCATTCATGTCCTCGCCCACGGCTACGGCCCGACCGACGACTTTCGGTCGCGGCTGCGGACCGCCTGGGACGCCAGCGAGCACGGACTGTGGCTCAACCGCTACGGCTATCTGAGTGACGCCAAGTTGGCCGCCTTGGCCGAATTGACCGGGGCGACCTAGCGATCGATTACTTTCTCGCCTTCGCGCGCCAACGGATGAAGCCGAACGCAGCTCCGATCGCGACGCAAATCGCGATGAAGGGGGGCCCAAAACAGACAGCCCCCATCAGGAACGTCGTAAAGGTCAGGGCGGTGTCGCTCGCGCCGTGGGGGTCCACGGCGCTGAACGTTCCGCGGATGGCGACGACAGCGGCAAAAAAGGCGAGCAAACTGATGGCCAGGCCGCCGCCCCAAACGCCACCGCGAAACATATGGGAGTGGAGACGTCGTTTCTTTTTGACTTTCTGAGCGCTCGACGCCGCGTCGCTGGCTTCCGCCGATGGCTCCTCGGCGGCCGGCGACTGGCTTTCCACCACATCGTCCGGTTCGGTTGAATTGGGCTCAGTTGTCATTTCGCACTCCCAGCGGCTTTCCTCCATCCTAGGTCGCCCGTCGCGCCGTTCAAGCACACCGCCGAGCTCCGGGCGAAAAAAAAAAAGCGGAGCCCGCACTTGGCGGACTCCGCTATGGTCCCCGGCGCCAGGCGCTAAGCGCCTGGCGCCAGTGTAAGCTCCACCGTGAAGCGCTCACCGCGACAATCGACCCAGAAATTGTCGTGGACCGGCGAGCTCTCGCTTCAACCCAGGAGGGAGGGTAGCTACGGATTCCCGCAAACCCGACACTACGGAGGAGCTTCTTTTTCTCGGATTGTTTCCTTTCCGCGGCCGCAACTTTGACTGACAACGACGTGTCATTACCGCGATTCGTCTTGCGAATCACAGGTGATGCACGACCTGCTAGCGACGGCGAGACAGGTTGCCCGCCAAATCGGCAGTGAGCCAACGACAAAGTCGGGACAGGGCGAACGCCCGTTGTACAACCCGGTGGCTCTTCGCCGCCAAGTTGTGGGTGATGTGTTTTGTGAGGCGGTAAATACCGAACACGGCCGCACAGCACAAGAGAGATTTCTATGAAAGTCGCATTTCTCGACGGCCTCGGACGGCCATCGTACTTAAGCAGGGTCCTGCCTGCCGGGCGGGACTTCGCGACGAAGGGCAGCTCAACACGACCCCACCGCGCAAGCAAGGTACGGCGCTGTATTGAGGTCACATGGGATGTGAGCGATTGAAGACCCGTCGCACTTACGCTGACCGCTTCCAACGCGGAAAGGGTATCGCATCGACTTGATCGGCAACCGATTCGTAGAGCCACTTACGGGCCGTGTCGGCGTCGCTGAACTTTCTCTTGCGGCTACCGACAATCTGCCAGTCCTCGTGGCCTTTGCCGGCGATGATGACTGCATCTCCCGATCGGGCCCGGCTCAGAGCGAACTCAATGGCTCGCTGCCGATTCGGAATCGCGTGAGCTCGCGCGGGATCGTCGTATCCATCCAGAATGTCGTGGACGATCTGCAGTGGTTCTTCGTGGCGGGGATTGTGCCCGGTGATGATCGTCGTGTCGGCGTACCGTTCGGCCGCTCGCCCCAGGCGGGGTCGGTTCTCACCAGAGCGATCTCCTTCAGCTCCGTAGACCACGATCAACCGGCCGTCAGTGACCTTGCGAATCGTGCTCAGACAAAGAGAGAGTGAGTCGGGCGTGCGGGCGTAGTCGACGTAGACGGCGAATGGCTGGCCGCATTCGATCCTCTGCAGGCGGCCGGGAACCATCTCCACCGCCTCGATGCCCTTGACGACGGTCGCCAGGTCCAAACCGGCGACCAGACCGACCGCTGCCGCGGACAAGCAGTTGTAGACGTGCTGGTCGCCGATCATTCGAGTGCGAACTGCGGCTGTTTCGTTGCCGGCGGTGAGCAAGAATGTCTGCTCGCCGGCATATCGCTCCACCACGGTCGCCATCAGCTCGGCTTGCTCGTGCATGCCAACAGTCATCACGGCCCCGGCAGTCTTGCCGAGCAGCGATTGGGAGCCGGCGTCGTCCACGTTGAGCACCGAGACGCCACTCGTCTCTTTGAGATGATTGAACAGTCGAGCTTTCGCGTTGCGATAATTGAGTTGCGAGCCGTGGAATTCAAGGTGATCGCGACGGACGTTCGTCAAGACGGCGGCGTCCAACTGAACGCCAGCCAATCGTCGTTGAGCCAGCGCCTCGCTCGATAGCTCCAAGATCGCCGATCCACAGCCATTGCCCACCATCCGCGACATCCATTTGGCGAGCACGGGAGGAGCGGGCGTCGTCCGTCGCGGCGTGCGTACTTTCAAGGAATCGGAATACGCAATCGTTGAAGTCAAACCGACATGCTGCCCGGCTGCTTCGAACACGGATGCTAGCAACAGGGTGGTCGTCGTCTTGCCGACTGAGCCCGTGACGCCGACAGTCAGAAGATTGTCCGCAGGATGACCGGCGAGCGAGTGGCAGACGTGTCCCCACGCTTCCCGCGTGTCAGAAACGACGCAGGTGGGCGCGGCGACCGGCAACAGCCGTTCGGCCAGCACGGCGACGGCGCCCTGTTGAATCGCTTGGTGCACATGGTCGTGGCCATCGCCATCGCGGCCGACCAGCGCGATGAACACGTCTCCGGGCTGGCACTTGCGAGAATCGCTGCAACAGGAGCGAGCGGTGATGTCGCTGGCGCCGAAGAACTGAGCATCAGGGAAGATCTCGCGAAGAGAGATTCCACGGCCGCGATTGGCAACGTGTTGCATCCCAATGGCCTCCTTGCCAGATGCCGGCTGATTTGAGAATGAGGAAACTCAAAGCGTCCTGCTCGTCATTTCCTCTCAGTCGCTCAGCATTTTCAGCATTTGCCCAACACGGTCAATAGCGGCTTGGGCGGCGATTTGGAGTTGACACGCGTTACTCGTCTTCGTTCGCGAAAAGGCGTTGGACGGCGGGTGATCCAATCTCCATGGCGACGTCCTTCATCGTTTTGCCATCCTTGTTGGTCTGGTAGGGATCGGCGCCCTTGTCCAGCAACAGCTGGACGATCTCAAGATGATTCCCTTTGATGGCCGATCGCAACGGGTTCTCGCGGAAGCGATCGATCGCGTTCACATCGGCTCCATGCTCGATCAACAACTGCGCCATCGCCAGGCGTCCATCAGAGGCCGCGCGAAACAGCGACGTGCGGTGGTACCCGGTTTCTCGCAGATCGACGAGAGCTCCCGATTCGAGCAATACTCTCGCCGCGTCGAGTTCGCCTTTGCGGACCGCGAAGTAGAGGAGGCATTCGCGATTGGAGAAGCTCTCGTTTCTAACATTGGGATCTAGCCCTTTGGACAGACGATCACGCAGGTAGGGCAGATCACCAAGCTTGGCTGCCTGAAAGACTGCATCCGGGTCAGGCCCGGTCGGCTCGACTTCGGTGCAGCCCACGATACAGAACGAAAACAACAGGACAACGATCACCCAGGAACGATTCATCGATACCTCACGGCAACAAAGGAGTCGACTAGACATGATGACAGAGAGCGGCGAAATGTCGAGTCCGAGATTGGCAACCTGGCCTTTCGAAGGCTCATCCGATCGTTCACAATGGCGGCCCGCTCGGTCGACTGCGAACCTCAAATCGCGAATATCGATCGACTCTTCGACTCCCCGCCATGAATGTAAGACGGCATGTCCCAAGCCGATTTCGACATCGACGCTCTGGCGGCCTACCTTCACCTGACTCCGCAACAGGTGCTGCGAATGGCCGACCGCGGACGTTTGCCCGGGCGGAAGCTCGGCGGCCAATGGAGATTCTCGCAAGCGGAGATCCATCATTGGCTGGAAGAGCGCATTGGCGTCAGTGGCGAGGACGAACTGGTCGAGGTGGAGGGCGTGTTGAAAAAGAACGCTCCCGACACCCACGACGACTGGTCGCTGGTCGACCTGATGCCAGCCGAGTCGATCAACCCACAGTTTCAGGCGCGGACCCGATCGTCGGTGATCAGCGGGATGGTTGAGTTGGCCGGCCATTCCGGTCTCCTGTGGGACCCCAACCGGATGGAAGACGCTGTGCGAGCGCGCGAGAATCTGCATCCGACCGCGATGGAAAACGGAGTCGCCCTGCTGCACCCGCGACGCCCGCAGACAAGCATCCTGGCGGATCCGTTTGTCAGTTTTGGCCGCACGTTTCAGGGCATCCCCTTCGGCGACGCCAAGGGCTCGCTGACCGACTGCTTCTTTCTCATCTGCTCAGTCGACGACGCCGGGCATCTGAAACTGCTCGCTCGGCTCAGCCGACTGATCACTTTGCCGAACTTCCTTCCCCGACTGCGCGACGCGCAAACGCCTGGCGAGATCCACGATTTGATCCGCGGCGCGGAGGATGACCTGCCGTGACTCAGCGAGTCTTACTCATCGGCGACTGCAGCGACGTCTGTTTTGCTCCGCTGCTGACTTGGCTGCACGAGCACAGCGAACTCCACCAAGTGTCGACATCGGCGGCGGCGGCGGAGTTCTGTCGGAGCGGCCGACCGCCGCAGTGGATTGGTTGGGCGCAGGCGCGGCGAGGAGAGTTCAACTCGGCGGAAATCGAACGACTTCATCAGACCATGCCCCTCGTGCGGATGTTCACCGCGCTCGGCAGTTGGTGCGAAGGTGAATTGCGTACCGGCTCGCCCTGGCCCGGCGTGCCGCGTCTCTATTGGTACGATGTCGCCGGTTGGCTGGAGCGACAATGGTCCCATTCGTTGTTCGCACCGCGAACTGTGACCGTCGCCGAGCGCGCGTTGCTGGAGACCCGGGCGGGACTGTCGAAGTTCAGCGGCCACATCGTGATTGAGTCGCCCAACCACGCGGGTTTCGCATCACTGCAAACCATCCTCGAATCCCAGGGCGGGACTTGCCATTGGGCGCATCGACGAATCCCGATCGAATCGCCCGACCTGTTGCTCTGGGACTGTCCGCGGTGGCCGGGCGCAGAAGCGCTCAAGTCGATCCGTCAGCGGTTCGCGTTACTGGCTGACTCGCCGGATCCGCGGTGGGGCGCGCTGATCGGCTGGCCTCGTTGGGATGAGTACCAGGCGGCTGAGCAAGCAGGCGCGGCCTTCGTCATCGCCAAGCCGTTCTCATTAGACCATTTGGTCAGCGCGGTCGGGGACGCGATTGCGGCGCGCGACGCGGCGGCGTGAGAGATTCCGCGGCGCAGACATCCGCTGACGAGGCCGCGTGGCGGGTTGCCGCGCAAGCGGCGACGCCGTTCAACCCACCTGGCCGGTTTCGCGACAGTTGTCCACCGCCGAAAAGCCGACGCGTTTGACAAGCGTGATTTCGTTGCCCTTGGCGTTGAACGAAACATCGTCCATGAATGTGCGGATTAGGAACAACCCTCGGCCGCTCACTTTGCCGATGTTTTCCGACTGCGTGGGGTCCGGCAACTTTGCGTGCTCAAATCCCGAACCTTCGTCGCGGATGACGAACACGGCTTGATCTTGAAAGATCTCCGCGCCGACGTAGACGCGTCGATCCGAATACGGCTTTTGTCGCGCGCGGAGCTTAACAAGCCCGTGGTATTCGGTCGGATCCGACTCGCGAATGTCGGAGGACAGTTCCAGATTGCCGTGCTCGTTGGCGTTGACGACCGCTTCGTGCAACGCCGTTCCGATCCGAATCAGGTCAGACTCATTGCAGACGAGCGTCCGGCGCAGCGAATCTTGGAGAAACGAAACGACCGCATCCAAGTCCTCCATATGCGGCTCCAGGGAGAATCCAAACCGGCAATCGGTCAGGGCGTCAATCCG
>JASMLW010000319.1 GCA_030748485.1 Pirellulaceae bacterium
GAGGCGGCGCAGAAGAAGGTTGAAGAGCGGAACTTTGAGATTCGCAAGAATCTGTTGGAATACGACGAGGTGATGGACGAGCAGCGGAAGCGCGTTTACCGCTACCGCCAGCAGATTCTCGACGGCGTCAATTGCCGCGAATTGATCAGCGACATGATTCGCGAGCAGATCGACTACTTCGTCAATATGTTTCTCGACCGCGACTACGCGTTGGACACGTTCGCCGCCTTCGCCGGCTCGCGGCTGTCGTGTGGTTTTGAACCGCGAGACTTTCGCGGGATGGACTACGAGAACGCCCAGCAATACGCCAAGGACGAAGCCGAGCGGATGGCCGAGTCGAACATTCAGGGGGCGATTGACGAGAACTTGCCGCGGGAAGTGGACACCAGCGAGTGGGGATGGGAGGCGCTGGCCAAATTCGGCAACGCCAGTTGGGGACTGAACCTGCGGGACCGCGATTTGAAAAAGGTCGGTCGCGATGCGGTCGACGAGTTGCTCATCAACCGCGCTCGAGAGGCGATCCAACGCACCGACTTGGCTGAGGGCGAGCCGATTCTGGATTCGGATTTCAGCCTCTCGTCGCTCTCCGGTTGGCTGGCCGCCAAATTCGGCTTGATCATTGAGCTCGACGAATTGCGAGATCAGGAGGCGTCGCAACTGGTTGACTTCATCTGCGAACGCGCCGAAGCGATCTACGACCACAAAGAGGCTGAGTATCCCGTCATGGCGGGCCTGATTCGGTACTCGGGTGACGGTTCTCGAGTCGACCGCGAAGGATTGGTGGGCTGGGCTCAGACGCGTTTCGACGCCTCGATCGGACTCGACGATCTCAAAAACAAACAGGCCGACCAGGTCCGTGAACTGCTGGTCGATTGCAGCAAACGCAACCAACAGGCGGCTGGAGTGGCGGTCGACGAAGCTCGGTCACAGCTGGAATCGATGGCCGGGTCAAGCAACGGAGCGCTCGACTCGCTGACCGACTGGATGCAGAAAGAGTTGCTGGCCGACGTGTCGGCCGAGTCGCTCGAATCGCTCGACCGCGAAGATCTTGAACGTCGCGTGCTCAACGCCGTCGAAGATCGATTCCGGCCGGAGATCCGCCGGATGGAGCGGCAACTGCTCCTCGAATTGGTTGACACCGGATGGAAAGACCACTTGCTGGTCATGGATCACCTGCGCAGCAGCGTGGGACTTAAGGGCTACGCCCAATTGGATCCCAAGGTCGAATACAAGCGCGAGGGGATGCGGCTGTTCGAGCAGATGTGGAAGTCGATTGGCGAGCGCACGACCGACTTGGTTTTTCGCATGGAGCAGTTGGATGAGGGCTTCGTTGGTTCGACGTGGGTCGAGACGTCGGCCCGTCATGACGAAGCGATGTCCTCGTCCGAAATGGCTCAGCAACAGCAAGAGGCGATTGACGGCAGTGGCGGCGAGACTCCCGCGGTGACGATTCGGAATCGTGGCTCCCGCGTCGGCCGCAACGAACCGTGTCCCTGCAACAGTGGAAAGAAATACAAGAATTGCTGCATGCGGAAAGGCGACGCCATCGTCTAGGCGGTCGCCGCCGGGCATGTGGTTGGGATCCCACGACAACAGCGCCAGGAAAGGAAGCTCGGTGCCGTACCTGCTCAACCTGTTCTACGCCGCC
The DNA here is from genome assembly GCA_030748485.1 of Pirellulaceae bacterium. Classification (GTDB taxonomy): domain Bacteria; phylum Planctomycetota; class Planctomycetia; order Pirellulales; family Pirellulaceae; genus JASMLW01. The sequence goes on from JASMLW010000319.1 coordinate 1,649, forward strand.
TTGGCGCTGGCCGTGTCGCCATGGTTGATCGCGCAGTCCATTCGCACCGGCAAATACCGCGCGGGGTGGGCGGAGAAACTGCTCGGCTCAGTGCCGGTCCGCTCGGGGCGCGGACCTTGTGTTTGGTTGCACGCCGTCAGCGTGGGTGAAGTGAATGTGCTGCAGCCATTGCTGGAGGCCCTGCGGGGACGGTTGCCGGCCGCGACTTTTTACATCTCGGCGACGACAAAGACCGGCTACGAGTTGGCCAGGAAGAAGTACGGAGCCGATTGTGTCGTCTGCTACTGCCCGCTCGATTTTTCGTGGGCTGTCCGGCGAGCGATGCATCGAGTTCGTCCCGATCTGTTTGTGCTCGCCGAGTTGGAGTTGTGGCCCAACTTGATCTGGGCGGCGCAACGTTCCGGAGCCCGTGTCGCCGTGGTGAACGGACGGCTGAGCGAGAACAGCGCCCGCGGCTACCGGCGGATTCGCCCGCTGGTCGAGCGGATGCTGCGGCCCATCGACATGATCGCCGTACAAACCGACGCCTACGCCGCGCGATTCCTCGAATTGGGAGCCGACCCCAATCGCGTTGTGGTGACCGGCTCGTTGAAATTCGACGGCGCCGAGTCGAATCGCGTCAACACACGGACGCGTGAGCTATCGGAGCTCGTGGCTCTCAAGGATCGCGAGATCGTTTTTCTAGCTGGCAGCACACAAGATCCCGAAGAGCGCTTGGCGCTGCAAGCGTTTCTCAAACTACTGCCGAAGTTTCCACGATTGCGGCTGGTGCTCGTGCCTCGCCACCCGGAGAGGTTTGACGAAGTGGCCGCCTTGCTCGACCGCTGTGGAGTTCCCTGGACGAGGCGCAGCCAGCTGACGGATCAGCTGACGGCCGGCCCGTTAGTTCTGTTGGTCGATGCGGTTGGCGAACTGGGCGCGTGGTGGGGAACCGCTCACATCGCATTTGTCGGCGGCAGCATGGGAAAACGGGGCGGTCAAAACATGATCGAGCCGGCCGCGTACGGAGCGGCCGTTTCGTTCGGTCCCCAGACTCGCAACTTCCGCGACGTCGTCGCCCAGTTACTGGCGGACGACGCGGCGGTCGTGGTCGAGAACGGTGAACAAATGCATGCGTTCGTGCAGCGGTGTTTGGTGGACGGCCAGTTCATGGAGAGCATCGGTGAGCGTGCTCAGCGCGTCGTCGAGCGGTCGCGGGGTGCGACCGACATGACCGCCAAGTTGTTGATCGATCAGCTTCCCGACGCGCGGCGGGGTGAGCCGCAGCGACTGGACTTCAAAAAGTCGGCTGATCAAACGCGGAGACAATCGGCTGGTGCGGTGCGAAAACGCGCAGGTTAGCGAAAGTTGGACGGTTGTGGAAAAAATGCGGTGCCGCCTATAATGCGGCCGTTCCGCTCCCCATCCGGCCCGTTTTGCATAGTGGAGGTGCATCCCCGTGGCGTCCAACAAGTTCTTGTTCACCAGTGAATCCGTCAGTATGGGACATCCAGACAAACTCGCCGATCAGATTTCGGACGGCGTGTTGGACGCCTTGTTTGCCCAGGATCCTCATAGCCGGGTCGCCTGTGAGACGATGGTGACAACGGGCGTGGCGATCATCGCCGGCGAGATCACCACCAACGCGGTGGTCGACTACCAGCAGATCGTTCGCGACGTGATTCGGGATGTCGGATACCAGGACGACGAAGCGGGCATCTCCGCGGATACGTGCGCCGTGATGGTCTCGATCGACAAGCAGAGTCCGGACATCGCCCAAGGTGTGGACGAGGACAGCGAATCGGGCAAGTCGATCGGAGCCGGCGACCAAGGCTTGATGTTCGGCTTCGCCTGCAACGACACGCCGGAGCTCATGCCGCTGCCGATCGCTCTCGCGCATCGGATTACGAACCAACTGACCGACGCCCGTCGAAATGGAGCCGTCGCGTGGCTGCGGCCTGACAGCAAGAGTCAAGTGACGGTCGAGTACGTGGACGGCAAGCCATCGCGGATCGACACGGTCGTCGTGTCGACTCAGCACTGTCCCGACGTTTCGCACGATGAGATTTACGAATACGTGGTCGAGTTGGTCAAGCCGTTGCTGCCGGGCGAGTTGGTGGACGATGAAATCACCTATCACATCAACCCGACAGGTCGATTTGTGACGGGCGGTCCACACGGCGATTGCGGCCTCACGGGTCGCAAGATCATCGTCGACACGTACGGCGGCTGGGGGCGACACGGCGGCGGAGCCTTTAGCGGCAAGGATCCCACAAAGGTTGATCGCAGCGCGGCCTACATGGCTCGCCACGTCGCCAAGAACGTGGTGGCGGCCGGGCTGGCCGAGCGGTGCGAAGTGCAGCTGGCGTACGCGATCGGCGTCTCGGACCCAGTCAGCGTGCTGGTCGACACGCAGGGCACCGGCGCGGTGGACGACGATCGCATTTGCGACGCGTGCCGCGAGATGTTCCCGCTTTCACCAGCCGGTATCATCGAGTACCTCAATCTACGCCGTCCGATTTTCCGCAAGACGGCGGCTGGCGGCCACTTTGGGCGCGACGACGCGGACTTCACTTGGGAGAGCACCGATCGGGCGGCCGAATTGGCGGATGCGGTCGGCGCGGGAGCTGCCGCAGGCAGCTAGGCGGCGAAGCGTATGGCGACGGCCAGCCGAACCGATCATCTCATCGCGCAGCGCGCCGCGCGGGGCGGGTATGGCGTCACCCTCTTCGCCGTGACCGCAATGGCCGCGGTCCTGGTGGCTCGACGCGCGGTCGGGTTCGACCATCAACCGCTGTCCACCGAAGAGCTGATCGGTGTGGCCGTGATCGCCACGGTGGCCGCCGAATTGGCTCGGCGGATCTGGCGACATATCGCGACCGGCGTTCGTTGGGCGGATCGATTGTCGTTGGCGGCGCCCTCGTTCGCCTTCTGCGCGGTGGCGGCGGCGGTCTCCATTCCCGCCTCATCCACGGATGGATTGGTGGTCCTCTGGGGAGCGGTTGTCTTGCAGGAGATAGTTTGGCGGATTGCCGAGCGACCGCGGCCAGCCGGTGGAGCTGAACAGGCCGACGCGAGCGCCGACGCGAGCGCCAACGCCGCCGCCGCTGCGCCCGCGCCGCCCACCGGCGACGCCCCTTTGGCCGGCGTCGAGATTGCGGAAGAGGAGGCGGAGCTTCCTCGCGGGGTGAGCCAGCAATGGACGCGGTCGGTCGAGTCCGGCGTCGAGACCGTCTTTGCTCAGCTGCGGGCGGGTTTCGCCGCGGGTGAAATCCGCAGTGATTTGCACGTCTCCTTCTGCCCGCCGCTCGCCGCCAGACCGTCGATCGAAACAGAACAGCTCGACGGCCCCGAAGTGAACATCAAGGCGGCGCAAGTCGAGACGTTTGGGATCCATCTGGAGTTGCAACGCAGCGGTAACGGCGAACAAGCGGCGGAGATTGTCATCGCGCTGTACGCGGCGGCTGAGCAGCGAACACCGTAGAGCGAACAGTAGAGCGAACACCGTAGAGCGAACACAGTGAGCGACTACGGCTCATCCTGTTCTTGCTGTTCTTGCTTGAACAGTCGGCTCATCTTCTCGACGATCTCGGGGTTGGACAGCTCTTTCTTCCCTCGCACCATCCAGACAAAGTTGTCCGCCAGAATCTCGTCTGGGTGAATGATGTAGCGGGTGTTTCTTCCGATTTGACGGAAGTAGTCAGGAGTCTCTCGCGGGGAAAGCAATTCCAATTCGCCATCCTTCACGATCGGCTCGAAACAATCGTCCTTTGCGCGAACCACCATCAACGCAAACTTCAGATACTTGAAGAACGAGCCGCCCTTGTCGGGGTCATAGCGATCGACGCTGGCGTAGAGCAGGGGAGTCGCCAGGACTTTTGCCTCGCCTTTCTTCAGCTCTAGCTCGATGACGTTGTTGATTTGTGGGGCGTCGGGGTTGGTCAACTTGCGAGCTCGATAGTTTTCGGGCAGGGCGATCGGCGGGCACTCTCGAAAGCCGACGACGCCGTACAGCTCACGTCGCAGTTTGTCGTTGTGGCTGCTGAGGACGTGAAACAACTCGTGAGCCAGGAGTCGTTCGACTTGCTCGACATTTTTTCGCAGTGTGTTGGGCGGCAGAATGATCGCGTGACGACGGCAGTAGGCGGCGTTGCCTTCTTCTTTGCCGGTCGTGTGAATGAGCAGAATTCGCTTGGGGAAGGGAACTGAAAACGGCTGTAGCTGTTCGCGCACCTTCGCGGTCGCGGCCGCGATTTTGGTCTGCAAGTCCTCCGGCCACGGCCGCACTTGGTCGGCGGCGAACTTGAGCAGCTCCTCCTTGCTGGCCCCGCGTTTGCCGAGCCGGCTCTCCAGGTCGAATTGAGAGACGGCGTCGGTGAACCGGTCTTCCGTTCTGAGAGCCTCGCGGCCTTCTTCCACCGAGGCGAAGTGGAGCACGGTGGCTCCGTGCAGAGGCAGATCTTCTCCCCCGGCGGCGGGCAGGGCGGAGGCCAACACGATGCCGACCAGAATATTCGCACGGAGCATGGCAAACCTCGTTGGTGGGTGTGGACGAGCGATTGATGGTAGCAGCGACGACCGTTGTAGGGAATAATGAGCCGTTGGTCCGCGGGCGGACGTCGTCATCAGCGGAAACTCCTCGCCAAAACCCTGGGTATTGCCTCTCAATCATGGCTCGTTGGCCTCATCACTTTCGCACCACCATATTTACCTATGGCGTGATTTTCATCGCCTTTCCGGTCCTTTGCCTGTTGGCGTATGCGTACGTCCAGGGTTGGTTTTGACAGGTCAGACAACTCGTCTCGTCCAATCGACGTTGAGTTGGCTCGCGCATCGCCAGTACGATGTCCCCGATTCGCGGTTATTTTGTCGGGGAAATTTGGATGTTGCATGCAGTGATCATGGCCGGAGGCGCGGGGACTAGATTCTGGCCGGCGAGCCGCGCGGGGTTTCCAAAACAATTGCTCGACTTGTCCGGTGAACGCACGATGATCCAATCGACGGTTGATCGTCTGGGCGACCTGGTCGGCAACGACCGCGTGCTGATCGTCACCAATGAACAGCTGGTCACCGCCATTCGCGAGCAGCTTCCGCACTTGCCGGATGCAGCCGTGCTCGGCGAACCGTGCAAGCGAGACACGGCTCCCTGCATCGGCGTGGCGGCGGCGTTGCTAGTCAAAGCCGATCCCGACGCGGTGATGATCGTTATGCCGTCGGATCATGTCATTCAACCGCCGCAACAGTTTCAGTCCGCGATCCGCCAGGCCGTCGCTCTGGTGGCGGTCGATGAACGGCGCATCGTCACGCTCGGCATCCCGCCGACGTACCCTGCCGAGTCGTTCGGGTACATCGAACGCGGTGAACCGCTGGAACAAACGTGCGGCGAATCGGCTGCCTTCGAGGTCGTCCGATTTCGCGAGAAGCCGGCGGCCGTCGTCGCCCAACAATATGTCGAAAGTGAACTCTTCTACTGGAACTCGGGAATCTTCATTTGGAAGGCGGCTACGATTCTCGACAGTTTGCGTGAGTACGAGCCCGAGCTGATGGAACGCGTCCAGGCGATCGCCGACGCGGCCGGTCGAGACGATTTTGACGACGTCTTTCAGCGTGAGTTCACGGAGATTCGCGGCAAGAGCATCGACTATGCAGTGATGGAGCACTACGAACACGTCGTCGTCGTCGAAGCCCCCTTCCAGTGGGACGATTTGGGAAGCTGGGGAGCCATGGCGCGGCTCCGCGACGCCGATGAAGACGGCAACACGCTGCAGGGGCGGGTCGTCGCCATGGATTCCAAGAACTGCATCATTCGCACGAACGACGAACATCTCGTCGCCACCGTGGGAATCGAGGATTGTATCGTCGTCCGCACCGCCGACGCGACGCTGGTCGCCCACCGCAGCGACGAAGAAGCAATCCGCAATCTCGTTCAACAACTAAAAGAGCGGCAGTGGGATGACTACTTGTAGACCGATGAGTCATTTTGCCGTGCTGAGTCACGGGCCGTTCGTTTTCGGGAGACAAATATGAACAGCGCGCTTTTCGCATGGTGCTGCACGGCCGTGCTGGCGACGGTGGGGCAGGGCCCCGCAGAGAATCGTCCCCAGAATCAGCCGCCGAATGTGCGGGCGAATGAAGCAGCCCTCAGGCAATTGGAGTTCGTCGTGAAACTACCCAATTGGAAGTGGAAGACGATGGGCGGCAAGCAGTTTTGGACTGACGAGGCCGTGTTTCGAGATTGGCGGATTCAGCGGAACGTCCTGACCGGACATTGCCGGCTGCTGGACCCCGCGAACGTCCGCTTCGCATGGGGTTCCTACAAGCATTGCCAGGCCGAATTGACGCGGGCGAAGGCCAAGTTTCGACTGGCTCCCGTCGACGGCAAAGTCGTTGTCGTGCTGCACGGCATTCTCCGCTCCCGCAACTCGATGTCGTCGCTGTGCAAACACCTCAAGGACGATGGCGGTTTCACCGTCGTCAACGTCTCGTACGCCAGTTCACGGGCGGAGTTGAGTCACCACGCGGTAGCCCTGGCGCGGATCGTCAAGAATCTCCCCGATGCGAAGGAGATCAACATTGTCGGGCACAGCATGGGAAATCTCGTCGTCCGCCACTACTGGGCCGATCAGAGCAAGCCTGGCAGGCGTCCCGATCCGCGGATCAAACGAATCGTCATGTTGGCTCCGCCGAATCACTCACCCCGCTTGGCGCAGTTCTTCCGCGACAACGCGTTGTTCAAATTGCTCTGGGGAGCCAGCGGAAAGCAGATGGCCAACTGGCCGGAACTGGAAAAGCGGCTCGGCACGCCCTCGGTCCAGTTCGGCATCGTGGCCGGCCGCGGCAACGGCGTCGTCAGCAACCCGATTCTGGATGACGAGCAAGATTTGGTCGTGACCGTCGAGGAAACGAAGTTGGACGGCGCTCATGATTTCGCCGTGATGCCGACAACCCATAGCCAGATCATGAAAGATCGGGCGACTCAAGAGGCGGTTGTGCGTTTCTTCGAGCACGGTTACTTCTTCTCGGCCGCCGAGCGTCAGCCGCTGCCGATCACCCAACAGCCAAAGCCGGCAAAGCAGCCATGAACGGCTTGCCGGCGAGCGGTCGGTTAGCGGGCGTCGACCATGGAGCCGTGCGAATCGGCGTCTCGATTTGCGATGTCCAGCAGACGATGGCGAGCCCCTACGAGAACTACGCGCGGCGCTCCGAATCGCAAGACGCCGACTACTTTCGCCAACTAGTTCGCGACGAGCGCGTTGTCGGGTTTGTCGTTGGACTCCCGCTCCATTCATCCGGCGACGAGAGTCAACAGTCGGCGGCGGCGCGAAAGTTTGGAGAGTGGCTCGAGCGACTCACCGAGACCCCCGTTCACTTCTACGACGAACGGTTTTCGTCCGCGGCCGCCGACGACTACTTGCTCGACGCCAACCTGTCGAGCAAGCAACGAAAGAAACGTCGCGACATGCTCGCCGCGCAAGTGATCTTGGCCTCGTTCCTCGAATCCGATCGAACCGGTGAAGGCGGCGGGGCGCTCGATTGAGTGACGTGACCTTTGGTCACAGCGATGGGCGATGTGTACTCGCTCGGCAGCGTCAGCAGGTGATTTGCCGTCGACTTTCCAAGGCGCCCGTTTGGGGTCAAAATGTGACGGTGCGGCCAATGTCAGATGGAGCTGTCAAATGGCGCTGTCAGATGGCGTTGTCAGATGGCGTGTCAGATTAACCGCCGCGCTCGGAGATCGGATCATGTCAGAAAACGCCTACTCCCGTGAACAGATACTCTGCGGTCTCAAGCAAACGGTGAAGGTAGGGTTGTCAACAGAGGCGCCGTTTGACGCGGACACGCGGATTCACAACTACATAATGGAATCTGGTTGCGACGAAGACGATCTTGAGTTCCTGAATTGGGGCATTGAGGATGTTTTCGGAATCGAACTGCCGCCGCCTGAATGGGAGACGATGTTAACTCAGGGTGCAGGGAGTCACGAAGAATGGATGGAGCGGGTTGCTCCCACCCTGACCTTTGGATGGTTGGCTGATGAAATAGCTGGACGAGCGAAGCCTATTCCATTTGAGCCGCTGACCTTTCTCGGCAGACGCTGCGTTCCGGCTGGAATGTTTTGCGGATTGACGCGAATGGCTGGCGAGATCAATCCCCAGGTCAAGCGGTTTGGCCCGAGCACGCCGATCTTGCATCGACTGAGGGGGCGTAGATTGTCCAGATTCTGGGACAGGCTGACTTGGATGACACAGGATCAACTTCCTCCGCTTCGCGACATTACTCGTCAGCTTCACCATGCTGACGTGGCAGTGCTCGTGTTGGCCGTCGTCAATCCCATTTTTTGGTTTTGGCTGATGACATGCTTGCCACGATGGCATAGTCCTGCTGTCGTTGCGACCGCCAGCACGTGCGCCATTTTCGCGGTGCCTGCCATCTTCTATCTTGGCGGCCGCGCCGTCGTGACGTGGATGGCGGACCCACTGCCGAATGGAATCACGACATTCCGTGATCTTGCGATTCAACTGTCAGCCTACAACAACGAAGCCCGTGAAGGCTGTGCGCGGCTTGACTCCCAGTGACCGCGCCTTGTGGGCGCTAACTTCCAGAGGGCGGTTTGTTTTTCAGCAGCCGCGCGGCTTCTTCTTGGATCTTGTGTGGGTCGCCGGACGAGTAGCCGATCCAGACGCCGCGGATTACGCGTTCCCGGTCCACCAGCACTGTGCACGGAAAACTGATGTGCTGTGACCCGATCGCCCCCGCGATCTGTTTGCGAGTGACGCCGGAGAGATCGGAATAGGAGTTTGCCGGCGCTGAATCGGCGTAATCGAAAAAGACGGTCGTGCGTTCACGCAGATTCGCTTCATCGCCGCCGCCGAGCGCAGGATGGCACGATACGAGGAGAAACTGAAAATCTTCATGCTCTTCCAGAGCGGCTCGAATCTTTTGCAGGTGGGGATACTCCTGCACGCACGGCGGACACCAATATCCCCAGAAGTTGATCACCGTGACTCGCCCCAACAGCTGCTCGTCGGTGACTACGCCGGGTCCCGTCGATCCGGTCAGTAGCTTCAGTTTGACTCCGCCAAGTTGCTTGCCAGAGGCGGGCGACGAGACTCCGTTAGCGGCCAGACCGCGCATCTTGAAATGAATGAACGCGCCGAGAGAGATGGCGACCACAGCGAAGATCACCACGCTCGGCGAGATCGGACGTCGCCGCGGGCCTTCCTCGTTGATCTGTTTCGATTCAATCTCAGCCATCGTCAATCGCGCGGTGGAGTTGCGTGGAGGGTCATGCAGCGGACGCCCGCCGGGCGGAACCAGGATGTTATCATACGTCGATCACTTCGAAACTGCTGGTGAGAGAAGTCCATGCAACTGGAAGTCGAGCAGAAACTGGCGGTCGCCAACTTGTCGGATGTGGAATCGGCGCTGGTCGAGTGGGGGGCTGAATTCAGCGAGCCCATTACGCAGGTCGACGTCTATTTTCGCCACCCGTCGCGAGACTTCGCCGCAACTGACGAAGCGCTGCGGATCCGCCGGATAGGAGAGCGGAACCGGGTGACCTACAAGGGCCCCAAGCTTGGTGAGTTGACGAAGACGCGGCGCGAACTCGAATTCGAAATCGGAGCTGGGGCGTCCGGCTACGATCAACACGAACAGTTGCTGCTCGCGCTCGGCTTCTCGATCGTGGCCAGTGTCGAGAAACATCGCCGACACGCCACGTTGCATTGGCGGGGCGCGGAAGTCGAATTGTCGCTCGATGCAGTGCCCGGCGTGGGCGAGTTCTACGAACTCGAAATGATCGCGGAGGAGTCGGAATTCGAAGCGGTCGAGAACAAGTTGTTGAGCCTGATTGAGGCGATCGGATTGGGCCGAGTTGAACGGCGCAGTTACTTGGAGATGTACCTCAGCCGAACGACTTCGACTCCGGACGACGGTGCGGGCTGATGCGCATGTGGCCTGATACGCATGTGGGCTGATGCGCATGTGGGTTGACGCGCATGTGGGTTGATTGGATGTGCGTTGCTGCGTGAGCGCCGCCAAGATCTAACCTAACCGAGCGGCAACTCGTCTTGGGCGTGGACGTGCCGTTTGTGGCGAGGTTCGACTAGACCGAAGGAAAGCCACCAACCGGCCACCACAAAGACGGTGAGCGCCAGGAACACCACGTCGAAGCCGAGCCAGCCGACGGCGCAGCCGACCAGGGGAGACAGAATCACCGGTCCGGCGAAGCACAGGCTAAGCGTACTCAGATAGCGAGGATGATCGGCGGGCGGTGAAATCTCGAGCGTGTAATTGTGTAGCGTCTTGATCACAACGGGCGTCAGTCCGACGACGACAAACACGAGTGGGAAGAGTTGCGAGCCGAGGTTGCCGCTGTACGACAGGACGAGCGCCGAAATCGGAGCCACACAAATGGTGATGAGCACGCACCACAGCACCAACCGGTTGCCTCGTCGATCGGCGATCGGCCCCATGAGGATGCTGAAGAACGCTGTGCCCGCATTCTGCACGATCACCCACATGGTCATGTTGGTGAAACTCATACCGAGGCGTTCGCGCGCCAGCGCTTGATAGTGCGGGAAGAGCATCACGGACACGCCGAAGAGAGCTGCGACCCAGGCGAGTCGGCGGAAGTTGCGGTCATGGCGGAGCGTGTCGCGGGCCGCTTCGAAAACGCGTGCGACCGATGTCGCCGCCTCAGCGTGCGTATCGCGATCTTCACGCATCAGCAAAGCGCCCAGTGCGGCGAGCAAGAAACAGCATGCCGAGAACGCGAAAATGTATTGAAACTGGCCGCCGCCGGTCGCCAACCACGTCGGCATGAACACCGCGGCGAAGCTGCAGGCGCTGATCGCGCCGACAAGGCTCGCGACCAGCATCAGGCGGCCGCGCCGCGTAGTTCGCACCAACTTACCTTGCAAGGTGGTGAAACAGATCTGGTGTACTCCCGTGCTGACAAAGAACACCGCGTAGCACGCCAGGAAAGCGACGGGCAACCAAACGGGCGGCTGACTACCCCACCTCGACCACAGCAGGGCCAGCGCGAAGAACACAGCCGCCATCGAGAAAGCGCAGGCCGACATCAAGTACTTTTTCCGCGGAGCCACTTTGACTCGTCGAGCCATCAGCATCGGCGGCACGCTTTGGCCCAAACGGTTGAGCAACGGCAGAAACCCGCGCACCATCGGACCGCAGCCGAGACTGTCGAGCACGGCGGGCATGATGATGCTCTCAGTTTTGAAGATCCACCCCGTGCGCATGACGACCTGGTAGAGAGCCATCAGCGCGAAATTGCGGCTAGCGGGGGACTCGAGATCGGGCGTCGCGGAGCGGGCGACTGTTGCCGTTGTGTGATCAGGAAGAACGGGCTGTTCTTCCAGGCGGATGTTCATCTGGCGCATTATAGCCGAATCCGCGGCGGCCGCTGAGGCCAGTCGTCGATTGTCGATCTGGCTCGGTCAATCTGGCTCGGTCAATCGGCAGTCGAGACGCGCGTCGAGTCCGGCGAGTCAGTTCGCCTGCCAGCGAGCGGCAAATCTGCTACGCTTGGGCCGTGGAGCACTGCAATTGAAAGGCGACCCCGATGACTTTTGGCGGCATGTTGTTGGCTGAGATTCGGCACCGCTGGTTGAATTTCACTCTTTGTCTCGTGGCGATCGCGACCGCGACCGGGTTGTTCATCGCGGCTCCCACGATTGTCCGCGGTTTTGCCGCCGAGACAGAGGAGCGTTTGGACTCGTTGCAGCAGCAGACCGAAAAGGAGCTCGCCGCGCTTGACAAGAAGACCAAGCGAATCATGCGCGACATCGGAGTCAACTTGAGGATCGTCCACAAGGACACGAACTTCGGCAGCTTGTACACCGACTTCGTCGCCCACGACTTTCCCGAAGACTACGTGCAGAAGCTGGCCACGGCTCCGAGTATCGAAACCGTCGTGCACGTGATCGCCATGTTGCAACACAAGACGAAGTGGAACGATCGCTCGGTGTTGATCGTCGGTATCAATCCCGTCCTGACGGCGTCGCAGAAGAATACGGAGAAGCCTCACATGGTGAAACCGGTCAAACCGGGCACCGTGCTTGTCGGCCACGAGTTGGGAGCTGGAATGGAGGTGGGCGGTCAGGTCGAGATTGAAGGCAAGTCGTTCACAATCGCGTCGATCGAACCCGAGTTTGGCGACCTCAAAGACGTTCAGTTCGTGATGCATCTGGATGACGCGCAGACAATTCTCGACCGCGGTGGAAAGATCAATCAGATCTTGGCGCTCAATTGCAAATGCAAGGGCAACCGGCTCTCGAAGGTGCGGGCGGAAGTCGAGGAAGTGTTGCCCGACACGAAGGTGGCCGAGCATTTCACCCGCGCCGAAGCGCGAGAGAAACAGCGCGATCTCGTTGAACAGGCGCGATCCGAGCAGCTTTCTCGGCTCAAGAGCAATCGCGACGCGGCGCAGCGCAGTCTGGCTGTGCTGCTGGGCGTGTTGTCGCCGATCGTCGTTTTCGGGAGCGCGCTTTTCGTCGGCGTACTGACTTGGCTCAACGTTCGTGAGCGTTGTCACGAGATCGGCGTGTTGCGGGCGTTGGGGAAGGGCGACTTGAACATCGTGGCACTGATTCTGGCCCGTTGTGCGCTGACCGGGTTGATTGGCGGGGCGATTGGTGTGGCGACGTATTTCGCCGGTTCCGCGACCGCTCCCAGCTGGCTCAATGAAGAGGCTCTTTCGTCAGTGCAGTTTATCGCCCCCACGACGAGCTTGCTGATTCTGGCGATCGCGGGTGCGCCGCTGGTGGCGATCATCTCCGGTTATCTGCCGACACTGGTCGCGATTCGCCAGGACACGGCCCGCGTGTTGGCGGCCAACTAGTCGCGCGTTTCTTCCGCGTTGCCTTCAGCGGGCGGGAAGAACGACCAGATCTGGGCGAGCAACGTTCCGGTCAGCATGCAACCGAAAGTGTAGATCGCCGGGGCGACAGCGGCCTCGCTGCTAAAGAAACTCGCCGCCAACGCAGCGCCGACACCCGCGTTCTGCATGCCGATCTCGATCGTCAATGCGCGGCGCATTCCTTCGGGAAAGCGAACGGCCCACCCGGCGAGATATCCGAGTTGGTACCCGAGCAGGTTGATCAGCAGCAGCGGCGGCAAGACGAGCAGCGAGGCCTGCACGAGCCGGTCTCTGTTCTTCGCCACAACCATGGCGATCACCAACAGAATGATCGCGTTCGCAGCCAGCGGGGCCCAGTGGCGAATCGTCTTCTCGTGACGCGACAGCAGGCGCTGCGTGAAGTACCCGGCGATGACCGGCGCGACGACTTGGGTCGTCAGTTTCCAAGCCATCGCCATCGGTTGCTGCGAGACCTTCTCCGACAGGAACAGCCCCAGGGCCAATGGTACGACGACGGGCGAACAGAGCGTCGCCATCGTCGTCAGGCTCACCGAAAAACTCGTGTTGCCGCGGGCGTTGTGGGTCAGCACGTTGGATGCCATCGCGCCGGGCACGCAGCCGACCAGTATGACGCCCGTTCGGGTCGGTCCGTCCAGGCCGAATAGACCCGCGGCGGCCCACGCCAACAGCGGCATGATCGCGTACTGCAGGGAAACGCCCAGAACGACATTCCAGGGGCGTCGCATCACCTCGGCGACTTCGTCCTTGGGGAGCATCAGCCCGATGGAGAACATGATGGCGGCGATCAGCCAGCCGATCTGGCTCCAGATCGATTCGAAGGGCTGCGGGTGCTCAAGAGCGATCCACGAGCAGATGATCAGCAGCGGGAGTAACAGCAGTTGCGCCACGGTGACTCCCATTTGACGATCTGGCGAAGGAGGTTTCAGATTCTAATCGCCAGATTCCGTTCTCTACAGTGGCAAAAGCTGGAGTTTTGAATCGATCTTGCCGATTGTCGAAATTGACCGGTTTATTCCGATTCAACTAGGCTACCGCTGCACTAGTCGTCTCAACATCCTTCCAGCATCTCAGGTGTGAAATGAAAACTCGCGGCTTGTTGATCGTTTCGTCTTTCGCGCTCGTCTGCGTCGCCACCGTCTTCGCCGCTGAGGGGCCGAACCTCAAGGGCGTGAAGTGTTTGATGAATCCGAAAGCGGCCGCCAAAGCTGAGAAATCGGTGGCTTTCAAGAATGGCAAGGTCTTCTTCTGCTGCGATGGTTGCGCAGGCAAATTCACCAAGGCCAAGGATAAGTTCACGACTCGAGGCAACCATCAACTCGTCGCTACGGGACAATACAAGCAGGGCAAGTGCCCGCTGACGGGCCGCCCTTTGAACGACAAGCAGACCGTCAAGGTCGGGACCGTCGAAGTGAAACTGTGCTGTGGCCGTTGCAAGGCCAAAGTTGCCGAGGCCACGGGGGCTAAGCAAGCCGAATTGGTGTTCAGCGACGCGGCATTCAAAAAGGGCGCGTTCGCTGTCGCCAAAGTAGAGAAGAAGAAGTAACCGGCGACAAAAACTGCAACTGAGATCAATGAGCGCTCCACTGGCCGATTCGGTTCGGCCGTGGAGCATTTTTTTCTGCACTCACAGAGTCACGAAGGAAGAAACAAACGTGCAGAGCCGCACAAAGCGAGCTGCCGCTCGGTAGTCGCTAGGGAAGCCCCGCATCCTCAACGTTACAAGTGGCAGTGCCACACACAGAGCGAGCTGCCGCTCGGTAGTTGTTCGCCCGCTCCCGTTGGTCGCTGGAATCCAACCAGGGAAGCCCCGCATCCTCAACGCCACAAGTGGCAATTGCTCTTGGGGATTGCCGGCGCCTTTGCGATACTGCCCATCTTCACAGCCTTGTCATGGATCGACTTGAGGCGGACATGAAGATCTTCTTTTCGGTGGGTGAGCCGAGCGGTGATTTACACGGCGCGAATCTGATCGGCGAGTTGCAGCGGCAAGAGCCGGGCGCGCAGTGTGTCGGCTATGGCGGGCCGAGGATGGCGGCCGCCGGTTGCGAATTGCACGAAGACCTCACTCAATTTGCGATCATGTGGTTCGCCGCGGCGATCGCCAACATCCGCTACTTCTGGAAGCTGGTGCGACGGGCGCGAGCCTACTTTCGCGACGAGCGCCCGGACGCCGTCGTCCTGATCGACTACCCCGGATTCAACTGGTGGATCGCTCGCCAAGCGAAGCGCGAAGGCATTCCCGTTTTCTACTACGGCGCCCCGCAAATGTGGGCCTGGGCCGCGTGGCGCATTCACAAGATGAGACGATTGGTTGATCACGTGCTCTGCAAACTGCCGTTCGAAGCCGACTGGTATCGGGAGCGAGGGTGCAACGCGCGCTACGTTGGCCACCCTTACTTCGATGAATTGCGCGCTCAACAACTCGACAAACAGTTCGTTGCCGACCTGCAGGACCGTCTTGCCGGCCGACCGCTCGTGTCGATCTTGCCGGGCTCACGGACTCAAGAGGTAAAAACGAATCTCAAGTGGTTCCTCAAAGCGGCGCAGCGCATCGCCAAAGTCGCACCCGAGACGCGGTTCGCGATCGCCAGCTTCAACGAAGCGCAGGCGTCGATCGCACAGGAGATCGCCGCCGCCGCGGATGTCGACGTTGAGATACATGTGCGCAAGACGGGCGAACTGATCCGACAGGCCCGTTGCTGCATGGCCTGTTCCGGTTCGGTCTCACTGGAGCTGACGTTCCACGCCACGCCCGCCGTGATCCACTACTGGGTCGATCCCTGGTTCTATCCAATCGCCTATCGATTGATGAAGGCGAAGTACATCACGCTGGCGAATCTGCTGGCCGACGAGGACCGGTTTCGTAGGCCGTCGTACGCCTATCGACTCGACGACCCGGTTTACGCGGCGGCCGTTTTCCCGGAGTACCCGACCTGCACTGATAAGTCAGCCGAAATGGCTCAACACTGTCTATCTTGGTTAGAGGACGCTGAGCAGTGGCGGGCTGACTCGGATCGATTGAGCAAACTTTGTTCGAGGTTGGGTTCGGCGGGCGCATCGGAAACGGCGGCAACGTATATTCTGGATGTGATGAACAGCGGCAAGGACGGCGAGTGCGGCGT
>JASMLW010000320.1 GCA_030748485.1 Pirellulaceae bacterium
CCTTGGAAGGCGCCTTCCAAGGCCGTCGTTTCCCGAGGATTTCCAAATTCGACGGCCTTGGAAGGCCATCGTACAAGGTTCTGAAACAGCCTCTAGACCGTTTCAAACTCGGCGTCTTGATTGATCGGAAAGATCTCGCGAATGCGGCGAGCGCCTGGGAGTGCGGCGAAGTCGTGCGTATGAATACCTGCCGCGTCGACGTTGCAAATCCACCCGGCGATCGGCTCGAACGCGGCGCGAAAGTGCGCGGCCGACTTGACGCTGATGTATTTCATGGCGGCGCAGTCGATTCCCAAAGTGCGCGCGAACGCCATATCAAACGGCTGTTCCCGCGCGGTGACGACCAGCACGGTCACGCCGTCAATTTGGATCGCGGCTGACATCCCCATGCTGCCCTGCAGCCCCGCGAACATCGGCCCATCGTAGGCGAAGCGACCGTCGGTCAGAGCGAGCACGCGGGCGGTCGCCTGGACCGCCGGCCCCTGCGCGGGATACCGCCCGCCCAACACGACATCGATCTCCTCGCCCACCCCCGCATCGTGCGCCTGTTGAGCCACATCGCTCTGAACAAAGTAGAGCAGCAGCGCCCGCTCGAGGTTTTCGTCCAGGAACGTCTGCAGCACCTCCGTCGAATCGCCGGGAGATCCGCCGCCCGTGTTGTCGGAATGATCGGCCAAGATGATCGGGTAGTCACCTCGCTGTTCACCTTCACGAAGGGCGGCGCGAACGCTGACCGGCGGAGTGTACCAGCGCTGCCGCTGTTCCCAGATCCACGAGCCGAACTCATCGGCCGTGCGTTGGGCCAATTCCCGATCTCCGTCCGCGACGACGGTTACCGAACTGCCCGCATCGGGCACATCCGCCCAAGGGAAACCCGTGGCGACGGTTGCGGAAAGGATACCATCGCGTCCTTCGATCGCGTGCAGTTCGCGGATCACGTCGTCCATCGGCGGGTGGGCTGTGACCTGACAGGGCGTGCACCAATAGAGCGGCAAACGACAGATCGCCGAAACCGGCTGCACTTCGCCGTTCACGGCGCGAACGATCAAATCGGCCGCCTCCTCGCCGCGCTCCGCCATGTCGACATGCGGAAACGTGTCGTAGCCGATCAGCGCGTCGCCCTGGTCGACTCGCAGTTGCGTGTGATTGCCGTGCAAGTCCTGCGTAAAAATCAGGGGCCGATCGGGCCCCAAGGCCGCGCGGACCGCCGCGACGACGTCGCCATCGCCGTCCTCAATTCCCTCCACCACCATCGCCCCGTGGAGGTCGAGCAGGACGCCGTCGACGCGACTTTCGCGATCGGCGTCGACCAGACATTGAACCAATTCACCTTTGAGTGACTCGTAGTCGGCGCGCCGCACGGGACCGCCCGGAAATGCGGACGCTCGCAACAACGGAACCAATTCGAATCCGTGCCGTTCCGCGCCCGCGAGAAAACCACCCAGGCAGACATTCGTATCCTTGAAGTGGCTCAACAGCTTCTCGCCGCGGACGATTCCACGGTCGTATTCAAACTCGTGTAGTGTCGTTTGCGAATCCACACACGTGCTCGATTCGTGGAGAATGCCTCCAATTGCAATCCTCATGGTGAGCCTCCGTTGTTTGTGGCGTTGTTTGTGGCGATGATTGCGAAGCCGATTCGACGGCGCCGAGCGCAGGGTTCGCACCGCGTCGAGCATGGTACAATCGCCGGCCCACCCACGCCACCAACGAACGCGATGCACACTGGGAGCCAAGATGACCGCCGCCTCCTTGAAAGAAAGAGTTTGCGCGGCTATCGATCGCCGTCGAGACGAGATCATCGGGATTGGCGAATCGATCATGGACGCGCCGGAACTCGGCTTTAAAGAGACCAAGACGGCGGCTCGGGTGTCTGGCGTCTTCGAACAGGTTCAGTTGCCGTATGAGTCGGGCCTGGCGTTAACCGGCGTCAAAGCCGTGCTGCGGGGAGCCAAACCGGGGCCGACGGTCGCCTTGATGGGTGAACTCGACGCGCTCATGCTGCCGGACCATCCGCGCTGCGACGTCGAAACGGGCGCGGCGCACGCCTGCGGGCACAACGCGCAAATCGCCGGCTTGATGGGAGCCGCCATCGGCCTTGTCGATGCCGGAATAGAGGACCAACTGGCCGGCAATGTCGTCTTTATGGCTGTGCCGGCCGAAGAGTATGTGGAGATCGACTACCGTTTGAATCTGGTTCGCGAACAGCGGACCTCCTTTCTCTGCGGCAAGCAAGAGCTGATTCAACTAGGGCATTTCGACGACGTCGATATGGCTGTGATGATTCACTCCAGCTCACCCGAGTTTCTTTCCGGCGCGGCGGGCGTCGGCGTATCGTCGAACGGATTCTGCGCGAAGACGATCCGCTTCATTGGCAAAGCGGCGCACGCCGGCGGCGGGCCGGAAAAAGGAATCAACGCGCTGAACGCGGCGACCTTGGCGCTCAGCGGCATTCACGCTCAACGCGAGACGTTTCGCGATCAGGATTGCGTTCGCGTGCACCCGATCATCACCAAGGGCGGCGATCTGGTGAACATCGTTCCCGCGGAGGTGAAGATGGAGACGTACGTGCGAGCCAAGCGCCCGGACGCGATCCTCGACGCGGCGCACAAAGTCGACCGAGCCGTTCGCGGAGCGGCCGTCGCGCTCGGCTGCCAGGTTGAAATTGAAACTGTGCCGGGCAACCTGCCGCTCCGCAACGACGCCGGACTGGCCGCGTTGTTTCGCGAGAACGCGGAGAACTTGTTCGGCGAGAACTCGGTTGAGGAGTACCCGCATTCGGGAGGCTCCACCGACGCCGGCGACCTCAGCCAGCTCATGCCGGTTCTCCACCCGATGATGACCGGCGCATCCGGAGTTGTCCACAGCCGCGATTGGCACATCGCCAACCACGACCACGGTTACGTCAACCCAGCCAAGACGCTCGCCATGATGGCCGTGGATCTACTCGCCGGTGACGCGGCCATCGCACAGAGCGTGCTCAAGGAACACTCGCCGGCAATGAGGAAAGACGAGTACTTGGCTCGGCAAAACCAAGTGTTTCAAAGCGAGATGTTCGACGGCTCTGAGGCGAGTTGAGAACGGCAATCGGCATGGGCGACCGGTTTTTGGTATCCTGGTACTCTTCCCCGAGCACCGTGGAACACGCTCCACCATGCCCACCAACCTCCCCCGCCTCTTGATTCTCTCCTGCCTCGCCGCCCTCTGCGGACCGAGCCTCTCGTTCGCGGACGAACCCAAATCCAACCGCGCCACGTCCGAGCAGATTGCTTTCTTTGAAGCGAAGATTCGCCCACTCTTAATCGCCCACTGCGGCGAATGTCATGGCGAAGAGGAACCAGAAGGAGAACTGACGCTGACGACGACGGCTGGCCTGCTGGCGGGAAGGCCTGGCGGACAAGTAATCGTTGCCGGCGACCCGACGGCGAGCAGCCTGATTCAAGCCGTCCGCTACACGGGACGGCTCAAGATGCCTCCCGAAAGCAAGCTGGACGAGCAACTCATCGTACAACTGACTAAATGGGTGAAGAGCGGCGCAGCGACGCCTTTGGGAACTCCCGGAGCCCGGCCCGCCGCAGACTTCCAAATCACACCCGAGGATCGCACCTTCTGGTCTCACTTGCCGATTAGCGATCCACCCGCGCCTCAACTAGCCGACGATCACTGGAGTCTCAACCACATCGACCGATTCGTGTTGCGCAAGTTGCGTGAGCACGGGCTGGAGCCGAGTCCCCGCGCCGCCAAGCTACAGCTGGTGCGCCGCGCGACGTTCGACCTGCTCGGCTTGCCGCCGACGGGCGAGCAGATCGAATCGTTCCTGGCCGACAACCGGCCCGACGCTTGGGAGCGTCTTGTGGATCGACTGCTCGCGTCGCCCGAGTACGGCGAACGATGGGGACGTCGCTGGCTCGACGTCGCTCGCTACGCCGACACCAACGGCGGTGGCTTTGACTACGTCTACCCAACGGCCTACCAATACCGAGACTACGTCGTTCGAGCTCACAATGCCGACAAGCCCTTTGATCAATTTCTGATCGAGCAGTTGGCGGGCGACTTGTTGCCGTTTGACGGAGATGAAGATGCGTACGTCGAGGCGCGGCGGGCGACAGGATTCTTGACGCTCGCTCCCAAGGGACTGGGCCAGCAGGACAAGACGTTGATGGTCATGGATGTCGTCGACGATCAATTGGACGTGATCGGCCGCAGCCTGCTCGGTGTCACCATTTCTTGCGCTCGCTGCCACGACCACAAGTTCGACCCGATCTCGACCGCCGACTATTACGCCTTGGGTGGCATCCTGCACAGCACGCGATCGGTGCAGGACACCGATAAGAACCCCTCGTATTGGCCCGAGGTCGCGCTCGAATCGCCGCCGGCCACTGCGCGGCGCAAGGCGCTCGCCAAACAACTCGCCGATGCGAAATCGCGACTCGGCGAGTACTCGGCGGCCGCTCAACGCGAGATCGTTGCGGGTGAGCGGCCGAAGCTGGAGCGCTACCTGCTCAAAGCAGCCGCGAGTATCGATGACGGGCCGGGGCGGCGACCTGTCGGCCATTGGGATTTCAACGAAGTCAATGCTGCGACCGCCGCCAGCAATGCGGGACCCGCTCTGACGCTCAGCAACTTCGACGCGCCTGACAAACCGACGCCCCGTTCCCTGACGGGCCGATTCGGCAACGCCCTTGAATTCGCCTCACCGGGCTCCGTCGTCCAGGCCGAGGGCCCGCTCGCGGCAATCGACTTCGGGACAACCGACGACTTCACGATCTCGTTTTGGATGCGAACCGACAAAGGGTACGCGCCACAAACGGCCGACACGGTGGTCTCCGCCAACTATGGATCGGCGATGTGGTTCATCGCGTTGCGACCGGGCGGTTACAACGGGATCTATCTGCGCCACTACAACGGCAAGACGTCGGTCGATATCAAACCTCAACAGAGCCGTCAGGCGTTGTTGACCGACGGCGGGTGGCACAACATTGTGTTTACCAATCGCCGCGCGAACGAAGGCTCCGTCTATATCGACGGTGAACTAGTCGGCGCCGCGCCCATCAAAGCGGTCAGCCGGCTCGCCGATTTTTCTAAGTCCACCAAGTTCTCGATCGGCTCGTCCCACAACCAGTTTCGCGGCGCCATCGACGACGTTGTGATTTGGCGCCAGGCGTTGGAGCCGCGCGACGTGAAGGTGCGATTCGCAGTCGCGCAGGCAATCGACTTCGACGCCCGGCGATCTCGTGAGTTGCTCGACTTCGCCGCTTCCGACCTCGCCCTGGCGATCGTCGGCGATTTCGCCGTGAGCCATGTCAAAGCAACCAGTTTGGATTGGGGAGAAGTGTCGAGTGCGGACGGTGCGTTCGTCGCGCGAACCGGCATCGACGGACGAGGCGTGACCGGTCGACCGGCGACGGCGGCCGATCGGCAACTCGTCGAGAAGCAAGTAGTCAAACAAGAAGACGAGAAACGCAGCAAAACAGCTGACGGACCGCCGTTGATTCCGGCTCTGGTGGACGGCTTCGTGTCGCAGCTGCGGCGGATTGACCCCAGCTCGCCGCTGTTGCCGCTGGCCGCTTTTGTGCACAGTCCGGCCGCGGCGCGCGGAGCCAAGTTCGGCGAGCTTTCCAACGACGCCAAACTCAAAGGCCACCCGGCTCGCCAACTACTTGCCGATTTCGCGGCGGATCCGCCGTCGACGCTGAGCAACGCGGTGACTCGTTTCGTCGCGGCGGCGAATGCGAAGGTCGACGACAAAGAGACAGCGCTGAGCCAATCGTTGAGTTCGGCGACGGGTCCGTTGCGAGCCAAGAACTGTGAGCCGCACTTCACCGCGGCGGCTCGCGAACGAATCGCCGCGGCGCGAGCGCGGGTGGCCGAGTTGACCGAACGGCAGCCGCCACCGCCCATCTCGACGATGGTCGCCGCAGACGGCCCCGCCCCACACAATCTGGCGATTCATGTCGCCGGCAATCCAAAAAATCTCGCCGCCGTCGTCGAGCGGAGGTTTCCCGCCATCTTCTCCACCGATCAACCCGAGATCGCAGCGGGGTCGAGCGGACGGCTTGAAATGGGCCGCTGGATCGCCAACGAGCGTAACCCGCGCACCGCACGAGTCGCCGTCAATCGGGTTTGGCAAGGGCATTTTGGTCAAGCGTTGGTTCGCACGTCGGACGACTTCGGCCGCCAAGGTGAACGACCCTCGCATCCCGAATTGCTCGACTGGCTCTCCTCGGAACTGACCCGAAACGGCTGGTCGATGAAATGGTTGCATCGAACGATTCTTCGTTCGGCCACATATCAGCAGTCGAGCGTTTACGTCGAATCGGCCGCTGCCAAGGACGGCGGCAATCGACTACTGTGGCGGATGAATCGGCGGCGGCTTGAAGCGGAAGCGCTGCGCGACGCACTGTTGGCCGTTTCCGCTGAGCTCGACTTGCAAATGTACGGAACGTTTCAGAATTGGAAGCCGAAGATCTTTAGCGTCGATGATGCGAACAGGCCTACGGCAACTTACGAGTCGGTTCGGCGCTCGATCTATTTGCCGATCGTCCGCGACGCCGTGTATGAGGTTTTTCAACTGTTCGATTTCAGCGATCCCAATTCCGTTTACGCTTCGCGCGTCGAGACGACGGTCGCCTCGCAAGCTCTATTCCTGATGAACAGCTCATTTGTAGATGAGCGGGCGACGCGGTTCGCCGACCTGTGCTTACAGCAACCCGCGTCCGAGCGGCTCGAGTTCGTTTACCGTCGAGCCCTGGGGCGGCCACCCACGGCGGACGAAATGGCTCGCGGCGAGGCATTTCTTGTTAGAATTGCCGGCGCAGCTCCGCCGGATTCTCAACCTTCCCATTACGCACTCAAGGCGTTGGCCAAGGTCGTGTTCAGTCTCAACGAGTTCATCTATGTCGACTAGTCTCCCGACTCAACACGCATCAGTCGTTTCCAATCGCCGCGCATGGCTGGCGCGCGCCGGGTGTGGATTCGGGGGACTGGCGATGTCGGCGCTGGCCACTTGGGACAGCGCCGCGGCCGCACCTCGCGATCGCGGGCCGGATTCGCAAACCAGTTCAATCGTGCCGCGGGCGAAGCGAGTCATCTTTCTCTACATGCACGGCGGCGCATCGCATATCGATACGTTCGACCACAAGCCTGAATTGGATCGGCAACACGGCCAGCCGTTACCGGCGTCCATCAACACGGGTCGCAACAAATTCAACGCCAACCTCGGCAAAGTGATGAAGTCGCCGTGGCGTTTCCAACGATACGGCGAATGCGGGCATTGGGGCAGCGAGTTGTTTCCGCATGTCGCGAGGCAGTCGGACGACCTGTGCATGCTCCATTCGATGTACAGCGACAACAACGCCCATGTGCCGGCGACGCTGGAGCTTCATACGGGCGCGCAGGCCTTCCTGCGGCCGAGCCTGGGGTCGTGGGTCTCCTACGGGCTAGGAACGGAGAACGAGAACCTGCCGGCGTTCATCACGATCTGCCCGCCGCTAACGTACGGTGGTCAGCGCAATTTCGGATCGGCGTTTCTGCCGGCGATTCACCAGGGCACGATGGTCGGCACGAATCGGATTCCAGCGGCCGAGGCGAAGTTCTCCAACACGGACCGCAAAGAGAAGCTCGACACACAACAGGCCATGCTGGAGTTGGCTCGCGCGGGTAATCGCGATCAGCTCGCCCGCACCGGCCGCGATTCGCAGCTGGAAGCTCGCATCGCCGCCTTTGAGCTGGCCTTCCGGATGCAGACAGCCGCGCCCGAAGCGATGGACCTCAGCGCGGAGACGGCAGCCACGCTGGAACTCTACGGAATCGACGACAAGGTCACCGAAAACTACGGCCGCGAACTGTTGCTCGCCCGACGTTTTGTCGAGCGGGGAGTCCGGTTCGTGCACGTCGCGCACACGGGCGGGCGCGGCGGCCGTTGGGACCAGCACAGCAATCTGAAGGCGGAGCACGAGAAGAACTCCCGCGCTTGCGACAAGCCGATCGCCGGGCTGCTCCAAGATCTCAAACAGCGCGGCCTGCTCGACGAAACGCTCGTCGTTTGGAGCACGGAGTTTGGCCGCACGCCCGAAGTGCAAAACAAGACTGGACGCGGCCACCACGCTCAAGGGTTTACGTTTTGGTTGGCCGGCGGCGGCTCCCGCGGCGGATTCCGCTACGGGGCAACTGATTCTTTCGGTTACCATGCGGTCGAGAAGCCTGTGAGTCTGCACGACTTGCACGCCACGATTCTGCACCTACTTGGACTCGACCACACGCAGTTGACGTATCGGTTTTCCGGCCGCGACTTTCGGCTTACCGATATTCACGGACGAGTGCTTCACGATATCATCGCTTGAGTTATCATCGCTTGAGTTTCCTTGTTGGAGGGTTCTGTTCGCTCATGTTTTCCTTGTTCACCAACAGCGCGAGCCGATCGGCTCATCGCCGCGACTTGCTCAAGGCCGGCGGACTCGGACTGCTCGGTCTCTCACCGCTCCAGTCGCGGATCGCGTTGGCGAACGAAACGGAACTGGGGCGAGCCACGGCGAAGCGATGCATTTTCATCTTCCTGTGCGGAGGACCGTCTCAACTGGAGATGTGGGATCCCAAGCCGGACGCTCCCGAACAGGTCCGCGGTCCATTCGGCGCGGTCGAGACGAGTGCGCCGGGCGTGCGATTCGGCGGGCTGATTCCCGAGGTCGCCAAGCACGCCGACAAGTTGGCCGTCATCCGCTCGATGACGCATGGCTCCAACTCTCACGACATCGGAATCCTCTACACACTGCTCGCCGACTCCAAGCCGCCGACGCAGCGGGCCTACCCGCCGACGCGCGAAGACCATCCCGGGCTCGGAGCCATTCTGCGAGCCGTCCTGGGCGAGCATCCGGAACTGCCGTCGTGGGTCATCGCGCCGCGTCCCTTTACAACGGGCGCACGGTATTACAAAGGTCAGACCGCCGGACTGCTCGGCCCTTCCAAAGATCCTTTTACACTCGACCTCGAAAAGAAGCACTCGCTCGGCGACAAGGACTTTGACCTCACCTCGCTCAAACTGCTCGACGGTATAGATCGCTCGCGTCTCCGCGGGCGTTCCGGGTTGTTGGAGCAGATCAACGACGCGCGGCCGATCAAGTCGGCTTCTGTCGAGCAATTGGAGCAATACTACAACAAGGCCTATTCGATGCTGGCTTCTTCTGGAGCTAGCCGCGCGTTCGACGTGACGCGCGAGCCGAATTCCGTTCGAGACCGGTACGGCCGCAATGAGTACGGACAGAGTTTCTTGCTCGCCCGTCGACTGTCCGAAGCCGGCGTGCGGATGGTCAACGTCTTCTGGACGCTCTACGGCGAAGACGGTTGTCAATTCAATCTCTGGGACAACCACGGCAGCGACAAGAAAGTGTGCGGCGGTTTCAATAAGGGCGTCGACATGCTCACGGCTCCCTATTGCTGCCCAGCGTTCGACCGCGCGTTTTCGGCGCTGCTCGACGACCTGCACCAACGTGGAATGCTCGACGACACGCTGGTCGTCGTGACCGGCGAGTTTGGTCGCACGCCGAAGATGAACAAAAATGCTGGCCGCGATCACTGGTCCCCGTGCTATTCAATTGCGCTGGCCGGTGGAGGAGTCCAAGGCGGACAGGTCTACGGCGCGAGCGACCGCCAAGCCGCCTACGTCCAGGAGAGCCCCGTGCGGCCCGAAGATGTCGGGGCCACCGTGTTGCACGCATTTGGACTCGCTCCCGAAACGGCCGTTTACGATCTCTCCAACCGGCCGGTGCGGGCGAGCAAAGGGCAACCGATCACAGACCTGTTCGGGTAATTCCATCCGAGAGCAAGAAGTAAGTGTGTACTCAAGTCGACGGGCTACGATCACTCTTTCGATTTCTTCTGCGCCATCTGTGAGTACGCCTTCGCGTAGCGCCTCCCCAACTCTCGATAGCCGGCGGCGTTGAAGTGGACTTGATCGCCCTTGTGCCCGAGGCCGTCGGATGAGGCGAAGGCGGCGTTCTTCACCTTGTCGGGCAGTTCTCGATGAGCTCGATCGACCTGTTTCTTGGCGTCGGACCAGGGACGTTCCTTGAATTGCCCCATTTGGCCGGCGATGAAAGGCGCATTCGGCGCAGCGAGCTCCTTACGAAAGCGGGCGATCAGCTCGTGCAATTTCTGTTCGTACACTTCGGCTTTGCCGTCCTTCGAATCCGACTCGCCCTGGTGCCAGAGAATACCTTTCAACTGGCCGTCCTTCAGCGCCGCCCGCGCGCGTTTCATAGCGTCGTCGTACGGGTGCGTTTTGGTGGATGCGTGAAAGCCGCCCGGACGCCAACTGTCGATGGGCGAGCCTCCCACTGCGCAAGGGATCAATCCCACGGTGACCTGAGGGTTCGCTTCGGCGACTTGCCGGCCAAACGTCTTTCCCAATCCGACTCCGACGACTCGCGGTTTGTCGAAATGCAACGGATCGACCGCCGGCGCCCACTTCCCATCCTGCGTGAAGACGAGCACGCGACGATGAGCTCGCTTATCCTTTTCCGCCACGCGGCCGCGACCAGCCATGTTCGATTGGCCGACGAGCAAGAACAGATGAAACTCCTTTCCCGCCGGCTGTTCAGCTTGGCAGGCGGTCCACGAGCAGATCATGAGGAAGACAGTCGCAACAGCAGTTGGCCACGTCACTGGTTTACTCCAATCTCGAAAAGTCACTGGTCACTAGCAAGCAGGTACAAACTCGCCACCAGCATCAGGTCAGGTGAAGATGTGGAATCGAAGGAGGGCGAGCGTTCTCCGAACAATTGGGGACAACCATTCTACTCTCCGAGGGCGTTTACGCCCTCCTCCGCCACCGGCGGCATAGGCCCGTGCTTGAGCACGGGTGAACCAGACGTGGCGGCTGCAATCAAACGTTCCACACTCGCGCTGCCCCGCGCGTCCGCGTTCCACACTCGCGTCGCCCCGCGCCACTACGTTCCAAAAGCCGAGGGCGTTTACGCCCTCCTCCGCCGCAGGCGGCATAGGCCCGTGCTTGAGCACGGGTGAACCAGACGTCGCGGCTGCATCCAACGTTCCACACTCGCGCTGCCCCGCGCCACCGCGTTCCACACTCGCGTCGCCCCGCGCCACCACGTTCCAAAAGCCGAGGGCGTTTACGCCCTCCTCCGCCACCGGCGGCATAGGCCTGTGCTTGAGCACGGGTGAACCAGCCGTTGCTGCTGCAATCAAACGTTCCACACTCGCGCTGCCCCGCGCCTCCGCGTTCCACACTCGCGTCGCCCCGCGCCACCACGTTCCAAAAGCCGAGGCCGTTTACGCCCTCCTCCGCCGCAGGCGGCATAGGCCCGTGCTTGAGCACGGGTGAACCAGACGTTGCTGCTGCAACCAAACGCTCCACACTCGCGTCGCCCCGCGCCTCCGCGTTCCACACTCGCGCGGCCCCGCGCACCGCGTTCCAAAAGCCGAGGGCGTTTACGCCCTCCTCCGCCGCAGGCGGCATAGGCCCGTGCTTGAGCACGGGTGAACCAGACGTCGCGGCTGCATCCAACGTTCCATTCTCGCGCTGCCCCGCGCACCGCGTTCCACACTCGCGTCGCCCCGCGCGTCCGCGTTCCAAAGACGAGCTGTGACATCTGTTGGTCACTCGACGCGAAATATCTGCTGAAAACGAATTTGCTTGGTCGCATTTGCATCTTGTCCGGCGACCGTTTCGTGCGAAAGTTGAGGAGAGCAGGCTGAGCCGGGCGCGCGCAGTCTGCACGGAGCCTTTCGCAAGGATGGGTTGCATGACCACGGCGCGCTCGAATTCGGTGACCCCGGGCGAGATCGAATTCCATCACACCTGGTCGCGCTGCGTGCAGCGGGCGTGGCTCGCGCGGCACGGCGTCGAATTCGATGAGCGGTATGTTTGGGATTTGGGATTGATCGGTATTATTGTGCCCCTTCAGGGCGACGGGGTCGGGGATTTCCGTACCCAGGGCGGCGCTGCGCTCTGCCCTGGGCTGACATGTTGCGGCCCCTGCGG
>JASMLW010000321.1 GCA_030748485.1 Pirellulaceae bacterium
GACGATGTGCTGTTGCTGGTGACCGACGAGGGCAGCGACGTCTTCAACGCCGAAACGCTAGACCGCATTCGCACGGCGGCCGACGCGCTGCAGAACCACGCGTCGGTTGAGCGAGCCATTAGCATCGTCGACGCGCCCTATTTGGCGAACAACCGCCCCATCTCTTTCCGCGAAGTCACCGCGAAATCCGCCGCCCGCGCGGCGCTCGACCGAGGCCAGTTGCCGATTCGAACGGACGCTGAGCCCGTGCTCTATTGGCCGCGCTCACAACAGTTGCGAAGCCGCGCCGACTTGGCGCTCGTGCGCGCCGGCGTTCTCGAAAAAGATCCTTTGGCGCGACTGCTGGTCTCGCGGGACGGCCGCGGACTGTTGATCGTCATTCAATTGGACGAGTCGGCCTCTCGAGTCGGTTCCGCTCCGCAGCTACTGGCCGCCGAACTGAAACAGATTCTGCGAGAAAACGGGCTCGGGCGGCAGGCCGTCCACGCCGCCGGTTCGCTCGTCATCGAAAGTTCGATGTTGAGCGTCGCCACGCAAACGGCGCAGGTGCTCCTGCCCATCAGTTTGACGCTGATCTGCCTGATCGTCTGGTTGATCTTTCACCGCTTGTCGCTCGTCCTCCTCACGGTGGTCATTGCGGCCGTGGCCACCAGTTGGTCGGTCGGCGCAGCCGCGCTGGCGTTTGGCCACATCACGCTTCTGGTCGCCGCCGCACCAATGCTCGTGCTCGTGATCAGCACATCCGACACGATTCACATCGCCTCCGCGTACGACGCCGAGATGCGTTCGGGGAGCGCGCCGCGCGACGCGGTCGTGCGAACAATCACCGGCGTGGGCGGAGCCTGCATCTTGACAAGCGCCACGACCTTCGTGGGCTTTATCTCGCTGATGTTGATCCCCGCAGCGACGCTGCAACATCTGTCGTTGGCCATTGCGGTCGGCGTGGCGAGCGCCCTGTTGTTGGCGCTGACCATCTGTCCGATCGTGCTCGATGCGCTGCCCGCCAAGCGCGGCGGGACGAGCCACACTCCGGCTAGCCGGCTCGTTTACGGTCTGGTCGTGGTTTGCCGGAGGATCGCGCTGGGGTATCCCCGCGCTGTCACGATCGGACTCGTCGGCTTGATGATCCTCTCCGCGGCCGGCGCCATGCGACTCGAGTTGATCGCCGATTTTCCGGCCAGATTTCCGCCCAGCCACGACGCTCGCCGCGCGACCGAACTGTTGAACAGTCGATTCCACGGCGCCAACTCACTCGACATGTTCCTCAACGTCGCGCCCGCACGGCTCTATGACGACGACGTCCACGCTGGTCTCGCCGCCGCCGAACAACGCGTCTTATCCGAACTACCCGCGGTTCGCCATATCGTTTCATTGAACGTCGTGCTGCGAACGGGCGAAGCGCTACTCGGGTTTCCGCCCGACGAACCTACCACCAGCACTCGACGAAGCGCTCTGACACGCCTGTTCGTCTCCCAGGCCGGCGGTGCGGCCGCCTCACTCGTCGACACCGATGGTGGCGGCCTGCGAGTCACATTGCAGATCGCGCCCACCGGCGTCTTCAGTTCGCTGGATGTGGCGCGGCGTGTGGATGAGATCTTTCGCGAGGAATTGCCTGCCGATGTGAAAGTCGATACGACAGGGTCCTACGTCGTGATTGGCCGGGCGGCGGAGCTGGTGATCGCCAGTCAGAGGCGAGGTTCTTTGATCTGTTTCGTGAGCGTTCTGACACTCATCGCCATCGGCATCCGCTCGCTCAAACTGAGCTTGCTGGCCGTGCCCGCCAACCTCCTGCCGCTGGCCCTGCTGGGAGGGATCTTATCCCTCAGCGGGAGGCCGGTCGATTCCGATATTCTCGGCGTTGCCATCGTCAGCTTCGGATTGGCCGTCGACGATACAATCCACTTTCTCCACCGCTACCGTGTCGAACGGGCGACGACCGACTACCGAGCAGCGCTCGAGCGGACGTACGAATACACGGGGGTCGCGATCCTCCGCACAACGGCCGTTCTCAGCATCGGGCTGGCGCCGTTCGCCTGGGCGGGGTACTTGTCGCTCTGGTTCTTGGGAACTTACCTGGTCTTTGTGCTGGTCTGCGCCGTCGCCGGCGATCTGCTTTTGCTGCCCGCGACCATCTGTTGGTGGGAAAGTCGCCGAAAAACGAGCGACGATGTTTGACAATCGCCAGCTACGACCTATTTATTTAAATGGCGGAACAAGCCAGTCACCTCTTGGAACTCCGACCGGAGTTTCACGAAACGGCAAACCGGGCGCAAAGTCATGGGTCTCTTTGTGAGATCGCCAGGCTACCGAACGAAACCACATCCGTTGGGATGGACGAGCACATCGTCCGCACCGTCATGACTGTCGGAGTCAACAAGACCGTTCGCGCTAGAAATGCGCGCATCCACCGCCGCTCAAAACGGCGCGGTGCAAGTGCGGTTGAGTTTGCGATCGCCGCGCCGGTCTTTGTGCTCTTCCTCTACGGTTTGGCCGAATTCTCGCACGCCCGTATGGTTTCCAACTTGTTGCAGACCTCGACGCGACAAGCGGCTCGCATGGGTGCGACGGAAGGAGTCAGTTCGGCCGACTGCACGACGCGCGTCAATGCGATCGTCTCTTCCGGTGTCAATGCGGAGGCGTTAACCGTGATCGTCAAAGACGCGACCGTTTTCGACACTTCGGCGACTCCGCCATCGACCGCGGCTGAAATCGCGGCTCTGGACGACGTTGAATTGAACGACGCGCCGCCGCGCAGCCTGTTTCTGGTTCGCGCCACAATCAACTACTCCGACGTTGCGTTGATCGGGATGCCCTGGTTCGACAGCGTCGTCCTAACTGGTCAAACGGTGATACGCCATGAATAGAACGCGATCTCTCTCTCGAAGTGGGTGGCGCCGCTGCGACGATCGTCGCGGCGCCGTCACGGTGGAGATGGCGCTCATCGCGCCGGTCTTCCTCACCTTGATCCTCGGCATGGCCGAGACGAGCCGATTGTACGAGGTGCAGAACATGCTCTCGATCGCTGCTCGCGAGGGAGCCCGTGTCGCCGGCATGGAGCGTGAAGGTCTGGTGGAGGACGGCAATGGCATCAACCAGAAAATCATCTCCGACGTCAAGAAGTTCCTGACCGCCAACGGTCTCCCGGGCGACGAAGCATCTGTCTACATCACGCAGCCGGGTGACGACGTCACTGCGTTCGACTTGGACAACCCGGACCACGAATTGGAGTTGTTTCGGGTTCGAGTCGACATTCCATATTCAGAAGTCAACCCATTCTGTGTGCCGTACAACGACGATTGGATGATGTCGGCGAACATTGTGTTTCGCAACGGACGGTCTACTCTCGTCAACTGATTAAACCAAAGGTGCGCCATGTTCAAACGACAATCAGTCCAGCCTGAAAACACGAACCGAGCCCGGCGGCGCAACCGCCGCCGGAGCCGACGCACCGTGGCACAACAGCTCAAAGAACGCCGCGGCGTTATCACCGTATTGGCGGCGATGCTGCTGTGTGTGGTGTTCGGGCTGGCGGCCTATGCGATCGACACCGGCCGCATCATGTCGGAACACACGAAGATGCAGAACGCTGCGGACGCCGCGTCGCTGGCCGCCTCGCAGGAGATTCGGGCCGCCATCTACGAAGCGGGACAGTCCGACGGCGACGCCACGATTGACTCCAATTCGATT
>JASMLW010000322.1 GCA_030748485.1 Pirellulaceae bacterium
CAGCGCGGCGATTCGCAAGTAGGTCCTCCCTGCCGGGGAGGACTTCGCGACGAAGTCGCGACAACGGGCGCTCCACTCAACCCAGCACCACCTACTGCACCTACTTGCAGTAGGAGAGAGCCAACAGCGAGTAGGCGGTGACTAGATTGGCGTCGCCTTCCAGCCAGCGGGCGTTCTTGTTGACGAACGAACCGTCGGAGCGCTGGCGTTTCGCCAGTTCATTCACCAGATCGGCGCGCCAGTTGTGGACGACTCCTTTCTCGTCCGTCAACTCATCCACTTTCATCGCGGCCAGAGCTTTGGCGAAGGTGTGGTAGTAGTAGTACTGGCCGGCGTCGCCGAGTCCCGGGTTGGATGTCAGGTCGTAGTTCTTACTGATCCAACCCATCGCCGCCTTGACGCGCTTGTCGTCCGGTCCAACTCCAGCAAAGATCATGCTCTTCAAGCCGGCGTAGGTCATCGACGCGTAACTGCGCAACCCTCCGTTTTCGGTGAGTCCGGCTTGGCTGCTGCCGCCCGCCGCCGGCGTGTAATAGAAACCACCGTCGGGATTCTTGGTCGAGAACGGGGTCTTGTTGTGTTCCGATTCGAGGTTTTGTGACTGCGAAATAAACACCAGGGCGCGCTGGATGGCTTCGCTGTCAGCCGCGTTGCCCGACGTCCGCAGGGCTTCCACGAAGAACGTCGTGTTCGACAAGTCGGGCCGCTTGTGCTTCCCGTAACCGGCTCCGCCAGGCGCGAACGGGTCGCCGTCCTCGTCCTTGACCCACTGCAAACCCTTCACGAACCCGTCCGCCTTCTTGATCACCTTGTCGTACTTGCCGTTCTTGTTCACGGCCGAAAAACAGAGGATGGCGACGCACGTCTCGTAGTTCCGGTAGAGCGTGCCCTCTGCGTGAATCCCGCCGTCGGCGCGAACGAATTTCTCCAAATACCGCAGCCCTTTTTGCACCGAGGGATCCTCAACAGGCACTCCCGCCTGTACGAGCGCCGTGACGCACAGACCCGTGATCGCCGGTCCGGCGGCCGCCGTGAATGAACCGTTCTCAGCCTGCCCCTTCGACTGCAAGTACGCAATCGACTTGGTGATCGCCGCATCGCGCTTGTCCGTATCCAGTTTGGCCGTATCCAGTTTGGCCGTTTCGGCGGCCTGCAACACACCGACGGAGATCGTGAAAATGAGCAGTTGGGGGACGATCTGACGGGTGAAGAAACGGCGCATTGGAAACTCCAGCAAGAGGTTACAGAGAAGCTCAACGGAGCGATTCGAGTGGGAGGTGAGCCATTATTCCCCCTCCATCATAGGCAGCCGCGTAGTGAACCAGCAATGAACCAGCAGTTCTCGTCTGGGAGCCGGTTCGCCTCCGAGCAAACAAACGCGGGCAAAGAGACCGCCAAAGCTAGCATCGAAGCTGACGATAGGCTTCGCCGAGTCAATCAAGGACGGCGAGGATGTCGTCCTCGCTCAAGATCAGCAGTTCTTCATCATCGACAATCACTTCCGCGCCGGACCAAGCGGTAAACAACACTCGGTCGCCCTCGCTCACCTGGTGTTCGGCTCGAGAGCCGTCCGGCAACAATCGCCCGTCCCCGACGGACAAGACGCGGCCCTGCTGGGGTTTCTCGCGAGCAGCGTCGGGGAGGACGATGCCTCCCGCAGTAATCTCGTCCGCCTCCGCACGCCTGATGACGACTTTGTCGCCCAGCGGCTCCACTTTCATGGGTGATCCTTACAAATCTTGGATGGTGTAGACGACAACCACGCTGGCGTCGACTCACTCTCACAAAGGCTCGTGATTCTCGCACTTGGGTTGGAGACCATCAAGTGAGCAGTTGGGGCGTTGAGGATTCGGGAGCGTACGATGGCCTTCCAAGGCCGTCGAGAGAGGGGGGCGAACCCCGGTGCTTACCCCAGGATTCGTGCTCATCGTCCAATCAAATCGCCCGTGGAGTGGTTAGAACGTCTGTTCTCGACGGGCTTGGAAGGCGCCGCCTTGGAAGGCCATCGTGCAGAGAGGGGAGCAAACCCAGTGCCTACCCAGGATTCGTCCTTATCGTCCAGTCAAATCGTCCCAGTGGTTGGAACGTCTGTTCTCGACGGCCTTGGAAGGCCATCGTACAGAGGAGCAAACCCCAGTGCTTACCTCTGGATTCGTGCTCATCGTCTTGTCAAATCGCCCCGGTGGAGTGGTTGGAAACGCTTAGCCACCCCCACTCAGAGGGAGATTGATGGCCAACTGGCGTTTCCGCTGAACTTTTGCTCTCCCAAATACCGATGATCGCTGTGGGAAACTTTGCGGATTGGGTCGAGTCTACCGTTCGCATGGGTCAAGCGTGTCATTGCGTGCCGGAGTTATTCCGTGCCAACCAGGTCACAAAAGCAAGGTCAAACCAGGGCAGGCCGCCAGACCGGCGGCGGGGCAGCGCGGGTTGACCAGGCGCATGAGCGGGGAACTATCGACCGGGCGACTCCTGGCGAAACGGTCGAACAGTCGAAGCCCAAGGTGGCGAACGAGCAGGCGGATGCGGACTCCGCAGATCAATTCGTCGAGTCCCTATCCAATCAGCAGTCCCTCGCGCAGACCGGCCAACTGGCGCGTCGGTTGCGGGAGCATCGCGATCGACTGGACGAGCGCGAGGCGGAGCTCAACGCGAGGTTCGCTCACCTGGAGAGCGATCAACGCGCCCTGCGGCTCGCAAATCAGCTGCACGCTCAGCAGTGGAGAGAGGCGGAAGTCGAACTGACCAACCTCCGCGACCAAGTCGAAGCGCAGGCGGCGGCAATGGCGGTGGCTGAGATTTCAGCGGACCGCGACTTGGTCGAGGCGACGCGCCAGTTGAAGCTCCGCGAGACGACCTGTGATCGTCGCGAGCGCGATCTACAAGACCGGGCGAAAAAATCGGAGAAACAGCGCGAGCAATTGCATGTCGCGCAGGAGAAGCTGGACACACAGCGCCAAGAAACGGAGCGGCGTGCGACGGCCGAGCAGCAGCATCTGCAAGCCGACCGGGCGGAAGCTCAACGGCAACACGCGGCGGCCGTTCGCCGAGTGGAGGACGCCGGGGCGGACTTGTCGCGGCGGCAAGCAGACGTCGAGGAGGCGGAGGAGCGACTGCGAGCCGAGCAGCAGCAGCAGGACGACCGCGTGCGGGAGTTCGAGCAGCGCGTCGCTCGCGCGGACGAGGCACTCAACCAAACAGCTGCTGATCAAAACGAGGCGGAGCGAGCGCGACGCGCGACGCGGACGCGGTCGACGGAATTGAAAGAACAGCAACAGCGACAGCGACAGCAGCAAGCGTCTCTCGACGAGCGCGAATCGGCCCTCCGCGCTCACCGCGCGGCCGTCCAAGCGGACGAAGACCGATTGCGGAAAAGGGCTGCGGCGCTCGATCAACTCGAGTCCGCACTGGAATCACAAGTCGGCGATGTTCAGCGACTGCACGACGAACTGGTCGCCAAACACGACACGGCCAAGACGAACCGGCAGCGTCGGTTGGCGGCGCTCGAAGCCGAAGAAGAACGAGTGCGGTTGGAGCACGAGCAGCGCCAAGCAGAGCTCGCCGAAAAAACTCACCGCCTGCAACAACAAGAGGCCGCATTGCAACAATTGCGCCGGGAGCTGTCGGCGATGCACCGCGAGTCACTGGAGTTGCGGTTGGCCGCCGAAGAACTCTGGTCCTCCGAACTCGCCGACCGAGTGGCTCCACAACATTTGACGGGGCGGTTGTCGGAGTTGCGCGCCCGCCTGGCCGACCGCTACCGGCTCGCTCGCGAAGAATTGCACGAGCAGCGGCAGGAGATTGTCGTGCTGTTGGATAAGCTCGCCGGCAAGAGCGGCGACTTGCACGAGGAGCGGCAGTCACTCCAGCAGTGGGCCTATCGCCAGCAAGAGGAGTTGGAGCGCGAAGCGGCCCGCGTCGTCGCACAAGAGCACGCGTTGCAAAAGCGCAGCGATGATTTAGAACGCCGCCAACAACAATGGCGCAACGAGCGGTTCGAACTGCACGCGGAAATCCGCAACCTCACCAAACAGCTCCAACAGCAACTGGCGAAGTGATCGCGTCGCCCCACCGCGCCGCTTGCCGAGCGCTTGTCGAGCGCTTGATGACTTTGAATGCGCTCGACAACGAAAGCGCAAACTCGACGTCGTGCGAGTGGCTAAGTGGTTGAAACCGTTCGGTTGCGCCCGACGCGCATGAAAAAAGCCCGTCACAAGACGGGCTTCTTAAACTCTTGAGCAACCGCGTCGCAATCTACTACTCGCTACTACTCGCCAATCTGTTGATTGCTGAGTGAATCTTGCTTGCCAGGGCTATTCTGCTGAGTTGCTTCAGCGCGCTGGACGGCGAACTGCGTGGCTCGCATAGCGAAGTGCAGTTCGCGAGGACTAAAGTACTTCTCGGTGTAGCCGTTTCGCAGTCGGACGCGATCTTTACGCGCCAACTCGATCCAACTCAAGCCGTTTTGCAGGTGCCAACTGGCTGCCTGCGCGGTGTTCTGAGTGATCTCGCCGCGAGCCAACATTTTGCAGAGCTCGCGAACGTCGGCTCTTTTGCTGAGCGTCTCGATGGGAGCGATCGTGTACTTCATGCGAGCGGTGGGATCGGGTTTGCCGTGTTCGAGGCAGACCGTCTTGACCGGGATCTTGGCAACGCGGTCGGGAGCTACGTTGAAGAAGCCGCCGCCGCCGCCGCCGCCCATGCCGCCCATGCCGCCGCCCATGCCGCCCATGCCGCCGCCCATGCCGCCGCCCATGCCGCCGCCCATGCCTTGGCCGCCGCCCATGCCGCCGCCCATGCCACCCATACCGCCGCCCATGCCACCCATGCCACCCATGCCGCCGCCGCCAAATTGGGCCATGGCCGGAACGCCGGCGAAAGCGCCAGGAAGAGCAACTCGGACCGGCTTACCCGTCTTGTTCTTGATCAAGACGTTGGCGCCTTTGGAGTCTTTGGGAATGAAGGTGACTTCAAGTTCGCCGGCTTTCATGCCGGCAAACAGATCGACGGTCGGCGAGTCCTTGGGAATCTTCACCGATGCCGTGGTCGTGCGCTCGCGGGGCTTGCGGGCGGACACCAGCGCTGCCGATACCGACACGATGGTGAATAGCGCCAAGAAGGGGACAATGCGATTACGTGTCATGGAATCTGTTCTCCTACCGTATCTGTTCCAACCGCATACGTTGCGGTGCCGCCTAGCGTCGTTAGACGCCGCCTTGCGAGTGCACTTCTGCTTTCGGCCCGAAAAATAAAGTGCGCTACCGCTAGATTAATCGGCTGCGGCCGAGTTTCCAAGCTGTTTTTGTTGGTTTCAGGTTCATTTTGGTCCGGGCCGGCTGCAAAACTGGCTTCTCGACCCCCCCCCTCCCTTTGGACTCGCCGCTACGGCGTTCTCACTCGATGAGTCAGCAGGACGGCTTCCTCCTCGCCATCCGCCGCGACCACGACCTTGCCAGTCCAGCTGACTTGCCCAATTCGACAAAGACTCTCAAGTCCTTGCTGACAATAGAAATAAGTCACCTGAAAACGGACTCGATCCTCACCGGACGCCAATCCCAACGGCAGCTCGACTTCGAACTCCGACATGGACGGCTGATCGAACCCCTCGGCCAATTCCGGAATCTGGTCGCTTTTGAAGACGGTCGAGTCGCCGGCGACTTGGAGCCGGCAGCGGAAGGCCGTTTCGTTCCATTTGAATTGTGGGGGGAGGGTGAGTTGGACGCGGAAGCGAATCGAGCCGTCAGCGGGCTTCACAGAGACTGCCTTCAACGTTTTGTTCTGCGCGCCGGGGACGGCGACAGGATCGGGCGGCAGCGCCTCGGGCGGCTCGAGACCTGCGATCGCCAGATTCTCGATCTGGCCGTCGCCGGCGAGAGGAATGACCCGAATACGGTGGGCGTTCGTGTCGGCGACAAACAGTTTGCCGGCGGCGATGCTCAGCCCCGATGGTTCATTGAACTCCTTCGCATCCGCCGCTCCACCGCCGGCGACGGTGCTGATCTTGCCGGCTTGGACATCGATCACCTTAATCTTGTTGTTGTACGTGTCGGCGACAAACAGCCGCCCGTCTCGATAGGCGACACCCAACGGATGCTGCAGCAGCGCAGTGCGGATCGAGCCGTCGCGATCGCCGAAGGTGAACAGTCGGTCTTTGGCGAGTCTGGCCGTGCCCAGCACGGTGAGCACTCTTTTCGTGGCGTCGAACGGCACGGCGCGAATCGAACTCCCCTCACTGTCGGCGACGAACAACCATTCGCCGTCGGTGGCCAACCCACTCGGTTGAGCAAAACTGGACGACCCCGGCGCGAAGGCCGCTCGAGACAACAGCGGTCCATCGACGATATCCTCGGTCGCGTTGCCCGCGAACGGGCCGATTCGCTTTTCGTTGAGGTCCATCGTCCAGATCTGATGCGTCCCGGCCATCGCGATGTAGAGCCGCTCGCCGTGAATCAACAAGTCCCAGGGGCTGGCGAGTTGCATCGACTTCAACCGACTGCTCGACCGCACTTCTTGAGCGCGCCGTTGTTTGCCGGTTCCGGCGATCGTCTCGACTACTCCCTCCTTCAAGTCGACCTTGCGGATCATGTGGTTTTCCGTGTCGGCGACGTACAGATGATCACCGCGCAGGGCGATCCCCTGCGGGTGGTCGAACGTAGCCTGAGCTAACGGGCCGTCGCGGCTGCCCGTCGCGCCGCTGCCGATCAAGCCAATCAGTTTTCCGTCGAGTGATGTTACGACGATGCGATTGTGATAGGTGTCGGAGATGAACAAGCGGCCGCTCGCCTCGTCCGCCAGCACTTTGCCGGGGAATCGGAGCGGCGTCGGCTCGACGCGGTTTTTCTCCAGGTCGAAGCGCAACGGCGTGCGGTCGAGCACTCGTCGATAGCGACTGACTTGACTTTTCATGAAACGGTCGAGGGTGGCGAACGTGATTTCACCCTTGCTGATTGCGATGACGTTTCCTTCGGGATCGATGAATCGCAACGACGGCCAAACGTCGGCTTCGAAGCGGCGCCAAATCACCTTGTCCGGATCGTTCACGACCGGATGCTCGATCTTCTCGCGAACAATCGCCTCGCGGACATTTTCGACAACCCGCTCGGTCGCAAACTTCGGCGAGTGGACGCCGATCACGACCAACTCGTTCGGGTAGGCGTGCTCCAGTTTTTTCAATTCCGGCAGGATGTGCATGCAGTTGATGCAGCAGTAGGTCCAAAAATCGAGAATGACGAACTTGCCGCGAAGATCCGCCAGACGAAGCGGTCCGGACGTGTTGAGCCACTCACCGCCGGAGAGCGAGGGGGCCGGCACGCGCTGGTTTAGGTTTTGAATCTTCTGGGCGCTCAGGGGTGCACAGAGCGCCATCCCGACCGCCGCCACGATCAAACAGCGAAAACGAAACATGTTTCTCCTCGCATAGACGATGCGATCAATCCCCGGTCAGGACAAACGACCGCTATTCTACTCGTCCCCCAACCCCCAGGTCGAAAATTCCACTCCATGTTGGACCGGTCCGCTGCGCAAGATACCCTCGATTCTCGTTGCCGAACGCCAGCGCCGGCCGCTAGGTTAGGTGAAGAGGAAGTCATCAACACGCGGAGATCTCCGGCGTCCGGACCACTTGGTCAGTCGTTGGTGCTCCACTTTTACTGGACAATTCTCACTGGACGATCCATTGCACCGCATTCATCGAGCCATTGTGGTTGTCGCGCTAGTAGCGATGGCCATCAGCCAATCGTCCGCTCGTGCCGACGAGCCGTTAAGCGAGATCACAAATCGCGTCGACGGCTACCAGGGCGCGCTGGACGCCATCACGCGCGAACTGATTCTGTTGCTGGAGAAGGACCCGGTCTTGCTGGTCTGGTGTTTTGATCAGTCGCAGAGCATGGTGGACGACCGGCGCGAGATCAGGGCTCGGCTGACGCGCGTCTACGAAGAACTGAAACTGGCCCGCATCAAACCGGATGCGCTCCAGACGCTTGTGACCAGCTACGGCGCCAAACCGCAACTGCACACGAGGGAGCCGCTGTCGGACCTCGAGATACTCAAGAAGGCGTTGGACACCGTGCCGATCGACCAAAGCGGCCATGAGTTGATGTGTACGGCCGCGTTGAATTCGATTACCTACGCGAAGAAGTTCCGCGGCGATGGGCGGCAACTGATGATGATCGTGGTGACGGATGAGAGCGGCGACCGGGACGACAATCTGGCGAACCTCGAAAAAGTGATCGCAGCTGCGAAGAAAGAGCGCTGTCCCATCTACTTCCTGAGCCGCCGGGCGACCTTTGCGGGCCGCCGCGCCTACTTTCGCTGGCGGCATCCGCAAACGAAGAGATGGCATTACCTGGCGATCGATCGCGGTCCCGAAACAGCGTTTCTCGAGTTGTTGGACACGGACGGTTTTGGACGTCGAATGAGTCCCTTGACGAGTCCGTTCGGGCCGTACGAGCAATTGCGGATCGTCCGCGAAACGAACGGCATCTTTTTCTCGCTCCCCGGGCACGAGGGGAGTTTGGTCAAACGCAAGCCCGAGTATCGGCTGGAGACGATCAGGCGTTATCGGCCCGATCTAAGATCGCGGGCCGAGATTCTCGCCGATCACAAGACGCATCCGCTACAGGCCGAGCTCGTAGCCGTGGCCGGAGAACTCTCGGTGGAAAACAAAGGAAAGTCGCTCGAGAAGCGATTCGCCGTCGAGGCGACCAAGTCGCGCGCTCAGATGGAAGAGGCTGGATCCAAGGTGCGGAAACATCTCGAAGAACTCGCGGCGGCCGACCGGCGATTGGCGAACGTCGAGGACGCCCGCGCGGCCGAGTCGCTGCGTTGGCGAGCCAACTACGATCTGACGCGCGGCCAACTCGCGGCATTCCAAGCGCGGGCCTACGAGTATCAAGCCGCGATCGACGAATTCGTCGCCGATCCTCCAACGGCCGCCGACGCGAAACCGCCCAACCTGCGTCACGTCGAGTGGCGCATTCAACGCGTTCAAGAGACAAGATCGCCGCGCGGCAAACGGCTGATCGATGTCGCGAAGAGACGGTTGCAGGGCGTCATCCGCGACTACGCCGGCACGCCCTGGGCGCGGATGGCCGAACGCGAATTGAGAGACGGATTCGGCGTGAGGCTACAGCCCCACTACGCCCCGCCAACGCCGAAAGTTCCAATCCAAATCCCGCCGCCCATACTGTGACGGTAGGTCCTGTAGTTCCTGCAGCTGCGTACGATGGCCTTTCAGGCCGTCGAATGCGGGTTGTCTCTCGAATAGTCGCCGGATTCGTGCTCACCGCCGAATCAAATCGCCGCGTTGTGCTAAATGGAATGTCCCGCCGGGCAGGCAGGACCTACAGTTTTACTTCCCAACCCTTGCGGTACTTCTTGGTCAGCAACTCATTCGCCTCAGCGACGTTGGTGACCTTCATTTGAGCCGGATCGTATTGAAGGCTCTTGCCCACGCGGAAGGCGACATTGCCGAGCAGCACGACTTCGGTGAAAGGTCCGGCGTAGTCGAAATTGCTGCCGGTGCGACTGCCGGTCTTGCACGCCTGAATCCATTGTTGGTGATGGCCCGGCGACTTCGGCAAGTAAGGATCGGGGCCCTTGAAGTCGGCGAACTTCTCTTTTGGCAATAGCACGGGTGACTGACCGTGTTGGATGGCGATCTTGCCTTTGTCGCCGATGAACAATGATCCATTCATGGGCACCAACTCGGCAACGCCCTTGGGCGGCTTGGCGACGCCTTCGTACCAATGGACGCTGCAAGGCGGGAGCTTCTTTCGAGCGGCGAAGTCGAACTTCGTAATCATCCATTTCGGTCCACAATGGGGCATCGGCGCCGGTCCCTTGGACGAAACGGTGACCGGGGTGCGTCCCAGCCGCAGCGCCCAAAACGCCGGGTCCATAAGATGGATCGCCATGTCACCGATGGCTCCGCAACCAAAGTCCCACCAGCCGCGCCAGCGGAACGGCACGTACGCCTGGTGGTATGGACGCTCCGACGCGGGGCCCAGCCAGAGGTCCCACTTCAAGTGGGCCGGAATCTCTTGCTTCGCGGTCGGAGCCGCCAGCCCTTGCGGCCACCAGCGACCTGGTCGATCGGTAATCACATGCACTTCGCCGACGTTCCCGATCACGCCGCTCTCAAGCAGCTCGACCAATCGCAGATAGCCGGGGTGCTCATGGTTTTGGGTTCCCATTTGGGTGGCGACTTTTTTCTCAGCGGCGGCCTTCGTCAGCAGCCGAGCTTCTTCGACTGTGTGCGTCAGCGGTTTCTCACAGTAGACGTGCAGTCCGCGTTGAATCGCTCGCATGGCGGCGGGGGCGTGATGATGATCGGGCGTGGCGACGACGACAGCGTCCAGGTTCTTCTGATCGATCAACTTGCGATAGTCGAAGTAGGTCTCCGCGCCCTTATGCTTGGCGGCGGCGGACTTCAACCGGTTTTCATCGACATCGCACAGCGCGACGATGTTCTCGCCCGAGACTCCCGCCAGGTCGCCGGCTCCACGGCCGCCAACACCGATCGCGCCGATGTTCAGTTTTTCATTGGGAGACTTGTCCTCAGCCGTCGCTTGAGAATTCGCGATCCAATAACCGGCGGATGCCGCCGTTGCGCCAGCGAGAAATGTGCGTCGCTTCATCTGTCTACTCGCCCAAGGAACTATCGAACGGGACCAAGCACTGAAGCCGTCATGTTACCACGCGATGCGGTGGTCTGCGCGCCTATCGGGCGACGACGGCAATGGGTGAGTGTGGATGGGACGTTACAGCGATTCCCCTTCCAGAACCATTCGCCGCCAAAGCTCAAGCGTGATCAACATCCAAAGCCGCAGGCCGTATCTCCCCTGTCCCTCTTCGATGTTGTAATCGAGCAGCTGTTTGACGCGATCTGCGTTGAACAAGCCGACTCGCTTCACTTCGCGGGGAGACAGCACCTTGCGGGCGAACCGTTTCAACTCGCCGCGAAACCAGAAATGAACGGGCACTCGCATCCCCGACTTGGGACGCTGCAGAACTTCCGCCGGGAGCTCGTCGGCGAATGCTTGTTTGAATACGTACTTCTCGATTCCAGCTCGCAATTTCATGCGGCCGGGCATCTGGAACGCCAAGCGAATCAGTCGCTCGTCGAACAGGGGCGACAGGGGCGTCACACCCGATGCGGCCAGCATGCGCTCCACCTTAGGCAGAATCAGGTGAGCGCCTTTGAGCCGAATGTTGATTGCCAGCATCTTCTCCAGAAATGTTGCCGGACGTTCTGCTGAGAAGAACGGTCGCACGAGTGCATCGAGATCTCGTTGCTCATCAATTTGCTTTAGCAAGTCGGGAGACAACAGCCTGCGCAGTTCTTCGTAGCCGCGACGGTATGAAGCCAGGTAGGCCCGTTCGCGAAACGTATCCGAATCGTGCAGCCCGCCGTACCAATGGCTGACCAGCAGCGGAATGTTCTTCGGACCTCCGTAGCAAGGGTCACCGCCTTCGCCATTGAACACCCATGGGGTTTCACCCGCGACGATTTGCGCCAGCTCGTAGTTGGGCATCGTGATGGGATCGCCGATGGGTTCGTCGAGGTGCCAGATCATCGATCGCAAACGTCCGAGGAATCGCTTCGGTCGAATCAGGATCTCGCGGTGTTCGCCGACGCCCACCCGCTCGGCGACCGCGCGAGCGAACGGCAACTCGTCTGGATATCGGCGGCCGAAATGGATGGCGAACGTCTTCACCGACGGGCGATGTTTGACGACTTCCGCCGCAACGATGCTCGAGTCGATCCCGCCGGATAGAAACAGTCCGACCGGCTGGTCGTCCGCCGGCAGGCGCGCGCGAACGGAATCGCGGAACCCGCCGCGAAAGGCGTCGACCCAATACTCGTCGGAGTGTTCCGGCCGCTCGACGTCTTCAAACTCAAACAGCCGCTGCAATTCGCGCCCGCCGTTGGCGTCCAGCGTCACGGCGTG
Source organism: Pirellulaceae bacterium (assembly GCA_030748485.1). Lineage (GTDB taxonomy): Bacteria > Planctomycetota > Planctomycetia > Pirellulales > Pirellulaceae > JASMLW01. The sequence continues at coordinate 11,952 of JASMLW010000322.1, forward strand.
ACCGGCCGGCAGCTCGTAGAGGCCCTCGAGCATCGTGCCTTCGCCGGGAACAAAGCTGAAGGTCAAATATTGAGCGATCGCGGGCGGTCGCAGGCGGCGGGAGAACTGGGGCAATTGCCAGATCGCCTTCGGCTCAACGCCGAACGCCCACCTGTCTCCGCAGCGGCCGTAGTAGATCGTCCGCTGGCCGGCTCCGTCGCGAAACAGCCGCAGTCGATCGCCCGACAACGCGGCCGCCACAAACGCGCCTTGCAAACGCAGCGGCTCGGGCGCGCGGTTGAGTTCACCGAACAACCTCTCCGTTCGCGTTTGTTCACCGTTGAATGGCGGCTCGTCGGTCACGGCGCCGGCGAGTGCAACCGCGGCGTCAGCCGCTCCGCCGACCGCCCCGACGCCGGCCCAGTGCGTGTTGGGCCCACCGGCGACTCGTGGGGACAGGTAGCCCACCGCGCCCGCCGCCGTCCGCGCGATTTGCGCGTCGCCGGATCCACGATGAGACAGCGATTGGGCGAGCGCCCGAATCAGCTTCTCGTCCGGCGGTCCCAGGAATCCGAATAGTGCTCCCACCTTCGCCGCCCGCCGTTTCTCTAACCAAAGTCAGCGTCCGCGCCCATCGACGCCGAGGTTCGATCTTGGATCAACATCGCGTTGAAACCGAGCCCCGCGGTGAAACATGCGATCGTCATGGTCTGCAGCCGCTCGAACGGAAGATAGTCGACCGGCAATTCGTAACTCTTGCCGCGGGCTCCCGTCTTCTTGAAGAACGCAATTCGTTTGACATCGCCGGGGGTGAGACCGAGATCGGTGACGGATCGATCCGCCAACTCGTACGTCCGCCGCGCTCGCTCCAACGTCTGTTGGCCGGCCGAGTCTGAGTCGTGCAACACGAACACGGGAAGATCGGCTCGTTCGGCCAGCAACTTGTTGGCGAGCGGAACGAGGTAGTTCGGATATCCGTCGGCGGCGACAACCAGGGCGCGTTGCGCCGAGTGAAAGTTGTTCTTGACGAAAAGGTCCACCAACAGAGGGTGCTGAACGATCAAGACGCGCTCGACGCCGTAGTCGTAGATGTCAGGTTCCTTCCAATTGGGAGGGCGCGAGCCCAGCCCGGGCGAATGAATCAGCATCTCAATCCGCCCATTCGTTCCCTCCCACTTCTTCGCGATCTTGGCCATATCGCGGCGGCCGCCACCCGTCCACGGGCCAAACAGATGAGCGGCCAGTGCAAGTCCACCAACCAGCGCGAACACTGCGCCGACCAACACCAACCACCGCGCGTCGTTCTGCCAAGAGACAATCCCGTACAGCAGCATCGGAGTCGCGATCGCCAGAATGATAATTCCCAACCACGGTCCGATCGCTTGCCGTCGCAGCGATTCTGCTTGCAGTTGATTGATCGTGAAGTAGTACGTGTCGTTGGCCGACACCTTACGAATCAGCGCGACGAATCGGCCGTCGGCCATTCCGTCCGACTTCGGATCGAGCGCGAATTTGTAACCGCACGAACACTCCATGCCCGACTTGTAGGGGTGGTTGACTGAACAACGAGGACACTTCATGCCGAACTCCCGGCTCGCCCACGACTGATAAAAGGAGTCAATCGCGCGCTGGGGGAATAACTGTTCGATTCAACATCGGGTGATTGTCGTCGGTGGGTCCAAAATCGCTGTCGGGATGAAACGCGACGATTGTCAACGGCGACGTCGATGTGTGAAAACAGTGTCGGTGGTCGGCCGGCAACTGAAAGACGACTCCTGGCCGCAAGGGGTGGTCGCGCTGGGGGGTGCGGCAGATTCCTTCTCCACTGGCGATCACGCCCACTCGCAGCGACGGATGCGTGTGCTCAGTCTGCTTCGTGTGGGGCGGTACGTAGAGCAGATTGAGACACGGATCGCCCCACGCGGTCGGTGGAATCAAGAGCGAGTCCGAGCAACCGTCGATGTACTGCAGACGTCCGGCGCCTTCAATTGGGCCGCCCAAATGAAAGACTCCACCGAACTCGTGTCGCGTCACGATCAAACCGCGGCCGCCTGTCACGCTGACAGCACCCGGAGCGGCGAAGTACATGCCCTGATGGACCGAGAATTCGCCTGAGGAGCACGCCAACCGAGCCGAGCCGGCGAGAACGAAACCGAAATGCGTTCCCGAGTTCGGCAACTCGCTCCCCCGCTCCACCCAACCGTGAACGGACGTCGGGTGGGCCGATCGTCGATGGTCGCCCAGCCGGCCGTCGATCAACGCATCGCAGCTAACGCTTTCCGTGACCGAGGCGTCGCCCATCGTCATCGCGCATGTCCTTTCGCTCACATTGAAGGCGATCGGCAGCCTTCGTGCAACTCGCCGCCGATGGCGAACAGATAGCGTCGCGCTTGTGCGATTGGCGATCTCAGCCGCCAACAGTTACAACTTACCTGTGCCTGGTCGGCTGTGGAGTCTCGTCCGATGTTGCGGTTTTCCCTCGGAACGCTGTTCCTCTTCATTCTGTTGGTCTCTTTCGCCAGCGCCGCTTTAGGCAGTGGCTCCGAGAACTGGCGGATCGCCACCGTGTCGGCCTGTATTCTGTCGCTGTTGGCGGCGACCGTCGCCGGCGTCAGCGGCCGCGGTCAGTTGAGCATCTACGCGCGGGGATTCGCGATCACCGGCGGGCTCTATTTCGCACTTCTGTTTGGCAGTGCTTTTCCCCACAAGAGTCAGCTCTTGACCGATGCCGCGCTGGTTCACCTGCATCAGTACTCGACTCCCGAGACTCAATACACCGAACAGGTTGCCTCGGATCTCGACCTCGTTTTTGCGCAACCGCCGACGGCCCCGTACACGGCGTTTGTAAACGCGGAGTTGGGGTTGGTTCAGATTCCCGAATCGTATCGGCAAATCGGCCACGCGTGCTGGGCGATGACGATCGGATTCATCGGCGGACTCGCCGCCTGCGGGCTGCACCGTTGGACGACGCGCCCCGCGCCGATCGCCAACGGCGCCGAATCGGGCGCTGTGGACGAATCACTAACAAAGGACGATGAGTAATCGATGCGCAAGTTCCTATCCATCTCAATCCCGCTATTCATCGTCATCTCGTTAATCGTTGTCGCGCTGATCGGCCCCACGCCCCTGTGGCGACAAGTAATCATGACGCTGGTCGCGTTTTCGTTGATCGCCGCCGCATTGTTCGCCGTGCAATCGAGCGGCGCGTTGCGAGTTTTCGCCCGCGGCTTCGGAATCGCCGGGTTGATCTACTTCGCGCTGGCGTTTACTTCTGTCGTGAATGTTCGCCAGCACCTCTTCACTCAGTCGATTTTGACACAGGTGTACCCTGACCAGTCTGCTCAGCAAATGCAGATGCAGGGCGTCGTTCAGACGCCGACCAGCACGTCGCTATTCGTCGCGAAACAACCGCTGGCGGCCAACACGCAAACTTGGACAATGAGCCTCCAAGGGATTCCCGGCGTCGCCAACCCGACCCCGGTGGGCGTGGATATCGGTCACGCCTGTTGTACGCTCGCACTCGGACTATTCGGCGGCGCTCTGGCGTTGGCCATCTATCGTCGGGAGCAACGCGACGCGGAGCTCGCGGCCGACTAGTAACTCGCGTCCGGTCGTTCAGAGCCGATCCAGCGCCTCGCCAATCGCCCGCACGCCGTCGACAGCCGCCGCGGCTGGAATGACCAACGGCGGACAGCTCTTGATCGAAGGCTTGCCGGTGCGGAAGAGCATCACGCCTCGCCGCACGACTCGCCCCGTCAACTCGCTGGCCACCGACTTGCTCAGCTGTCGAGTTTTCGGATCGGTGATGTGCAGCGCGTTCAGCAGCCCGAGCCCGGAGACGTTGGCGATGTAACGCGGGAAACTCGCCCGCAGATCCGAGAGTTCGCGGCGCACGATCTCGCCGACCTCCGCCGCGTGCTCGATCATCCCTTCGCTCGACAGCACCTCGAGGTTGGCGAGCGCCGCGGCGCACGAGAGCGGATGACCGGCGTGCGTCGTCGTGACTTCTCCAGGCGCAAGCACGTCGAGCACATCGGCGGGTCCCAGCACGGCCGCCAAAGGCAACGTCGACGTAATCCCTTTGCCGACGCACAACAGATCCGCGCGAACTCCATAGTGTTGGTGCCCGAACCACTTTCCAGTGCGGCCGAATCCCGTTTGCACTTCATCGAACACGAGCAGTGCTTGGTGAGCATCGGCCCAACGACGGATCGCCTGCACGCAACCGGTGGGTAGCGGAATGGCGCCCCAACCTTGGATCGTCTCAACGAACACGCCGCAGAATTCGGCAGGTTCGACGCCGGTTTTGCCGATCGATCGCGCGACCCATTCGTCCCAAGTTTCCCCGGACTCGGCGATCATCTCGGCGGTGGGAAACGACAAACGGTGGATGGCGGGGTCGGGATGGCGGACCCACGGCTTGTCGCTCT
>JASMLW010000323.1 GCA_030748485.1 Pirellulaceae bacterium
ATTCCAGCAACAACCCAAACAACACCAGCGCGAGCGAGGGACAACAGCTGCATCGACTTCACGTCGCATTCCTTTGTTGGAAAACCGTTAGAGCTGTTACCCCTCGCTGGCGCGTCGGGCTGGTGTCGCGACTGGATAAACTCACAGCCTCTCTGCGAAATGACGTAGCTCGACTCTGCGGGGCGCGGGGCCACGCGAGTGTGGAACGCGGAGGCGCGGGGCAGCGCGAGTGTGGAACGCGGGGCGCGGGGCGACGCGAGTGTGGAACGTTTGATTGCAGCAGCAACGTCTGGTTCACCCGTGCTCAAGCACGGGTCTATGCCGCCTGCGGCGGAGGAGGGCGTAAACGCCCTCGAAGACGTAGAACAGTTGTCCCCAATCGTTTGGCGGCGCGTTTGGTGTTGTTGTCGTGTTTGGCTCGACAAGGGACACGCGCCAACTCGCAGAAAATGCGCAACGGTTCGCAGAGGCGAGCTACGTCATTTCGCAGAGAGGCTGTGAGTTTATCCAGTCGCGACACCAGCCCGAAGCGCCAGCAGCACCAGCGAGGGGTAACAGCTCTAGCGGTTTTCCAACACTTGACGATTTCGCGCGCCGCGCCCGCGCGCCGCGTCATCACAACATCCCGCCTATTTCTTCTGAAACCACAACCGCCGCGCCGTCTCACCGAGCACCGCGCGCCGCGTCTGGTCGTCGAGCCGTAGTTCCTCGGTGAAGATCTTGAGATGTTGGGCGTACGTCACTTTGGGACACCAGAGCTCACAGGGAAAATCGCTGCCCCAGACGCAGCGGTTTGGACCGAACGCGTCGATGACGGCGCGGCAGGCGTCGTGCATGTCGCGACACGGATACGCCTCGCCGCTACCCGTGGGAATAAACGTCAGTTTGGCGTGCGCGAGGGGCAGCTTGGCGAGCGCCGCGACATCCTTCAGGGTCGGTTTGAGCTCCTCCCCCGCGCGAAGATTGAGACAGTGGTCGATGACGATTCTCAATTGAGGATGCCGTTTCGCCAACGATTCAATCTCGCTTCGCTTGTCGCGGCCGACGAGCGCGTTGATCACGATTCCCAACCGCTCGGCCGTCTTCCACAACCGCGCGACGCCCGGATCGTCGAGCCGGCCGCTCTTTGCCGGAATGCTCCGCATGCCGCGCACGTTGTATTCGCCGACGTACTTCTCCAGCATCTCCGGACTCGCCGGATTGTCGGGGTCGAGCGTCACCACGCCGGCCATCGTCCGCGGGTTGAGCCGCGCTGTGTCGGCGGTGAAGCGGTTGTCGAAACGATAGAACGTGCTCGTTTGAATCACCGTCACGTAGTCGACACCCGCCGCCTTCATCTCCGCTTGCAAATGGGCAACCGTGCCCTTGCCCGCCGGCGGCCGGTACGGCTTCTCGATCGTGGGGTACTTCTTCTCGTCCTCGCCGTAAATGTGAGCGTGGCAATCGACGACCACCAGTTTCTTCTTCTGGTCCGCGATTGAATCGGTCGCCAGTGAGAGGGCTAGCGGAGCCGCTCCCGCGCTTTGCAGCAACGTGCGGCGGTCAATCTGGTTCGGCATGTCTCAGTCCTCATTCGGGCGCAAACTTGTCGTTTCGCATATGGTACGATCCAAACACGCCACTCGAAACAAGTTTGCCGCGAACGCTCTCTTTTCAGTATCGATACCGGCAGATTCATGCGCATCGCCATCGCCGAAATCGCTCAGGAGTCCGACACCTTCAGTCCGATGACGGCGGACCGTAGCGATTTCGAAACCTACGGCCTCTACTTCGGCGCTGAAATACTCGATCGAATGATCGGTGTCGGACCGTTGGGTGGTTTCCTCGACGTCGTCGCCGAACAGAATCGATCGGTCGAATTGATTCCCATCGTCCGCGCCTGGGCCGCGGCGGGTGGAGTCATCACGCAACCGACGTTGGAGATGCTGGTCGGCAAACTGGTCGACGGTCTCCGCGCGGCCGGGTCGCTGGACGCCGTGTTCTTGTCGTTGCACGGAGCGGCGGCGGCCGAACACGATGATGACGCCGAGGGGCTGGTACTGAGCGCAGCTCGCGACGTCGTCGGGAACGAAACACCAATCATCTGTCCACTCGACCATCACGCCAACATCACCCAACGTATGGTCGACTGCGCCGACGCCTTGATCGGGCACGAGACGCAGCCGCACGATCCCCGCGCGACTGGACGCAAAGCTGCGCGAGTTTTGTTTCGCGCACTCGATGGCGAAATTCGCCCGGCGATCGGCTGGCGAAAAATCCCCATGCTCACTCCGCAGGACCAATTCCTGACGTCGAGCGGTCCGATGAAGGAGTGGTTTGATCTGGCGCGCGCGATGGAGCAGCGTCCCGGCGTGATCGATGTCTCGCCCTACCCGATGCAACCTTGGCTCGATGTTCGCGAGGGCGGTTGGTCGGTTGTCGCGCACACCGACGGCGACGCCGAGCTGGCTGACCAGTTGGCTGCCGAACTGGCCGACGCCGCGTGGTCGCGACGAGATCGATTTTGGATCCACGAGCGAGTCCCCGCGGCAAAGGCCGTCGCGATGGCCAACGACGCCCCACAAGGACTGGTGATCCTGTCGGACACGGGAGATTCCGTCTACGGCGGCGCTCCGGGCGACAGCACGATCATCTTGCGCGAATTGCTGAACCAACCGAGCGATCAAGTTGCACTCGTGCCGGTGATCGACTCGGAGGCGATCGAATTGGCTCGCCGAGCGGGAGTCGGCGCGACGATCGCGATCGAGGTCGGCGGCAAGGTCGATCGGGTCTTCAGCAAGCCCGTCAAACTCACGGCCCGCGTGGCGGCGCTGTCCGACGGAGTCACGGTCGAGCTGCCCGATCGAGGCTCCTGCGATATGCGGAGAACGGCCTTGCTGACGATCGGATCGGTGCGGCTCGTGTTGCTCGACCACCGCAGCTTCGCCATCAACCACCCCGTCTTGTACACGCATCTGGGCCTGTCAATCGAGAACGCCAAATTGGTCGTTGTCAAAACAGCCAGCAACTTTCAGTTCTTCAAGCCCTGGCGACAGGAGCTGATACGTGTCGACTCCGCCGGTATGACTCAATCCAACCTGCGCGACTTCAAGTGGAGCCGCGTCCCCCGCCCGATCTATCCGCTGGATGACTACGACGCACCGCACGAATTAGAATCTGAACAACAACGCCCGCCTTGACTGAGAAACTTCGTCGAGTAACTGAACAACTTCGCCGAACAACGTCGCCGAGGAGCATCGCATGAGACTCTCGTTTTATACGTACAGTTACACCGATCGACTCGACATGCCGATCGAGCCTTGCTTGAAGCGGATCGCCAAGACCGGCTATTCGGGAATCGACGTCTCGGGAACGAACGGGCCCTCGGCGGATCCGAACTCGTTCGATCGCGAGCGCCGCGAACTCACACATCGTTTGGCGGAGAAACTTGAACTCCGCGTGGAAGCGGTCATCACGCACGCCCAACTGACCGATACGCTGGTGGACCCGAATCGCAAGGTCCTCGATTTGAAGGGAACGGTCGACCTGGCTCAGCATCTCGACTGCCCCGTGGTGACGTTTCATATGGGCGGTTATCACGCCGGCGTCGCCCGCGATCGCCTGTGGCGGCAGGTTGTCGACGCGATCAAGGATGCGGCCGATTACGGCATGGCCCGACACGTGTCACTCGCCGTCGACGGCATCTGGCCGGTCTGGATCGACAACAGCCCGGCCGAATTGGCTCGGCTGTTCAAGGACGTCGATCGCGAGAATTTCGGCGTCAACTTCGATCCGTGCTATTTGGCGCTGATGGGAGTGGACCCAGTCGACTTCGCCAAGCAGTTTCACCGCCGCATTCTGCACTGTCACATCAAGGACCACCGCGGCAAGTACCCCAAGTGGAAGCACCTGTTGCCGGGCGCGGGCGACATGGACTACAAGCGCGTCTTCGCCGCCCTGAAGCGCGTCAAGTTCGCCCATTCGGCGGCCGTCGAGTGTTTTACGGACATGAAGTTCGAGCAAGCTTGCGACGAGTGTTTTGTCGACATGAAAAAGGCGGCTGGGGAAGCCGATGTCGATTTCGACAAATGACTCGCCGCGCGATCACTTCTTGATGCGCAGTTTGCGGAACGCCACGCGCATCCCTTTGTCGTGGATTTGCAGTCCGATAGCTCCTCGAGTCAGCTGCCCTCTTTTGGCGTTGTCCGTGAACTCCGACGAGAGTTTACCGTTGATGTAGAATTTGAAGTTGTTGCCTTGGGCGACGACGCGCACGTCGTTCCAATCGCGTCGGCGAATATCGGATAGCTGTACTGCGTCTTTGATCTTTTCCGGTCGACCGTTTTCGTTCTCGTCGATGACCAAGCGCGTTCCCCGGCGGCAGGGATGCTCCTTTCGCGTGGCGAAATGGAAGTCCCAGGCTCCCAGGATCTGCGAACCGATTCCGACGTGCCCGAGATCGGCGTGATAACCTTCGAAGGGACGCTTGCCGGTCTTGTCATGTTGCGCGTGGATTTCGACTCCCGTGTTCCCCTCGGTCAGCATCTTGTACTGGAATCGCAATTCGAAATCCTTGAGATAGCGTTCTCGCCAGACCATGTACGATTGGCGGTTGGCGCTGCCGGCTCCGATGATGGAACCATCCTGCACGGACCAATC
>JASMLW010000324.1 GCA_030748485.1 Pirellulaceae bacterium
TCTCGCTCGTCTGGTTACGCCCGACAAGCAGCTGCTCCAGCTCAGACCAAGTAGTCGGTTGCATGCGGGCGTTGCGCCGCCTGCGCAGGCAATCGTCAACCACCGACGCCCAATGATCCAGGAACGACTTGTCGAGTGCGAACATCACCCGTGAGTTGGGGGGGGGATTCACCCACCAATCGACAGCCAGCCCGATTTGCGTTTGCCGATCCAAATCCGTTACTCCTGCCTGTTCGACAGAATAGCTGTGTGCGACGTTCCTCGCGACGGTGTGGACCGCGTCTGGTGGGGCTTTTTTCACGTTCTCCGCCGAGCGGCGGACGTATTTCCACGAGCTCTCGAGGTCGGCCGTCAATTGACGAGTGTCGTCCATCCTGATACAAGGGCTCTTTGCCCTTTGTTTTGAGTTAGCAAAACGAAATCACCCGCAGTCCCAGTGAGGAGTTAAGGCCTTGCCTTCGAGCGAACGACAACGCGAACTTCGTCGGCGACGAAAACGAAAGAAGAAGTTGGGATTGTGGAAGAAACGCGCAGAAAAAGCGACTCCCTCCAACAAGGCGGTCATCGCCGAGCGGATTCGCCAAATCACTCCCGGCGCCGAGACGATCATTCGCAATTGGGGCTTGGCTGAGTAGCTGCTAGCTGAGCAACTTTAGCTACCGTCACCAGACGGTGGGGCATCGTGGATGACCTTGCGAATTGGTGAATCGATTCCACGCGCTGGCGAGCGTAGCCACAAGGTACCTACCGTCACCAGACGGTGGAGAATTGCGGATGACCTTGCGAATTGGTCAATCGATTCCACGCTCTGGCGAGCGTAGCCACAGGATCTTGCGCATCGTGGATGATCTCACGATCAAACGAACCGCCTCCACGTTCTGGCGAACGTAGCCACAATCGACAACGTCTACGCGGTAGCCATCCGGGGGCGATCATCGGGCGCCGGTGTCTTCCCGCGACTCAGTTCGTAAGCGCCCGCGGCAAAGTCGACACACACTTGCTCATCCTCCCCGATTCCGGAGCGCAGCAGCTCTTCGGCGAGGGGGTTCTCGATTCGATGCTGGATCGCTCGCTTGATGGGGCGTGCGCCGAAGGTCGGGTCGTACCCCTCATCGCAGAGCGCTTCGCGGGCCGAATCACTCACCACGATTTGCAGACCGTGCTCCGCCACACGTCGTTCCAAGCGGCCCAATTGCAGATCGACAATCCGGCGGACATCGGACTTGTCGAGCGGGTGAAACACAATCGTCTCATCGAGTCGATTTAGAAACTCGGGTAGGAAGTGGCTGCCCAGGGCGTCGTTGACAGCGTCGCGAATCTCTTCATTCAAGCCGCCTCGAGCGGAGATCGCCTGGATCGTCTGGCTGCCGACATTGCTTGTCATCACGATAATCGCGTTGGCGAAATTGACCGTGTGGCCGTGGTTATCCGTCAAGCGACCGTCGTCGAGAACTTGGAGCAGCACGTTGAAGACATCCGGATGAGCCTTCTCCATTTCGTCGAGCAGAATCACGCAGTAGGGTCGCCGCCGGACCGCCTCGGTCAGTTTGCCGCCCTGTTCGTATCCGACGTAGCCAGGCGGCGCACCGATCAGACGGCTCACCGAATGTCGCTCCATGTACTCGCTCATGTCGAGTCGCACCATCGCGTTCTCGTCATCGAACATGATCTCAGCCAGCGCCTTACACAGTTCGGTCTTGCCGACGCCTGTGGGACCGAGGAAGAGGAACGATCCGACCGGCCGCTGCGGGTCTTGCAGACCGGCGCGGCTCCGCCGGACGGCGTTGGCGACCGCGGTCACCGCTTCTTCCTGTCCGACAACACGGCGGTGGAGGCGTTCCTCCATGACGATCAACTTGGCTCGCTCTTCTTCTTGCAAGCGGGTGGCGGGCACTCCCGTCCAGGCGCTGACGACTTCGGCGATCTCCTCGTCGGTGACGGCTTGACGGAGGAGCCGTTTGGCGGGTTCGATCGCCGGGACAGGCGTCGACTCATCCGCGTCGATCGTCTCTTGCAACTGGCTGCGTTCGAGTTCCAATTCGTAGAGCCTTTGAAACTCGGCTTCGCCAACCATCTCGCCGCCCGACTGTTTGTCGGCGATGACGGTTTCGAGTTGCCGGTATTCCAGATCCAGTTCATCGAGCCGCTGGCGGTCGCGTTGAACGCCGCCGAGGCCGAGCTTTTCGGCCTCCCATTGTTCGCGCAAGCCGGCCAACTCGAGCTGCACTTGCCGCATCTCATCCTCGATCGCCTGCCGCGTTTGCACCCCGCCGGCCTCTTCGGCCAACTGCCGCGCCGACAGTTCGAGTTGTCGCAACTTCCGCTGCAGTTCATCGATCTCCGTCGGCACGCTCTCCAACTCCATCGCCAACCGGCTGGCTGCCTCATCGACGAGGTCGATCGCCTTGTCTGGCAGGAACCTGTCAGAGATGTATCGGTCGGACAACTTGGCGGCGGCGACGAGTGCGACATCGCGGATCTTCACGCCGTGGTGCCCCTCGTAGCGTGGCTTGAGTCCGCGGAGCATGGCGATCGTGTCGTCCACGCTCGGCTCGCCGACAAACACGGGCTGGAACCGTCGCTCGAGCGCAGCGTCTTTTTCGATCTGCTCCCGGTACTCGTCCAGCGTGGTGGCTCCGACGCAGCGGAGTTCGCCGCGGGCCAGCGCCGGTTTGAGCAGGTTGGCCGCGTCGGCCCCGCCTTCCGCTTTCCCCGCCCCGACCATCGTGTGCAGTTCGTCGATGAAAAGAACGACCTCTCCGGCCGCGTCCTCGACTTCGCGAAGCACGGCTTTGAGCCGTTCTTCGAAGTCGCCGCGGAACTTCGCTCCCGCCACCAGCGCACCCAAGTCGAGCGCGACGATCCGCTTGTTCTTGAGGCTCCGCGGCACGTCGCCCTGGACGATTCGCAAGGCCAACCCCTCGGCGATCGCCGTCTTCCCAACCCCTGGCTCGCCAATCAACACGGGGTTGTTCTTGGTTCGCCTGGAGAGCACTTGAATGACGCGGCGGATCTCTGGATCGCGGCCGATCACCGGATCCAACTTGCCGCGGTGAGCCAGCGCGACGAGATCGCAGCCGTACTTCTGCAAAGCGTCGAACTTCTCCTCCGGGTTTTGATCGCAGACGCGGGCCGACCCGCGCACCGACTGCATCGCGCTGAGCACTTCCGCCTCGCCAACGGCCGATAACTTCAATAATCGCTCCGCTTTGCCGGACGACTTGGTGAGCGCCAGCAACAGATGCTCTGTCGAGACAAAGTCGTCCTTCATTCCCCCAGCCTCTTGAAACGCCAACTCCAGGGCCTGCATCAGTTCGGCGTTGGGCTGAGGCGGCGACGACGCGCCGGAGATCGTCGGCAATCGCTCCAATTCCGATTCGACGTTCGCGACCAATTGGCCCTTGGCGACACCGATTCGATCGAGCAGCGGAGCCACGATCCCGCCCTCCCCTTCGCCCAGCAGCGCGGCGAGCAGATGCAGAGTATCGACATGGCTGTGGCTGTCTTGCTGAGCCAGCGACTGCGCAGCCGCAACCGCTTCTTGAGCCTTGACGGTCAGTTGATCGATGCGAAACGCCATATCTCAACTCCCTCCGTAATACGCGCCAAGGACTCCCCCGCCGCCCGTTGCGCGCAGGGGGAAGCTCGGCGAGGGTTCATTGCCTTGAAAAGAAAGAACTGAAAAGAGGATCCGTCGCGCGGAGCCCGCTAGTCCTTTTTCACTTCGAACTCGGCGTCGATCGTATCCGCGTCGCCGCTTTCCTCTGCTTGGCTGGTCGGGTCGCCGGCGTCGGCTCCCTCCGCAGCGGCCGGATTGGCTTGCGCCCGTTCGTAGAGAACTTTGCTGAACGCCTGAGCGGCTTGCTCGAGATCGGTAACGGCCGACTTGATCGCCGAGGTATCCTCCGACGTCGCCTTCTCCCGCGTCGCGTCGATTGCCTTTTGCAAGGGTTCCTTGTCGGCGTCCGTCAGGGTCTCCGCGTTATCGGCGATCTGCTTTTCGAGGTCGTGGCACAGTCGCTCAGCCTGGTTGCGCGCCTCGGCCAATTCAAATTGTCGTCGATCTTCGTCGGCGTTGACTTCGGCGTCCTTGCGCATCCGATCAATCTCGTCGTCCGACAGGCCAGCCGACTCGTTGATCGTCACCGACGCCTCTTTGCTCGACTTCAAGTCGCGCGCCGAGACGTTGAGTATGCCGTTCTGGTCGACGTCGAATTTCACTTCAATCTGCGGCATCCCCCGCGGTTGCGGCGGAATCCCCTCCAGATTGAACTCACCCAACAGGCGATTGTGCTGCGCCATCTTGCGCTCGCCTTGATAGACCTTCACCGTTACCGCCGTCTGTCCGTCGGCGGCCGTGCTGAAGGTGTTTTTCTTCTCAGCCGGGATCGTCGTGTTACGCTCCACCAGCGCGGTCAAGATGCCGCCCTCGGTTTCAATTCCCAGGGTCAAGGGCGTTACGTCAAGCAGCAGGACGTCTTTGCGGTCACCGGCCAGCACGGCGCCTTGAACGGCCGCTCCCACGGCCACCACTTCGTCCGGATTGACGCCCTTGTGCGGCTCTTTGCCAAAGATCGCCTTGACCACTTCCTGAACCTTCGGCACGCGAGTGGATCCGCCGACCAGCACGACTTCATCGATGTCGCTCGGCGAGAATTTTGCGTCCTCGAGCGCTTGCAGCACGGGCCGACGACAACGGTCGATCAAGGGATCGATCAGCTCTTCGAATTGCGCGCGTGTGATCGTTAACTGCAAGTGCTTGGGACCGTTCGCGTCAGCCGTGATGAACGGAAGATTGATGTCCGTCTGCGGCATTGAACTGAGTTCCTTCTTGGCCTTCTCACAGGCCTCCTGCAACCGCTGCAGGGCCATCATGTCCTGCCGTAGATCGATTCCGTTCTCACGCTGAAACTCGGACGCCACATGGTGGATCAACGCTTCGTCGAAATCGTCGCCGCCGAGATGCGTGTCGCCGCTGGTGCTCACGACCTCAAAAACCTTGTGACCATCTTCGTCGTCGACCTTGAGCACCGAAACATCGAACGTGCCGCCGCCCAGATCGAATACAACGATCTTCTCGTTCTCTTTTTTATCCAGCCCGTAAGCGATCGCGGCCGCCGTCGGCTCGTTAATGATGCGGGCGACTTCCAAGCCGGAAATCTGCCCGGCGTCTTTCGTCGCCTGACGCTGCGAGTCGTTGAAGTAAGCGGGCACCGTGATGACCGCCTTGTTGACCTTGTGGCCCAAGTACGACTCGGCTGACTCTTTCAGTTTTCGCAGTGTCTTGGCGGAGATCTCCTGCGGTGTGTACTCATCGCCGCCGACGCCGATCTTGACGTAATCGCCGGGACCGCCGACGACGTCGTACGGCACCATCTTCTCTTCCGACTCCACCTCGTTGTGCCGACGTCCCATAAACCGCTTGACGGAATAGACCGTCCGTTGAGGATTGGTCACCGCTTGTCGTCGAGCCGGCTCGCCGACGAGCGTGTCTCCCTTGTCGGTGAAGGCGACCACGCTCGGGGTCAGCCGATTCCCTTCCGGGTTGGGAATCACCTTCGCCTCGCTGCCTTCCATCACAGCGACGACCGAATTGGTGGTGCCGAGGTCAATTCCGATTATCTTTTCGCCTTGAGCCATGACTGAACTCCTCTTCTCAATTCTTCTCAGTTGGTTCTTTTTCTTTGGGTGCGAGTTGAGGGCTGAGGTGTCTGCCTTTCGCCGCCATCTCAAACAGACCGTTGTGAAAGCAAAGCCCATGCCAATGCCCTCTGCACTGGCTGCAACTGTTTATATGACAATGGTTTGAAAAAACAAACAGCGGTCCGCGCGAGGGCCGTCGAGGGCGGATTCCGCCATATTGGCAGCCGGCGTTCGCACTCTTGGAGCCTCTCGGAGCCACTGCCAATTTGACTCGCCAGGTGTCCCGCCTGCTGCCAATTGCGTTTTTCGGATACGGTACGAGAACTGATTTTTGTCAATTCGTGTGAGCTCCGACGATGGCCAAAAAGCGGAAGTCCCCCACTGCGGCCGCCCTCCGCAAACAACTCTCCAAACTGGATGAGCAGTTGGTTCGCCTGCTGGTCGACCGGGGCGATGTCGCCCGCGAGCTGAATGCGCGGACGGAGCAGGCGGGCGTCGATTTCGCGGCCGAGGATCGGCTGGTGGACTGGGCCGAGCAGCAGGTGAATGGCGAACTCGACGGACCTTCGGTCCGTTCCGTATTTCGCGAGGTAATCAGCGCGACGCGGGGCTCCAAGCCGGCGCGCGTCGCCTTCCTCGGTCCACAATACAGCTACAGCCATTTGGCGACATTGGAACGGTTCGGCAACTCAGCGGAACTCAATCCAGTGGCGTCGATCGCGGCGATATTTGAGGAAGTCCACTTGGGTCAAGCTGAGTTCGGCGTGGCTCCGATTGAGAACTCAACCGACGGGCGGATCGTCGACACGCTCGAAATGTTCGCCAAACACCCTCTGCGAATCTGTGGTGAAGTCCAGTCGCGAATCCACCACTGCCTGCTCGGTCGCTGCCCCCGCGGCGAGGTGCGCGTGGTAGCCAGCAAGCCTCAAGCATTGTCGCAGTGCCGCAACTGGCTGGCGACTCACCTGCCGAACGCTCGACTGGAGCCGATGTCCAGCACTGCCTCAGCAGCTCAGCGAGCCGTCGCCGAAGCGGGAGTCGCCGCCATCGCCAGCCGCCACGCCGGAGCTCACCACGGGCTGGATCTGTTGGCGGAGAACGTGGAAGACAACCGCGACAACATCACCCGTTTCGCGATCATCGGACGGCAGAAAACGCAATCGACAGGCAACGACAAGTCCGCCCTGATGTTCGAATTGCCGCACCAATCGGGCGCGCTGGCGGATGCGATGGCGATATTCAAGCGAAACGGCCTCAATCTAACCTGGATTGAGTCCTTTCCGATCAGTGGGTCGCCGAATGAGTACCTGTTTTTCGTTGAGCTGGAGGGTCACGAAAATGACGCGCCCGTTCAGTCGGCGGTGCGCTCCCTGGGGCGGAAAACGGTGCGGCTGGATCTCCTCGGCTCGTATCAAAAATCGCCGCCGAGCGAATAGCCGAGCGAATCGGCGGAGCGGACGAACTCGCTGGCGCAGAGCTGTCGCTGGAGTGGTCGATGCGGCTCGACGTGCCGCTGGCCGATGTGATAGACTCGGCCGTTTCCACTCACCCCGTTTACCCTCTCCAACAGCCTGACGCCGCCGTGATCCTCATCCTCAACTCCGCCGCCACCGAAGAACAAATCGAGCACGTGCTGGAACGGGTCGAATCGCTGGGCCTGCAGGCCCATCTGAGCCGCGGCACGCATCGCACCATCGTCGGCATCATCGGGGACGAGGACAAACTGCAGGCGGAGCCGCTGACGGCCATTCCCGGTGTGCAAAAGGTCGTTCCCGTGCTGCCGCCCTTTAAGTTGGCCAGCACGGACGCCCACCCGGAACCGAGCGTCGTGGATGTTTCCGGGACGCTGATCGGCGGCGGAAACTTGGGCATGATCGCCGGCCCCTGTGCAATTGAGTCGGCCGATCAGATGCGCACCATCGCAGGGGCGATCAAGGACGCCGGAGCCAACATGCTGCGGGGCGGAGCCTACAAGCCGAGGACCAGCCCCTACAGCTTTCAAGGCTTGGGCGAGGACGGGTTGAAGATTCTCCGCGAGGTGGGAGATCAGTTCGGCTTGCCCGTGGTGACGGAAATCACGGATCCCCGCAACGTCGAACTCGTCGCTGAACACGCCGACATGTT
>JASMLW010000325.1 GCA_030748485.1 Pirellulaceae bacterium
AGCATTGTTCGACCGCGGGCGGCGGGCGAGCGGTTCAAGAACGCGGTGGACTGGGCCTCCTACTGAGGTGAGTTCACCATCTTTGAGTCAATCACCCCGTTGCGCGCCGACCGGGCGGCTCGCGTCGGTATTCACTCCAGAAGCCCGGCAGGAGTTTAGGATCATGCGCAAGATCGTTATTGGAGGGCTGCTGTGCGTAGCCGCATTGGTTGCGGCCATGTGTCCGCAGGAGGCGTTGGCCCGCAGGATTCGCGTTCGCTCGCCAGGCGGCGGCAAGTACACGTACTACGGCCCGGGTGGGCGTTCCGCCGCTCGCGCCGCAGCTCGACGCTACTACGCGCCCGTGCGGCGCGAGTTGCCCGTGCAGGAAGCCGATTCGTCACAACAGAGTCTGACGAACGTCCCCACCTTTCGCGCTCAACAAGCGAAAGACGGTGGCGAATAGTCGCCGCTCGACGTGATACCCAATGAACGACCCCCGCGTTACACTCCGCAGGGGTCGTTTTTTTGCGCGCTGTGTCCCGGTGGGTAGAGGTCGATCGATGGGCAAGAGCGATTGTTCACCAGCCGCTGCTATACCGCGACCAGTTCCCCTTCTTCTTCAGCGGGGGATTCCTCCGGGTGTTGCCGGTCGTCCGCCGCAGGCTGGTCACTGCGCTGCGAAGCTGATGGAGCGCACCAGAGTGCGATTGCATAGAGCGCACCGACCAGCAGCAAGAGCGCCTTGATACCAAAAATGAAGGTCAGCGACTGCAGCATCCCACCGGCGATCGAGCCCAGCAGGTTCGCGCCCAGCGCGCGATGCTTCGACTCGGCCAGCTTGAATGAACGAGCGAAGATGATCCCGCTAAACAACAGCGGAATCGTCGTCAAACCGCCGACTAGCAGCGCCTTGGCGGGATAGGGGAGAAACGCGAAACTCGACAGGTCGATGTAATAGAGGACCAGGCAACTAGACACCAGGCAGCCTCCCACCCAAGCCAGGGGCAAGCGCGGAAAACGACTCGCCACGAGGTTGGCCAGCAGAATCATGCACAAAATGCCGGAGATCACCACCGCGTTGACCTGCCATGTGTTGCCCAGGACAACGGACGCCTTGCTGATGTTCTGCACTTCCAAGAGTAGGAACGCTGCGCCCAACAGGGCGAAGTGCCATTCTGAACGGCGCCACCCGCCGATCATCACTTCGTCGCCGATGCGATACTTGGCGTAGAAGAGCAGCGCGACGATCAAAGCTCCCAACAGGAAGTACAATGACGGGATCTTCGGCGACTCGAGATACAGATAGGGCCAGTCGTCCGTTGCAATCGCGGTTGTCCCGGCAATCACGACGGGGCTGGCCTGCTGCCATTGCCTGATCAAAGTTTGAATTCGCGGATTCTCAGCCAAACAAGCGTCCACTCTCTTCAGGTCGCCGGCGACAAACATGACGCCGCCCCAACCCGTCGGATTTGTCGGAATGCGAAACGCCAGGGGACGTTCCCCAAACTCGTCTTCCAAGCAGCTTCCGATGCGGTCTGCGATGAAAGGCTTCAAGGCCTCGAAGCTGAGCACCATAACGCCGCCATCTTTGAGCAGCGATTTCGTTCGACGGATACTCTCTCGGGTATAGACGTAATGGTCGAGTCGAGCATTGGTCATTGCCGTGGTCGTATGCGAATCCAGCAGACCAAACACAATCAGGTCGTACCGTTCGGCGGTGGTGGCGAAGAATGATCTCGCGTCATCGTTGACGACCCGGACCTTTGGCGAATCGTAGGGATGCTCGGGGTGGTGGCGTCGTCCCATTTCAATGATCGCCGGGTCAATCTCTACGGCGGTGACTTGATCTGCGCCGCCCCGCAACGCCCCGGCGACATCGTTACCGGATCCGGCTCCGACCATCAGCACGTTCGACGGCTGGGGGTGCAGCAGCAGGGGAATGTCGTATTGGCTGGCGCCCAGCAACTCCTTGGGGATCGCCGGGTTCTGCGCAGCGCGTTCCGGATCCAGGTCGATGATTCCCTGGTACTCGGCGTTGTTGACCTTGATCAGTTGCTTGCCGGCCCAAACCGAATGACTGGGGATCTGGTCGGTCATTTCCAGTTTTTGATAGGGCGACCACGCCAATTCCTGAACCGGCTGGCTCTTGTCCCCAATCCAAACCACACCAACCAAAGCGACGAGCAACGCCACTTCCAGTTTTCGATTCGAACTCGATCCCAGAAAGCAGGCCGCCATCACAGCCGCTGAGGCGACCCACACAATCGGAGGAAACCAATAGCTGCTCAACAGAACAAAAAGGCAGATGCCCACCAAGCTGCCGAGCACATTGATGGAGTAGGCCTGAATCACATTGTCGTGGCTGTCGATCGCCCGGCCAAGGATGCGCCCAATGGGGACGAACACCTCCCACAACAACGCCATCAGGCTCAACGTCAGGGCCAACCCGAGACTGACTCGATAGATTGTCGTCCAAACTCCCGCGTTCAAAGCGCTCTCCCAAATCAGAAGGTCGCTCATCACGCTGAGAAGATTCGTGATCTTGGCCGCCACGTAGCGAGTCTGAGGAATCGACAGGATGGCCGTCAGGGCCAGCAGCGGGATTAAGATCTGTCGCAGGCTGGCCTGTTTCCGGCAGGTGAAACAACCGATCCCAAGTCCCAGGAAGCAGACGATCAAGACGGTGTTTTGGAGATAGGCGAAGATCCGGATTTCCGTGCCAATCCACCGAATCAGCATCAACTCGAGGAACAACCCCAGCGCGCTGATCATGAATATTTTGGCCGCATTTGGCATTGGTCTCAGTCCTCGGGAAACAACTTGGATCAGCATAGATTGCGAGTTCAAGGATAGGTCGAAACCACCGCTCCGGTCGCCAAGCGGCACAAGATGACTTTCCGGTTCGCCCGCCGCCGCCGGTACGTTCGCCACAATCCTGCGATGCGGTTAAACTTCGCGTCAATTGTGGCGTTCGGGATGCGAGGCTTCTCGCGACCGATTCCAGCGACCAACGAGAGCGGACGAACGAGGACTGAACGGCGCGCTTTGTAGCTACGTTCGCCAGAACGTGGAGGCGGTTCGTTTGATCGCAGATCACCCGCGATGTCCCACCGTCTCAAGATCATCCACAATCCTCCACTGCCACTTGCGGGTCACCCTCAAGACGCTGCCGCTGGCGCCCGTCTGGCCGGCATTTCAACAATGCCGGCAATCGAAATAGCTACCACCCGCGTCGCCTCAGCAGTTATCTTGGGCGACAGGCGACTCGTCGAGTGAGCACCGCCGCCGCAATAAACTTGCAAGAAAAGGGACGACCAATGAACCGCATTCCGTCGTTGACTCGCCGCGAACTACTCGTCGCCGCCTCGGGAGCAGCTGTGGGGCTCACTGTTTCATCCACCTTCGCCGCGGATGAGAAGTCCAGCAGAACAATTCCCGCAGTCCCCGGGAAACTGGCGATCGACTGGCGGCGGCGGGAGAAGGATGGCGACGGCTATCGAGTGATTGAGGAGGTGGTCGAGTGGAACGCGTCGGAAACGGCCATCATCATCTGCGACATGTGGGCCGATCACCCTTGCAAGCTGGCGGCGATGCGAGCCGCGCGGATGGCTCCGCGGATGAACGAAGTCATCTCCCTGGCGCGCGACCACGGCGTCGCCATCATTCACGCGCCCAGCAGCGGCGTGAAGCACTACGAAGACACTCCGTATCGCGCGCGGATGAAGCAGGCCGCCAAGTCGGTCCCGCCCGTGCCGATTCAATCGTGGTGCTATCTGAATCGCGAGCACGAGGGACCGTGGCCGATCGTCGATGATGTGGCGCGGGGCAAAGCGAAGGTCACCGGCTGCGACGATCCGAACCCGCGACCTCACAAGGCGACCGATCGCCACCAGCACCCGGCCATCGAGATCATCGGTTACGACGGCGTCAGCGACAAGGGCCAGGAGATCTACAACTTTCTCGAGCAAGAGGGCCGCGACAACGTCGTCCTGATGGGAGTGCACACCAACATGTGCGTGCTCGGCCGTCCCTTTGGCATCCGCCAGCAGAAGTACTTGGGCAAGCACGTCGTTCTCTGCCGCGATCTGACCGACGCACTTTACGATCCGCGCGACAAGCCCCATGTCAGCCACGCTCGCGGCTTGGAGTTGGTCGTCGAACACATCGAGAAGTACTGGTGCCCCTCGATTCTCGGCGCGAGTCTAACTCGCGTGATTGGCGGAACGGCCGGGCCGCGGGGCGCGTAGTCAACCGTTGATCAGTTTTTGATTGAACGAACCTTCGTTGATCGTCGGCCGTTCCAGTCGACCCGACACGTTGTAGCTGAGTTGCATGTTGTCGATGCCGAGCAGCCAGAGAATCGACGCGTGGATGTCGCGGACGTGCATCTTGTCCTCGACGGCGTAGAGGCCGAGATCATCGGTCGACCCGATCGTCTGGCCGCCTTTCACACCGCCGCCGGCCATCCAGATGGAGAATCCCGTCGGATTGTGATCTCGCCCGTCGCCTTTTTCACTCATCGGCGTCCTGCCAAACTCACCTCCCCACACCACCAGCGTTTCGTCGAGCAGGCCGCGTTGCTTGAGGTCTTTGAGCAGGCCGGCGACGGGACGATCCATCGACTTGCACAGCCGCGAGTGGTTCGCCTCGATCTTTGTGTGTGAATCCCACTTACTTCCCGTGCCGCTGTAAAGTTGCACGAAGCGGACGCCACGCTCGACCAATCGCCGCGCGAGCAGGCAGTTGCGGCCGAATGTCTCCGTCTCTTTCTGATCCATGCCATAGAGCTGTTTTGTGATAGCCGATTCGTTGGCCAGGTCGACGGCGGCGGGCGCGTCGGCTTGCATGCGAAACGCCAATTCGTAACTGCGAATGCGGGCGTCGAGTTCACTCTGTTGAGGGCGCGTCGCGGCGTACTGTTGGTTGAACGCTTGCAAAAGCTCGAGCTTGCGGCTTTGCCGCTGCGATTCGACTCCGTCGGGCGGATTCAGATTCGCAATCGGCTCGTCGCTCGCGCCATTGATGCGAACGCCCTGGTGCGACGCCGGCATGAAACCGCTGCCCCAATTGCGGGGGCCGTTGACTGGACGCCCCGTGCTGTCGCACATCACGACGAACGAGGGGAGGTTTTCGTTCGCCGTTCCCAACCCGTAGTGAATCCAGGAGCCCAGCGACGGGCGCCCGGCGACGTTGATGCACGTGTTCATCTGGCAGACGCCGCCGGCGTGATTGATTCCGTTGGTCCAACACGAACGGATCACGGCGATGTCGTCGGCGCATTCGGCGATGTGCGGAATCCATTCCGACGCCCAGAGTCCGCTCTGCCCGTGCCGCTTCCAGGTTCGCGGCGCTTTGAGCAGCGGCGCGCCTCGTTCACCCATCGCCGTAATCGGCTCTTGAAAACTCGCCGGCAGCGGTTGTCCGGACAGTTCGTTGAGCAGCGGTTTCGGGTCGACCAGATCCAGATGACTGGGGCCACCCTCCATAAACAACCAGATGACGCTCTTCGCCCGCGGCGGATGATGCAAATCCGCATTGGCTTCGCGTTGAGACAGCCAGCTCAGAGCGAGAGATCCCAGACCGACACCGCCGGCTCGCAGGAATTCTCGTCGATCGGGGGAACGGGTTGTCACGCGCAGATCTTTCTGGTGGGGTGTCAATCGATGTAGAGGAACTCGTTGGAGTTGAACAGGACGTGGCAAAAGTCGGCCAGTCGATCGGGGGCGGGAATCGTTTGGTCGGTGGAGGCCAGGAAGGCGAGCGATTGCTTCAGTTCTCGGTCGGTCGGCGGCCGTCCCCAACAGGCGACAACGGCTGACCGAACGATTTCCGCGGCTGTCGCCGGACTGGAACTCAACAGTCGAGCGGCCATTTTCTCCGACCGCCCGACGGCGTAGTCGCCGTTGATCAGCAGTAACGATTGTGTGGGTGTTGTCGTGGTGCCGCGAGTGGCGACGCTCTTCAGTCCCGGGGCGGCGTCGAAGGCGTGCAGAAACGTCTCCGTCTTGTTGCGAAAACGTTTGACGTAGATCGCTCGACGCGGCGTCTTTTCGTCGACGCTGGGTCCGCCGACTTGGCTTTGCAACTCGCCGCTCAATTGCAGCAGCGAGTCGCGGATTTCTTCGGCTCGCAGCCGCCGAACCGGAGCTCGCCAGAGCAGCGATTCGCTCGGGTCCTTTTGCTCATACTGCTCAGCTTGAGGATGATCGGACGTTTGCCGCCAGGTCTTGGAGAGCAAAATTCGCCGGTGAAGTTGCTTCATGCTCCATCCGTCTCGGACGAACGTGACGGCGAGCCAATCGAGCAGAGCGGGGTGCGTCGGCAGTGTGCCCTGTTGCCCCAGGTCATTGGGAGTCTGCGCGATGCCGCGACCGAAGTGCTGTTGCCAGATGCGATTGACGATGGCCCGCGTCGTCAGCGGATTATTTGGGTTTCCGATCCAGCCGGCCAGGTCGGTGCGCCGCAGGACGCCTTCAGCGCCTGCTTTGTCGCTTGAACTCTTGGCGTCAGACAAAACCGCCGGGAACCCGGGCCGCATCACATCGTCGGGGCCGTCGGGGATGTGCGTCGGCGCCGCCGCGCCTGAGAAGGCCGCTGCCGTCATCAACGGAGGCAGAGGTTTCGGCTTCAACTTGTCGAACTCGGCCAGTTCTTTTTGGAGCGCGTCGAGCTTCGCCTTGTCTTCTTTCTTGATGCTCTTCAGCGGGCCCCCGCCTTCCTCTAAAAACTGACGCGAGATCAGATAAGCCATCTGCTGTTCCCACGAATCTCGTTGCTCTTCGGGCTTGTTGAAGCAGGCCTGAATGTCGAGCGGGAACTTGCCGACGGTCAGCTTCCATTTGGCGTCGTAGTAAGGCTTCTTGAGTTCTTCGATTCGCCGGCGGACGTCCGACGTCGCTTTCTCCCACGCCGCCAGAGCTTGCTCGTATTCAGCTCGTTGATCGTCTGTTGCGGCGACCAGATCGTCTCGCCAAACGACCGGGTCGAAGAACGCCCGCAGTTGAAAGTAGTCGGATCGAGTGAACGGGTCGAACTTGTGGTCGTGACATCGAGCGCAAGAGACGCTGACACCGAGAAACACGTCGGCGGCGACATCGGTCATCTCGTTCATGATGTCGTTCCAATGGCCGCGGGCGTCGCGCTGGTTGTACTCGTAGATCCCGAGCCGCAGGAATCCGACGGCGGTGAGCCCCACCGGGTCGTTGCCCGGGAGTTCGTCGCCGGCTAACTGCTCGAGAGCGAATTGCGGGTACGGCTTGTCCGAATTGAAGGCCTCCACCACAAAGTCTCGATAGCGCCAAATGTGTGGTCGGTAGGCGTCGGCGTTCCAGCCGTCGGATTCGGTGTAGCGAACGAGGTCGAGCCAGAATCGCGCCCAGTGTTCGCCGTAACGTGGATCCTCCAACAGTCGATTCACGAGTCGGGGCCAGGCGTCGGGCGATTCGTCCGCCACGAAGTCGGCTATCTCCCGCGGCGTCGGCGGCGCCCCGATCACGTCGTAGTAGAGTCGGCGGATCAGTGTTCTCTTGGCGGCGAGCGGCGCGGGCCGCATCTGCTTCTGCGCCAGTTGGGCGAAGACGAAGCGGTCCAGTTCGTTGGCCGACCAGTTGTCGTCGGCGTGGCGAGGCGGTTGAGGGTCTTTGGGAAGTGGTTGAAACGCCCACCACGAGCGATCGGCTGCAGTGACCCCGGCGGACGCTTCCCGAACTCGGTCGTCCGCCGGCCACGCCGCGCCCGATTGGACCCAGCGTTCGAAGGCCCGCACCGACTTATCGGCGAGCCGGGCTTTGGGAGGCATCTCAAGATCCTCGTAACGAAGAGCTTCGAGCAGCAAGCTGTCGTCGGGCTTGCCGGGCACAACAGCCGGTCCGCTTGCGCCTCCCTTCAACAGCCCCGCGCGCGAGTCCAGACGAAGCTCCCCCTCTTGCTTCTTTGCGCCGTGGCACTTGACACAAGTTGTTGCGAGGATCGGACGAATCTCCTTCTCGAACAACACAAGATCCGCCGTTGGAGGATCCGCCTGCGCAACGCGAGCGCCACATACGACCGTGGAGGCGATGGCGCAGCACGCGACAATGAGGCGAGTGTTCATGACGGGAAGTGATGGAGGCGGGCGTGAATGAGGAACATCAATTTTCCACCGAACGGTTCTCCAACGCAAGGCGCTTCGGCGGCGGTCACGACGACAAGAAGCGGTCGATCGCAACGCTCATCGATGTGAATTCGACTCCGGTCGCTGCGATGAAGCGCGAGCCATCCAGGAACGTCCTCAGCAGGCGAACGTCTGCGAAGGCGAAATCGCCAACCGGTTTCTCTTCCACGGCGACGCCCGAGCCGCTGCGGGCGACAAACAGTTGCGCCAAATCCGCACGGAGGAATTGTTCGGGATTCGCTAGATGCCAAATCCCCGAGATACCTTGCTGGCAGCCGGCGATCACGGCCCGCGCAACGTCGTCGACCAGTGTCGGCGAAAGCACCTGGTCAGCGATGCAGACAATGTTTCGCCCAGCTTTGGCGAGATCGCGCCATTCGGAGAACAGATGAGACTCGGCGGGCCGGTCACCGACGATCTTGTCGAGCCGGACGATCAGGCTCTCGGGCGCGGCGCGCATCAAATGCTCCTCAACGACCACCTTCTGGCGACCGTATTCGGACTGCGGATCAATCGCCGCGCTCTCCGAGTAGCCACCTACATTGCCATCGAAGACATGGCTCGTCGAAAGAAATGCAATGCGGACACCGTGTCGCCGCAAGTCATCGATGAGTCGAATAGTCCCCTCGACATTGACCTGCCGACTCTGCTCTCGTTCCAGAAAACAGCGGTCAATCTGGCTGATGCACGAGCAGATCACAGCGAAACGTCGATCGCCCGAATCCCAGAACTCGCGCGCCACGCAGTCGGTGATCGAGTCGGTGCGAAGGTCGAAGGCGGAAAGCTGGTCGGTGGGTGAGGACGACTTCGTGCCGATGGAGTCCGCCGCGCTCGTTTGCGCGTGTTCATGGATGTGCGATCCGATGAAACCGGAGGCTCCGACGACGAGGAATCGATCTGTGTTCACGATGGCGCCGGTTGAATTCGTTGACTTCGCACGATGTTGCGCCTCGTCGAAGCGGGCAGCTACATTGGGCTACATTGGTGATAGACTAGGGCGAGCACTTTCGACAACGACGCGATCCGAATGACCGACTCACCGCAAACGCCACCACAGTTTCCTCCTTCCGAGGGGAATCGTCGACTGGCGGAGCGGTTGTTCGTCGAGCAACTGGATCAGTGTAGCCGGTTTCCAAAATATTTCGAAATCGAGACAGTCAACGCCTGCAACGCTCGCTGCACGATGTGTACGATCGAGGATTGGAACAAAGGCGAGAGCTCGGT
This sequence comes from Pirellulaceae bacterium, assembly GCA_030748485.1. Taxonomy (GTDB): domain Bacteria; phylum Planctomycetota; class Planctomycetia; order Pirellulales; family Pirellulaceae; genus JASMLW01. The sequence continues at coordinate 9,359 of JASMLW010000325.1, forward strand.
CATGAAGATGGAGTTGATCGAGAAGTTGGCCGACGAGATTCGGCCGCACGCCGGCTGGGTCGAGCAAGTCTGTCTCAACCGCGACGGCGAACCGACGTTGGACAAACAACTGGCCCAGCGAGTCAGGTTGCTCAAGGGCGCCGGGGTGCGGAAAGTGACCTTCGCGACCAACGGCCAATTGATGACGGAGTCGTTTGTCAGCGAACTGTGCGACGCTGGGACCGACGACATCATGGTCTCGATCGACGGCGCGACGAAAGCGACATTCGAGAAGATCCGCGTCCGCTTGGATTTCGATCTCGTTGTCGCCAACACGATCAAGCTGATCGAATTGCGCGATCGGTTGCGCCCGCAGATGACGGTTCGGGTGCGCGCCGTCGCGATGCCGGAAAACGAACACGAGGTGCGCGACATTATTCAGTTTTGGAAGTCGCGGCTGCAAGACGGCGACAGCATCTACGCCATGCGCATGCACTCGTGGGGCAACCAGCATTTCCAAGAGTCGAGTGAAAAGGTCGCCAGGTTCGCCGACAAACCGTGCATCAGTCCATTCTCGACGATGATCATCGACGTCGACGGGAACGTGCCGCTATGTGGTTGCGACTACAACATCAAGTTGCCCATGGGCGACTTCGCCAGCGAGTCGATCGAAGAGATTTGGCGAGGCCCGCCATTTCTCCGCGTCCGCGATCAGCACGCCAATGGAAGACGGAACGAAATCGAGATGTGTCGGGGTTGCGACATCTGGGACCGGTCGCTCGTCGGCGCCAAGCGCGACAACGACCGGCCCGGGCTAGCGGATTCGCCGGATGGAAAGCCGCTCCTGCAGATTCAGACCGATCTGGATCTGGACTTGAGCTGAAGCGGTCGGAATGATCTCCGCCCCGACGATTAGCGATGCGGGTCAGTCCCTTGACAATTGCGGAAACGCTCTTTTCAAATCGACGCCGTCGTCCAGCCGCTGCTGCAGCTCGGTCAGTTCAGCGAACATGGACTTCATTCTCGCTCGGTTGGCGGGATCTTCCGCGACGTTGCGTTCTTCGTGCGGGTCCCTGCGGAGATCGTAGAGCAACCTGACTTGAAGCGTCGGATAGACGATCAATTTCCATTCGTCGCGGCGGATCATCCGCTGCGTATCCATAAAGGCTCCGTAAACTGAAGTGACCCGTGAGGGCTCGCCGGCCAACAGCGGTAGTAGCGATTGAAACTCAACGTCGCGCCGATCGTTGTCCCCAGCGATGTCCAGGCAGGTCGCCATGACATCCTGGACGTAGATCGGCTGATCGACAAATCGGCCGCTCGTCACATTCGGCCCGGCGATGATGAAGGGGACGCGGATCGAGTGGTCGAACATGTTCTGCTTTCCCATCAATCCGTGATGCCCGCAGGCCAGGCCGTGATCGGCGCTGAAGATGATCCACGTGTTCTTGTCGAGCCCCTGTGCGCGGACTTCGCGGAGGATGCGGCCGATCTGCTCGTCGAGATGGGTGATTAGCGCGTAGTACTCTTGCCGGTTGACTTTCACCGCGAACTCGGTGCGCGGATAGGGAGCCAGGCTCTCGTCGCGACGGGTGGGCGTGAGGCCCAGTGTGTCGTGAGGATGCTTGGCGTGAAATGGAGGCGGCAGTTTGATCGACGTCAGCGGATAGCGGTCGACGAATTCCTTTGGACTCTGCCGTGGGTCGTGCGGCGCGTTGAACGCCAGGTACATGAAGAAAGGCTTCGACGACGGCGTTTTGGATCGCGCTGAGGCGTCGCGAAGGAAAAGAGTCGCATCGTCGGCGAGCACTTCCGACCAGTGCTTGCCGCCTTCCCAGAATCCGCCAAACCGTTTGTCGTAGGGGCTCCACACATCCGGCTTGCCGGTCGGCGGGCGTTGGTAGCCCTCTTCTTTGAAAGGCGGTTTGCGCGTGTCGGGCGGCATGCCGGGCCGAATGTGAGTCGAGTGGTCGAAGACGGCCGCCGCGTCCGCCTGGATGTGCCACTTGCCCGTAAAGTACGTCTCGTACCCCAGACGACTCATCCGTTCCGACCACACCAGCGGACGTTGTGAGTCGGGCGGCCGCGTCTTCCGCCTCTTCGCTCGCCGCAGCTGCCCGTCCGCCGCGTGAGCTCGCCACAGAGTCTTGCCGGTGAACATCATCGTTCGCGATGCAACGCAAACCGCTCCGGTCCAAGACCCCATGTTGTAGCAGTGCGTAAATTGCGCGCCGCGCTTCGCCAGTTCGTCCAAATGTGGAGTCTGCACGGCGGGATCGGCGTACCGACCGCACGTGTCGTACGCCTGGTCGTCGGCGAAGATGAAGATGATGTTGGGGCGGTCCGCTCCGCTCGCCGGCCCCGAGCAGGCGATCGCCAGGATGAAGAACGGGAAGCTCAGACTTTGTCGGCTCATTTTGTTCGCTCTTTGGAGTTCCGCTTTGGGCGACGAGGGTTCCAGACGGGATCGCTCATCTGGATGTTGAGTTCTTCCCACGCGGCGACTAGCTCCCGTCGCTTGCTCGGCTCGGTTTTGCTCAGGTCACGTTGTTCGGCCAGGTCGTCGGCGAGGTTGTAGAGTTGCCAGTCCGGATTGGCTGAGCGGCGCGGATTCTTGAGCAGTTTCCAGTCGCCGACACGAATCGCCGTCCGGGAACCGGTTCGCCAGAACAGCCGATCGTGCGGCCGGCTCGCTCGCTTCTCCGTTAGGTAAGGAAGCAGATCGACGCCGTCGTATTGGTTCGACTTGGGAAGCGGCGCGTCCGCCACCGCGGCCGCAGTGGCGAAGATGTCGAGTGAAATGACCGGCTCGGTGTACGTCTCGCCGGCCGGTAGTCGACCGGGCCATTGCGCCATGAACGGGACACGCAAGCCGCCTTCGAAGACGGACCCCTTGCCGTCGCGCAGCGGCAAATTGCTGGACGTCAACTCGCGCGTCGGTCCGCCGTTGTCGCTCAAGAAGAACACGAGCGTGTCGCGTTCCAGTTTCTCGTCGCGCAGCTTGCCGAGAATGGAGCCGACGCTCTCGTCCAGATTGGCGAGCATGGCGGCGAAAATGCGTCGCTGTATGTCTTCGATGTGCGCGAACTTGTCGACGTATGCGTTGGTTGCTTGCAGTGGGCTGTGAACGGCGTTGTAAGCGACGTAGAGGAAGAACGGCTTGTCCGCGTTGCGCTCGATGAAATCGACCGCTTCGCGCGTGAAGGCGTCCGTCAAGTACTCGGGTTCGGCCACCGGTTGTCCGGCTCGGTAGATCGGATTGTCCGCGTCGTAGTCGGGTTCGGTGTTGCCCATGTGTGTCGAGTAGATCAGTCGGTCGTCGCTCGAACGCCAACGCCCCTCGCCGCCGCCAGGCAGGACCTTCCGCCGCAGCCAGGTCGTCGTGTTGCGATAGGGCGGCGGAGTGAAATAATGTCCCTCGTGCAAGAACCCGAAGAATTCGTCGAAGCCCCGCCGCATCGGCTGATAGCGGGCCGTGCCGCCCAAGTGCCATTTGCCGACCAGTCCAGTCACGTACCCGGCGTCGACTAACACGTCGGCGAGCGTCTTCTCGCCAACGGGAAGTCCGGCGTCGGGGTCTTCGTTCTGAGCGCCGATGGGGTTGAACTCGAATCCGAATCGAGTCTGATACCGACCGGTCAACAGCCCGGCTCGCGACGCGCTGCAGAATGGTGCGGTCACGTAACCTTGAGTAAACCGCACTCCCTTGCCCGCGATCGAGTCGATCTGGGGCGTGGGTATCTGCTCGTTTCCCTGGCACCCGAGTTCTCCGTATCCCAGGTCGTCGGCCAGCAGAACGACGATGTTCGGAAGTCTTTCCGCTGCGCTGGTGGACCCGGCAGACGATAGGACGAGTGCGATGAGGGCGATGAGGGCGATCTGTTTTGAGTTGCGCATTGATTTGAAGTCGCGATTCTGCTGAGCCGGTTGAGGTGTTGGTGAGTGGCGGCTCCATTCTAAGCGGAACGGCAGGTGAGTGGATCCCGCTTCGGCGGCGGGTCTGGACTGTGGGGAATCGGCGAAATCCGACCGCCGCCGTCGGCGTCGCCTTTGTGCACTCGTTCGCGCCTGAATAGAATCGAATGAATAGAATCGAACGATCGGCGGATGCCAGGCCGTCGAGCACAGGGGTTCGGGTCAATTCAAAAACGAGGTACGTATCCATGCTCGCTCCCTATCGACGGCTTGTTCTCACCGTCTGCGCTTGCGCTCTGTTGCACCCTGGGACCGCCGTCTGCCAGGACGACGAATTCGAGGCTCCGCCGTCGCCGCTGCCGGTGATCGCCGACGAACCACGGACAATCGACCCGGCTCGATTCGTGCCGGAGAAGCTGTCGGCCAAGGTGCAGGCCGACTTCTCGTCTTCGTCGCTCCGCGAAGTTGTCGAGTGGCTGAAGACCGACCGTGAACTGGCCGTGCTTGTCGAGAAGTCCGCCTTGAACGACATGGGTGTGTTGATGAGCGACCCCGTGTCGGACCGTCTCGATGATGATCCCGTCTACTTGCTCCTCAATCGATTGAGCTCATTGGGGCTGGCTTGGTACTACACAGACGACATTCTGCATATCACAACGGAGGCGTTAGCCGCCGAGCAGCTGTCGACTCAGCCGTACGTCATCGGCGATCTGTTGGACGCCGAGTATTTGACGGACGACATCAACAATGTGATTCAGACCTCGATCGCGCCGGAGTCTTGGGAGGATGTTGGCGGCGCGGGCGTCGTCCGTTTTTTGGGTGACGTGATGTTCGTTCGGCAAACCGGTGAGCTGCATCGTCGCGTGCAAGGAACGCTGGCCGCGCTCCGCAGCAATGGTCGCCAGACATTCGTTCTCGATCCGCCCAAACATCTCGCGTTGCGCGAGAAGCTGAGTGAAAACGTCAATGCGGATTTTGAGGACACGCCCTTGATTGACGCTGTGGCGAAGTTGGCGGCAGATGCGAATGTCGACATTCGGCTCGATGCGCCGGCGCTCCGCTCCTTGCGTGTCCGCGACCGGGAGCCAGTAACGCTCAAGCTGACGGACCGCAAGTTGAAGACCGTGCTGCAATCGATGGTGCTGGACTTGAAGCTGACGTGGATCTTGCGGGACGGCGTGCTGTGGATAACGAGCGCCGAGCAGGCCGAGGGTTTCCTCAAGTCGGCGATCTATGACGTCCGCGATCTTTGTCGCGATGAAGATGAATCGGAAGGCTTGAAGGAGGCCGTTGTCTCGCAGTCGGCCGAACATTGGGAGGACTCAGGAGGGCCGGGCTCGATGAGTTTTGCTCGCCCCGGGATTCTCGTCGTCCATACCACGGAGCGAGTTCACATGGATGTGTTGGAGTTGCTCGAGACCTATCGACGAGCATTGCGCAATTCAAAAATCCGTGACCGCGACGCCGTCGATCCCAGGGAGATCACCACCGTCTATTACCGGATGCACGCCGACGTGGCCGACGGTCTCCAGCTGATCTTGCCTAAATTGGTGGAGCCGGCGAGTTGGCGGGGAATCGAGAATGTCGACGCCGCCGGAGAGATCATCCTGGCGCCTTCGAATCCCGAGCTCGTGCAACCGATCGGCAAGGACGGCAAGCCAGAGGGAGCGATGACCGATCGAGCCGTGTTGATCATCAAGCAATCGCGTGAGATTCACGACAAGATCGCCGCCGTTATTCGACGCGTTGAAATCGGCGATCAGCCAGCCGGGATGGGGATGGGCGGCATGGGCGGCATGGGCGGCGGCTTCGGCGGCGGCTTTTTCGCCGTGCCCCAAAAGCGGCCAGAGCGCCTGAAGAAATAAGACTCGCCACAATCGGCTCCGGTCGCGTCGGCGCTGCCGTCAGGGGACCGCCGCCGCGTTCTCGATCGCGCTGTTCGGCGCCAGTGGGACCCCCTGCGGCCACCCGCGGCGGGCGTGCGGTTGGTGAACGAAGACGGCATTGGCTAGAATCGTTCAACCACCCCGTACCCCATTTTCACGCCTGGGACGATTCGCATGCTTCACATTCGCCTCGCTGTTTGTTTCTTTGCTCTTTTGATCTGCAACGCGAGTGAGGCCGGCGATTGGCCGACTTACTTGCACGACGCGACCCGGAACGGCATGTCGGCCGATTCGCTTCCGCCGAAGCTGCAACTCCAGTGGACGCGGCTGGCGGCTGGATCTCCGCGGAGGGCTTGGGAAGGTCCCCGCGAGACGCCGATCGAAGGGCTGGTCATGAAGCATCGGGTCGCCTTTGACGATGCGCACCATGTCGCCGTCGTCGGCAAGCGGTTGTATTACGGGTCGATGATCGACCATCACTTTTATTGTGTCGACACGGAGAGCGGGAAGGCGATCTGGACATTTGCGACAGAGGGATCGATTCGCCTGGCTCCCACGATCGAGTCGGGACGCGTTTACTTCGGCAGCGACGACGGATTGGTCTATTGCCTGAAAGCGGACTCGGGCGAGGTGGTTTGGAAACATCGGGTCGGGCCAAAGGACGAACGCCTGCTCGCCCGCGGTTCCATCACGGGCCGTTGGCCCGTGCGAACGGGAGTTCTGGTGCAAGACGGAATCGCCTATTTTGGCGGCGGGGTCTTTCCGCACGAGAAGGTCTTCTTAGTGGCCGTTGAGGCGGCGACCGGGAAAGTCATCTGGAAGAACGGAGCGATCAGCGAACGCGACGCCGGTCGCGATGATCTCTCTCCACAGGGATACTTGCTGGCGAACGAGCAGTTTTTGTTCGTGCCCAGCGGCCGCTCGCTGCCGGCCGCTTTCAATCGCAAGACGGGTGAATACGAGTACAAGCGAACCTACGGGTGGCGCAACACGGCCGGCGGAGTTGTGGGCGGAGCGAAAGCGTTGCTGTCCGATGGACAGTTGTTCTCATTCGGCGCTCACCACATGTTGGCGCTCGACCAGCAGACGGGGGACGCCGGACACGCCTACGTCGGCGGCCGGCAGATGACGGTTCGCGACAAGTTCGCCTACATCGCAAACGGTGAAAACCTGATCGCCGTCGATCGAGCCGCTCATACGGCAGCCAGCCGCGAGCGTCAGAAGCTGTTCGTCAAAAGACGCGGGGTGCGATCGGACGCCAAACAAGTCGCCGAAATCGACAAGCAGATGGCGGAACTCGCGACGGTGGGCGTGCTCTGGCGCGCGCCGTTCAAAGGCGATTCGTCGCTCATCTCCACAGAGAATCTCGTCATCGCCGGCGGGATCGGTGAAGCCACCGCCTGGAATCGTGCGACGGGCGAACAGGTGTGGTCGGAGAAACTGACGGGTGAAGCGCGGGGGTTGGCCGTCGCGGACGATGCGCTGTTCGTCAGCTCGACCGACGGCTCGATTCACTGTTTTCGCGAAGCGGTGCGAGATCGCAAGACGATTATCCGCGCTGCGCGGCCGGGTTCGCCGTACGCGGACGACAAGTTGAGCGCCGTGTACGCCTCGGCGGTCGAGTCGATCTTGAAGGAGACGAATGCGCGCGACGGATTCTGCTTGGTGCTCGGCGGGGAGCAAGGCCGCCTGGCTTATGAACTGGCCAACCGCAGCAAGTTGCAGATTTACGCCGTTGAATCGGACATCGAGAAGGTTCGCACCGCGCGGCGGGCCTTAAAGCAAGCTGGTCTCTACGGCAAGCGAATTGTGTTCGTGCACAGCGAATCGACGGAGACTCCGCTCCCGAATTACTTCGCCAATCTGGTCGTTTCGGATACGGCCCTGTTGACCGGCAAGCTGCCGCTCAGCTCGAACGAGCTGGGGCGGTACGTCAAACCGTGCGGAGGAAAGGTCTGCGTGGGATCGCCCAGCAAGACGCCGGCCGCCGACTTGGCGAAGTCGTTGGGCGAGACCTATCTGCGCGATGATGCCAAGATTTCCACTTCAGGCGATTGGGCCCTGCTCACGCGCGGCAAGCTTCCCGGAGCCGGCGACTGGTCTCATCAATACGGCAACGTGTCGAATACCTCCTTCACCAAGGACTATCGAGTGAAGGGATCGCTCGGCGTGCTGTGGTACGGTGATCCCGGTCCCAGTCAGATGATCAACCGCCACCAGGCGGCTTCGGCTCCGCTCACTACGAACGGTCGGTTCTTCATACAGGGCACCGACAACGTGCGGGCGTTCGACGCCTACAACGGCTTGTTCCTGTGGGAGTACGAGAATCCCGGCGCGATTCGCACCGGCGTTTTCAACAACCATGAGACGAGCAACTTGGCGGCGACCGACGACGACCTGTTCGTCGTGGTGAACGAGGTCTGCACGCGACTCGACGCGGCGACTGGAAAACTCGTACGCCAGTACAAGGCTCCCCAGGCCGACGATGGCGTGGAACGGAAATGGGGGTACGTCGCTGTCGACGACGGTCTGTTGTACGGGACCAGCACGGTGAGAACGGAGTTGGCGGCCTCGCTGCGTCGCCGCGGCCGCACGATTGGCGCGGAGACGGACGGTCTCTTCGCAGTCGATCTGAATACACACCAGCAGCTCTGGAAATACACGGCCAAGAACTTGATGCATGTCACCATCGCACTCGGGGATGGACACATCTATTTTGTCGAGAGCACGATCACGCAGGAGGAACGCGATCGCCTGCTGCGGCAGGACAAGGCCGAACTGCGGAAGCTCAAAGGCGAAGCGGCCAAGAAGAAGGAAGCGGAACTCAAAGCGCTCGACGTCCGCCGCGCTGTCTGCCTGAACGCGCGGACCGGTGAGAAGATCTGGTCGAAGCCGATCGATGTCACCAACGTCAGCGGCGTGAGTTCGGGCGGCGGCAACATCTGCCTGATGTACCACGACGGCCACGTTGTGATTTGCGGGGCCAACGCCAATGGCCACTATTGGAATCAGTTCCTCTCCGGACAATTCAGCCAACGGCGGATTCTTGTGTTGAAGGCGGCCGATGGCGAGAAGATCTGGTCGAAGGACGCCAACTACATGAACCGGCCGGTGATGGTGAACGATCAGATCATCGCCGAGCCGTGGTCGTTTGAAGTCGCGACCGGCGAAGAGAAGCAGCGAGTCCACCCGATCACCGGAGCTGAGACGAAATGGCAGTTCAGCCGACCGGGCCACCACTGCGGCATCATCACGGCGACTCCCAACATGATGCTGTTTCGATCGGGCTTCATCGGATACTACGACATGTACGAAGATAGCGGCACGCGGCACTTCTCTGGTCAGCGGCTGGGCTGCTGGGTCAATGCGATTCCCGGCAATGGGTTGGTCGTGATTCCCGAAGCCAGCGCCGGTTGTGTTTGTCTGTTCTCGATCGCGTCGACGGTCGTGCTCGAGCCGCGCGAGGACCGCGGCCCCGCTTGGGGCATCTACAGCGCCGCCGGTCCGACCACGCCGGTCAAAAGACTGGCCATCAATCTCGGCGCGCCCGGCGACCGTCGCGACAAGCAAGGTAACTTGTGGCTCGGTTTCCCACGGCCGAAGACGGTGGGCCGGATGGAGTTTGTTTTCAATATCGCTCCCAAACTGGCCAAGGGGGGCCGATACTACGCGCGGAATAGCGAGTCGATTGAATTCACGGACGCGACGACTCCCTGGCTGCTGTCGTCCGGAGCCGAAGGGTTGACCAAATTCGAACTGCCGCTGTTAGGAGAGAAAGACGCGGCCGCCTTCTACAAGGTGCGGCTGCATTTCGCCGAATTGGATGAACGACAAGCCGGCGATCGAGTCTTCGACATCAAACTGCAAGGCGAGACAGTCGCCGCCAACGTCGATGTCGCCAAGGAAGCCGGCCGGCTGGCCAATTTGGTGAAGACGTTTGGCGGAATCTCCGTCGCCGCCAAGCTACAGGTTGAGCTGGTTCCGCACGGCAAGACGTCGCCAATCCTCTCCGCCATCGATGTCGAGTTAGAGCAACCCTAGCGCGCAACTCCCGTGGCTACGTACGTAAGTAGGTCCTGCCTGCCGGGCAGGACTTCGCGACGAAGTCGCGACAATGGGCGTTCCATTCAGTGCTGCTGGGCGCTTTGGAAGCCGCGCTGATCACGAATCTGGTGGCTTTTTTGGATTGCTCCGCATTCGACGGCCTTGGCCGACCGAGGCTCGCTATTTTTCGCCCGAGATCGCCTCGGCGATGTTGCGGGCGTGGTCGCGAACTCGCGAGTAGGCGTTCAGCACGGCCAAATAGGCGACGCTGACCAATGGGGCCATGTCGCCGGCGGACAGGTCATCCAGATGTTGACGGCGCAACTGCTTGATCTCGTCGCGAATCCGTTTGCCGGCGGGGTCTGTTTGCAGCAGCACATCGGGGTTGTTGCGTTCAAACGCCTCGTTGACGCTGCAAACATAATCCGCCGTGTGCTGGTGGAGCGTGCCGATATTGTCTAATTGCTTCGGCTGGAAACGGTGGCCGTCGCGGCGGAGCTTGCGATCGAACTTGTCCAGATTGGCTACGTAGTCACTGACCGATTCATACTCGTCGGCCATCCGCAGTTGTCGCCGAGCCTCATCAGCCACTGCGTGGGGGACGTTGCCGGACAGCAAGTGGGTAATGAACTCCGCCACTTCACTGTGAATCGAGTCGAGGGCGGCTTCGTGCTTCTTCAGGCGATCGGCCAGCAACTTGTCCGGATCGTCCTGCCGCTGCAACTCGCCAAGCCACTGCAGCATTTCGGCGCAGGCCACGCCCATTTTTCGAATCTCATTGCGCGACTGGTCGATCGCCATCGCCGGTGTCTCCAGAATGCGGACATCCAGATCAGTTAGCCGGGTCTGCTCCTTGAACTCCTTCGACGGCACGATACGGTTGAGCAACTTGACGAAGTAATGCAGGAAGGGCAAGAACATCAACGTATTGGCGATATTGAAAATGCTGTGAGTCGCAGCAATCATGGGCGTCGTGTTCGGGAAAGTCTGCTTCCCATCAACCATCTCAACATGTGTGACATCGAGCCCGATCACCAACTGCAGCAAATCGATGTACGAGGCGAACAACAGAGTGATCCAAAACACACCGATTAAGTTGAATATTGCGTGGAAGTATGCGGCCCGGCGCGCATTTGTCGTCGCTCCGAGTGAGGCCAGAAGGGCGGTCACCGTCGTGCCAATGTTCTCACCCAAAACCAGGGCCGCCGCCGTCTCGTATGAGATGATGCCCTGAGTCGCCAGTGATATGGTGATCCCCAGCGTGGCGGACGACGACTGCACCAACATGGTCAGGACGCATCCAGCGAGCGCACATTGCAAAACTCCCAGATAACTGTTCGCTTGAAAACGCTGGAACCACGCCTCAAAGTCCGGCATCTCCTTGATGATGGAACAGGCGTCCTTCATTAACTCGAGACCAAAGAAGACCATCCCCACACCCATGATGGCCATCGACCAATAGCGGATTCGATCGCCTTTTAGGAACAGGTATGCGAAGGCGGCTCCGCCGAGTAACGGCAGGCCGTACTTGCCGATTTTGAGAGCCAACATCCATCCGGTGATCGTCGTGCCGATGTTGGCGCCCATGATGACGCCGATGGCTTGCCCTAACTCCATCACGCCGCTGTTGACGAAACCGACGACCATCACGGTCGTCACCGAGCTCGACTGGACCGTGCCTGTTACCAGGATGCCGACGCCAGTCGCCAAGAGGCGGTGAGTTGTGGCGGCTGCGATGAGACGCCGCAAGCCGGACCCAGCGACCGCCTGCATTCCCTCGGACATGTTCTTCATGCCGAGCAGAAAGATGCCCAGACCGCCAATGATCTCACAAACCAATGTCACCAGCGCGGAGATATCCAAACGGCCGCCTCGATCCGATCAGAAGTTCAGATGATGAATGATGTCAGCAAATGAAGCGGTGATTCTAACGTCGCCAACAGAAGATGAATAGGGACTCAGCCGGGCGCGGCGCACGAGGTCCCGCAAGGTTTTGTGTCGCCTTGTATCCGGATGTCGGCGAGACGTCTCGCCCACCCAAAGAGGGGAGCAATTACAGCGCGCTGCGACCCGACTGGCGCGCGGTTTGCGCTGCGTTTTTGTTGTGCCCCTTCAGGCCTTCGGGCAAAGAAAGGCGAGATACTGAATGTTACAGTCAGCGGGTTCATGGCGAGATTCAAAGAGGCGGAGGGCTAGGGCGTCAGGTTGTAGAACCGGCTTGCCGTGCCACCGAAGATCGCGGCGTTTTCGGTCTCGCTGAGCGGTCCGAGGACTTCGTTCAGCGCGGCGTGGACTTGCTCGTAAGTGGCCGCCAGTTCGCAGACCGGCCAGTCCGATCCGTACATGCAGCGGTCGGGCCCAAACGCCTCCAACGCAATCTCGACGTACGGCTTCAGGTCGGCGGGCGTCCATTCGTTCCAGTCCGCCTCGGTGACCATTCCCGACAGCTTGCAGTAGATATTGGGGAAGGCCGCGGCCGTGCGAAAGCTCTCTTCCCAGTCGTGCAGCGCCTGGTCCTTGATCCGCGGCTTGGCGAGATGGTCGATGACCATCGGCAGGTCGGGCAACTCGACCGCCAACGCGGCGGCGTGATGGAGATGTTTGACGTAGAACAACAAGTCGAACGGAATGCGGTGTCGCTGCAGTACTCGCAACCCGCGCATCACTTGAGGGCGGATGATGAAGTTGTCGTCGGGTTCGTCTTGCGTGACATGGCGAACGCCGACGAACTTGGGGTGGTCCTTGAACTCCAAGAGTTCGTATTCGCAATCGTGGCTCGCCAAATCGACCCACCCGACGACGCCGGCGATGAACTCGTGCTCCTCGGCGAGCTCCAGCGCCCAGCGGTTTTCTTCGACCGTGTGTTGAGTTTGCACGACGATCGAGCGATCCACGCCGGCCGACTGCAGGTGATCGGCCAGATCCGCCGGGACGTAGCTGCGCCGAATCGGCTCATTCTCCGGCGTGTTGAGCCACTTGTAATTGAACGGCTGGAGGAGATGCCAAAAGTGCTGGTGAGCATCGATGATCATGTTCAAACTCATTCCGTTGGCGACGCCGGTGTCGATTCATGTGGCGGTCGCGACTCGATCGACTAGATCGTAACTGAGGAGAAGCCGCCATCGACGACAATGTTCTGCCCAGTGACGAACGAGGAGGCCTTGTTCGCGGCGAGCCAAACGGCGACGCCGGCCAACTCGTCCGGCTCGCCAAATCGTTCCATCGGCGTATGCCCGATGATCTGCGCGCCGCGCTCGGTCAGGCTGCCGTCTTCGTTGAACAGCAAGGCTCGATTCTGATCGGCTGGAAAGAAGCCGGGGCTGATGGCGTTGACTCGGACGCCGGTGGTGGCCCATTCACGAGCGAGGAATTTTGTGAGGTTGATGACAGCCGCTTTGGCGGCGGCGTACGCGACGACTCGAGAGAGCGGAGTCATCCCGGCCATCGATGCGATATTGATGATGCTGCCCCGCCCTGCCTCGACCATCGGCTCGCCAAACACCTGGCTCGGCAGCAAAGCGCCGCCGACGAGATTGAGATCGAAGACTCCCTGCCACGCCTCGGTCGGCAGTTGGCAGAAGTCGCTGCCCGGCGGCAGAGTTGCATCGGGTCGATTTCCACCGGCCGCGTTGACGAGAATGTCGGCGGAGCCGAGTTGCTCTTGCACGCTGGATCGAGCGGCCAGCAGCGAATCGCGGCGCAGCGCGTCGGCGGCCACGAAGGCGGCCGTTCCGCCCGCGTCTTCGATCGCTTGCACTTGCTTTCGCCCCCGGTCGGCGTTTCTTCCCAGGACGGCGACCTTCGCTCCGCAGGCGGCGAGCGCCCTGGCGATCGCGCCTCCTAGAGCGCCGGTGCCGCCGACGACGGCCGCGGTTTGGCCAGTGAGATCAAACAATTCGCTCATCGGTGTTCTTCTTTCCTTAATCCATTCGCACGCCGATGGTGAGCAACACGTTGGCGAAACGCTGCTGGTCGGCGGTCTGAATGGTGAGTACGTGATCGGGCGTGGCCACGGCGTCGTAGAACGCCCACTTCTCGATCGGCTCCAGGTCGAGTTCGACTTTGGCTGCGGCCATCGTTTGGCGGTAGTCGTCCCAAACCGGCGGATCGGCGTCGAGCGCGTAGGCTCCCGTCTTCTCGTACATCATCGTGTTGACGGCCTCCACCGGCACTGCCGAGAGGACGGCTTCGAGAACTTGATTGCACGTAACGACGCCGGGCATGAGGTTGAGATGAACGAGTTGCGCGTTGGGACCCAACTTCGAGGAGGCCGGGTAGTTGCCGTCGGCGATCAGGATTCGCGCATGATGCCCGGCCGCCGCCAAGACGCTGCTGATCGTCGGGTGGATGAGATGGTTCTTCAGCATCGGGTCTACATTCCCGCGGCGAGCGCGTCGAGGTGTCGGCTAAAGTGATCGGCGAGGACTTCGGTGTAGGTGTCGGGATGGTTCTCTAGAACCGTTCGCACGGCCGTTCCGAGTTCGGCGTCGGTCAGAACGGAGCCAAACGTGCAATGCAGGATCTGCCGCCCCGGCTCAGTGAATCCGTTGCCGACGGGAACGTCCGCCCACCGCTCCAAGTACACCTGTTCCAGCCGCACAGCGTCGTCGATCGCCGATCCTGTTTCCACATTGTCCAGTGTCGCCGAGACGTGATAGGTGGCCTTGTCGGTGTCGTAACGGTCGCGGGCGAAATCGACAATTCGCCGTAGCAGGGGTTCATCGTGTCGCGCGACGACGCGCAGCGCTTCAAGGTAGCTGGTGCCGGCGGTCTTCACATGAAACCGTCCTTTGGTGGCTCGGGCCAGAGCCGGATACATCGACAGCTTATCGGAACCCGAATGGAGGCTCAACTTGTACGGGCCGAGCGAATCGGCGATCGCCGCATGGTCTCGCAGCGAAGCTTCCAGCGCGGAAACGTCGCCTTTGTAATCGACGCCCTTCTCGAGGTCGCCAATGAAGCGAGGCGCCAGGCTGACAAGTTTCATGCCGCCGCCAAGGCACTGGTCGGCGATGATGAAATGCTCAGCCAAAGTGGTCGGCTGATCTGTTTCATCGACCGATAGCTCAATCTCGTAGTCGCGCCCGGACTGATCGTGCACCGCTTTGATGTGATCACCGAGTTGTAGTGCTTTTCGGATTGCTGAGCCGTACTTGACGGCCGCCCGCATGCAAGCCTCCTCCGTCAATTCAATCGACGCGCCGGTGGCCAGCCCAACCGACTTGCCGAGGTAGCCATCAAACCAAGGGGCCGTTTCTCGAGCCGAGGTGAATTTCTCGCGGAGCTGCGTCTCGTCGTAGTCGTCCGCCTGCTGGTCGACGTTGTCGGACGGGTCGATCGTGAAGAACGTAAACCCGACGGCCGCCGTGACGTCGACGTCGTCAGCCGTTTTAAGGTGGTCGGCGTCGGCTCCGATGGGGCCGCTCCACCCGGAAGCTCGCGCGCCGGCAAGCGCGTCGTCCATCACTTGCCGCGGCGTTCGCTGAGTGCGAGTCATTTCACGAATCGACTGTTGCGGGAAGATGGCTTCAATTCCGGCCCCCGAGCGTTTCATCGCTTCGACGTGCCCGGGCGTGGCCAGCCCGATCCGGTCGCCGAACCCAAAGCTCGGAGCCAATCCCAGTGTGACGCATTGTTCAGCCGTCATAGCGATCTATCTTTCGTTGTTGGTTGCGGCAATTCTGTGGCGGCTCGCTGGCTCAGTTGCGGAAGCACTCGTTGAACGCCTTGATCGTTTGCGAGGCCGCGGTCGCTGAATCGGGAAGCGGGAACGCCTCCACGGACGCGAAGCCGTCGTAGCCGGTCTCGATCAACGCGGCCGCGATCGGACCGAAATCCATATGTCCGAACCCGGCCGCCCGACGGTTGGAATCGACGAAGTGCACGTGCCCGATGAAACCGGCTCCGGCTCGAATCGCCTCGGCCAAATCGACTTCTTCGATCTGCATGTGGAACAGGTCGGCGAGCAACTTGACGTTCTCCGTCGCCAACCCCCGCAGCAACTCGACTCCGTCGGCGACCGTGTTGATGAGATTTGTCTCGTAGCGGTTGAGCGGTTCGTAGATCAGCGGCACTTGGAATTGTAGAGCGTGTTCGCCCAACTCTTGCAGGGCTTCGCCGAGCAATCCCAGTGTGGCCGTCCGATCCAAGTCGCCGCCCCAGCGGCCTTGCATCGAGCCGATGATCGCCGGCGCGCCGAGGGGACCGCCGAAGTCGATCATCGAACGGACGAAGTCCCGCGCCTGTTGTCGTTTCGCCGCGTCGGGATCGGTCAGGCTGAGGCCGTGTTTCACCATGCCCGCGCCCGTTCCCACCGCCGCCACAGTCAGTCCATGGCGCTCGAGCAACGTATTGAGTTCGTCGACATCAACGGCCGTTGGCGAGGGCGCGAAGATCTCAATCGCATCGTAACCCAACTCGCTCGCGCTCCGGCAGGCGGCTGGAATCCCGTCCCAAAACACGAACGGCCCACCACGCGCTTCCTCAACCAGGCTTACCGTGACAGCGGATCGAATCATCGTGTTCCTTTCAAGTCGTCGCGACGAGGACGTTTCAGATTTGCGAGCAGCGAATCAAACAACAGGCGGCGTGGAGCTGACGGGCGGCGACTTCCGTCAGCCGGATGTGACGTCGATGACGGCCTTGATCACACCCGACTCCGGTTTCGTGAACATCTCAAATTCACCGATGACATCGTCGAAGGATGTGCGGTGAGTAATCCATGGCGTGGTGTTGATCGTGCCGTCCTCAATCAACTTGATGATGCGGGCGAAGTCCGACGGCAGCGCGTTGCGAGACCCCTTGATGGTCATCTCGGGTTTGTGCAGCGACGGGTGTGGAAAGCTGACTTCCTGCGTCGTGATGCCGACGAAAACGAGCGCTCCGGTATGGGCGACGTACTGCAGGGCGTTGGCCATCGAGTGATGGCTGCCGGTAGCGTCAGTGACAACTTCGTAGAAATCGCCGCCGGTGATCTCGCGCATCCGTTCCAACTCACTGCCGTCGCCCTTGAAGGCGACCGTGTGCGCGACGCCGTAAGTCGATTTGCAGAAGTCCAGACGCGATTCGACCATGTCCATCACGGTGACGACCGCGCCGGTAAGACGAGTGAACTCGAGCGTCGCCAATCCAATCGGCCCGGCGCCGATGATCAAGACGTGAGCGCCGTCCGCGGGAGCCCCCCGGTCGGTCGCGTGGCAGCCGATGCCCAAGGTCTCGACCAGCGCCAGTTGTTCGTAGGTGAGTTGTCGCGAGGGGTGGAGTTTGTCTGCGCGAATCAGGAACCGCTCACAGAGGCCGCCGTCGATCATCACGCCGATGACGTTGAGCGCAGCACAGCAATTGCCGTTTCCCTTGCGACAAGCGAAACACTCGCCGCAATTCATGTACGGTTCGACACCGCACCGATCGCCGACGGCGATTTCGGTGACTCCCTCACCCAGGGCGAGCACTTCGACGCCCAGTTCATGACCGGGGATCCGCGGGTAACGGAAGAACGGCATCTTGCCGAGATAGCCGCTGTAGTCGGTGCCGCAGAGGCCCATTCGATGCGTCTTGACGAGCACTTGGCCGGGACCCGGACTCGACGGCTCGTCGATTTCGACACGCTCGAAATGTTTAGGTTCTTCGAGGCGGATCGCTTTCATAGTCGTGTTCCTTAGGAGCGCCGCGAGCGCTCGCGCTAGGCCGGCTCGTTCGCCAACGTGTCGTTATTCTCCGGCCGGCCTTCCACGTAGATCCAGTTGTGAATCGGTTTGAGGATGTTCCGCACTTCGGCGAGCAACTCTTCGTCCAGCGGTTCATTCATCCACTTCACCCACTGTTCGATGCGTTGTGGGTTAGCCGATCCAGTGACGCATGTCGCGAACTCGGGATTGGCCAGCGAGAATTGCAACGCCAATTGAGCGATGTCGACGCCCCGGCCGCGGCAGTGTTCGGCGGCCAGTTGGGCCACCGACCGCACTTGAGGCGTCGCCTTGTGCCATTCGGGCAGCGGTGCGTTGGTCAGCAGTCGAGCCGAGAAGGGAGCCGCGTTCATCAACCCCACGCCCCGATCGCGGCAAATGGGAGACAGCTCCAGCGCCATGTCGTTCTGCAATGTGTAGTGGTTGTAGGTCAACAGCACGTCGATGTCCGTTCGCTCCATGACGTACTTGAACATCTTCATCGGATAGCCGCTGACGCCGACAAAGCGGACTTTTCCCAGCTCGACTTGTCGGCGCAACGCGGGAATCGTCTCGTCGACGATCTGTGACATCTCGACGAACTCCAGGTCGTGGCAGAGCGCGATATCCAGGTGGTCGACTTTCATTCGCTCCAGCGAAATGTCGATGCTCTCGGCCACGCGTTTGGCGCTGAAATCAAAGTGCTCTGGCGCATAGCGCCCGAGTTTCGTGCCGAGGTAGTAGCGATCGCGGGAGATGTCCGGAAGCACTCGACCCAGCATCACTTCACTCATCCCGCGGCCGTAATAGGGGGATGTGTCGATGAAGTTCATGCCGGCGTCGAGGGCCACGTGGACGCTGCGCTCGGCGTCCTGAATGTCGACGCCCCGAAACTCCTGTCCCAACGACGAGGCGCCGAAGGAGAGAATCGTCAATTCCAGTCCAGTGTCCCCCAGAACCCGCTTTTCCATGAATACTCCGAGCACTGCACGAGCCAAAGTGAAAAACTCACCAGACAATGTAATGCCCTCCGGCCAAGCGCAGAAGGAGGGGAGGTGATCAACGGACCCCGCTGCGACGAATTCCGCCGGAAAACCTCTCGCCTGTGGACGCGTGCGTTGACTCGACCCGCGTGTTCTAATGGTCACCGCCTGCTCTCGTTAGACGTGATGTTTCCCATCCCATCATCTCGCCGTTCCTCAGGTCAGGTCATCGCGATGCCTCGCCGTCTCACCATCTTGGCCGTGTGCGCTCAGTTGGCGCTGTCGATTGGAGTTGTCCGTTGCGACGCGGCTGACCAACACTGGTCGTTCGCGCCGATTTCGCATCCCCCCACGCCTTCGACTCGCGCCCGTGGAGGCGATGCGAATGCGATCGATGCGTTCGTGCGCCGAAAGCTGGACGAAGTTCAGATTGCGCCTTCGCCGCTGGCGGATCCAGCCACTCAGATTCGCCGGGTCAAACTCGACCTGCTCGGCCTGCCGCCCACGGAGGCCGAGGTCGAGAGGTTTGTCCGCGACGATCGGCCGGATCGCTACGAGCGGCTTGTCGATCGGCTGCTGGCGTCGCCCCATTACGGCGAGAAATGGGCGCGTCCGTGGTTGGACCTGTCCCACTACGCCGACACAGACGGATATCTCACCGACCAGCAGCGACCCGTGGCGTGGCGCTATCGGGCGTGGCTGATCGATGCGCTCAATCGCAATCAGCCGTTCGACCAATTCACGATCGATCAGTTGGCTGGCGATCTGCGGACCGCCGCGACGATCGAACAGCGAACGGCGACGGGATTCTTGAGGCAGACGCTCAGCAATCGCGAGGGCGGAGCCGAGCCGGAGGAGTTTCGTGTGAAGCAAGTTGTCGATCGTACGGAGATGGTCGGAGCCGCCTGGCTCGGGCTCACAGTGGGGTGCGCGCGTTGCCACGATCACAAATACGACGAGTTGACGCAGCGCGAGTTCTTTCGGCTCTATGCATGTCTCGATGGTGCGGACGAGATCAACATCGATGCTCCGCTGCCACGCGAAGCGACCGCCTTCTGGCGATCCCGCGACGAGTACAATCGCCGGCGCCGCGAGTTGATCGATCCGCAACGAGACGAGATTGAATCGCTCCAGCGGCGGTGGGAGCAGAAGTGCCTGGCTGCGCGAAACCGTCCGGGCGAAGACGCTCTGTGGGATCGACGTTGGGAATTGCTCGGCTTGGTCTGGGGCGGAGGGTTGGGAGAAGGGCAGCTCGAAGGTCAGGAGATCGTCAAGCTGCCGTGGAGCCGCCGGACCGCCCGGCAACGCGATGACCTGCTCGACTTCTTCTTAGCGCAAGGTTCGGTGATCGATGAAGCGAAGTTCAAAGAACTCAAGCTCGGTTCGCTCGCGGGACAGTTGAAGCAACTCAAGTCCAGCATGCCGACGGCGACTCGCGCACCTGTGATGAGGTCGGCGGTCAACTCGCGTCCGACAAGGATTCACGAACAGGGCGATTTTCGCCGGCCGGGCGAGCGAGTCAGGCCAGCGACGCCCGCGGCGCTGCCGGCTTGGCAGGACTCAAGCGAAGACCCCCGACTCCGCTTGGCTCGCTGGCTGGCCTCTCCAGCAAACCCGCTCACCGCCCGCGTCGTGGTGAATCGCGCGTGGGAGCAGTTCTTTGGACGCGGCCTGGTCGAGACGACGGAGGACTTTGGCGTGCGCGGAGGAAGGCCGTCGCATCCCGAATTGCTCGATTGGCTGGCCAGCGAATTCGTGGCGTCGGGGTGGGATACGAAATGGCTGCACCGCGAGATCGTCTGTTCGGCGACTTACCGCAGGTCGTCCGCCCACCGTCCGGCGCTGGCTCAAGTCGATCCCGCCAACACCCTTCTGGCGCGACAAAACGCGTTGCGAGTTTCGTCCGATACGATCCGCGACATGTGCTTGTCCATCAGCGGGTTGCTCGTCGAGCGAATCGGCGGGCCGAGTGTGAAGCCGCCGCAGTCTCCGCGAGTGACGATGGAGGGATTTGGAAATCAAACGTGGGAGGTGAGCGATCCGCCGGATCGGTACCGGCGGGGGATCTATACATTTGTGATTCGGACAACTCCCTTCGCGCAGGCGATTACTTTTGATGCTCCGAATCCGAACGAGATCTGTACGCGGCGGCTGCGCTCGAACACGCCGTTGCAAGCGCTCACGTTGCTCAACGACCCCGTTTTTTTCGAGATGGCGCGCGAATTCGCGAAGCGAGTTGGCGGGGGCGGCGCGGCGGATGCAGCGCGAGATCAGCGCCGGCTGAGCGCCGCTTTCCGCCTGTGCGTCGCCAGGAATCCGCAACCGGACGAGCTAGCGGCGCTGGTTGATTTGTTGAAGACGCAGCGGTTGTACTTCGGCAAGAATCTCGCGGCGGCCCGCGCCGTCTTGGGCGAGGACGTAGTTGACGCGGACCTGGCTGATGGGGGCAATCAGGTCGCGAACTCCAGCGAGCGGGTGGCGTGGGTGATCGTCTGCAGCGCGTTGTTCAATTTGCACGAATTCGTCACGAGAGGATGAACCGCCAATGGCATTGCCTCCGCAACAAACCGACACCGCGCGGCGGAGATTCCTCGCCGCCGGGGCGTGCGGTATTGGCTCGCTGGCGTTGGGCGAGCTGCTGTCCGGGGATTCGGCGGCGGCGGCCGGCTGGAACCCTTATGCCGTTCGCGAGCCGCATCATCCCCCCACGGCGAAGCGAGTCATTTTTCTCTTCATGGCCGGTGCGCCGAGCCAACTGGATCTGTTTACACCCAAGCCGAAACTGCGCGAGCTGCACGGGAAGCCGGTGCCGACCAGCTACGTGGAAACGCTCGACGACGCGCTGATCCGAGGGAGCGCGCGAGTCTTCGCGTCGCCGCGAAAGTTCTCGCGGCACGGCGACTGCGGCATGACGTTTTCCGATTACGTCCCCACGATGGCTAGCTGTGCTGATCGCTGGACGATGGTGCGGTCGATGGTCTCGAGCGTCTCGAATCACCACCCCGCTCAGCTGTTGATGAACTGTGGCGCGCCGACTTTTGGCTTGCCGAGCATGGGGTCGTGGGTGACCTATGGGCTCGGTTCGCAATCGCAGAACTTGCCGGCGTTCGCAGTCATGCTTTCCCGCAACGGCCCCGGCGATCTCGGGGGCCAGGCGCTGTGGGACAGCGCGATCCTGCCGGCCGCCTATCGCGGCGTCACCTTTCGCTCTCAAGGCGAACCGATATTGCATCTGACAAACCCCCGCGGAGTCAGTGACGCGGTCCAGCGAGCGCGGCTCAATACCGTGATTGAGCTGAATCGCGCTCGCGCCAAACGGCAACCGGATCCCGCCAACGATTCGCGCATCGCCGCCTACGAGCTGGCGTTCCGGATGCAGATGGCGGCTCCCGAACTAACCGACTTGACGCGCGAATCGAAACGGACGCTGGCGGACTACGGAGTCGGAGGCGAGAAGTCCGACACGTTTGGACGAAACTGCCTGATGGCTCGCCGCATGGTCGAACGCGGCGTGCGGTTTGTGCAACTGTATCACTACACATGGGACGACCATTCGAATCTCAACGATCGGCTGCTCGACAACTGCCGGCGCACCGAACAGGGTGTCGGCGCGTTGATCAAGGACCTCGAACAGCGCGGGCTGCTCGACGAAACGCTCGTCGTCTGGGGCGGGGAGTTTGGCCGCACGCCCATGAACGAAGTCCGTCGCGGTGTGAACCCGGGGCGCGAGGGCCGCGATCATCATCCATTTGGATTCACCATGTTGTTGGCGGGCGGAGGTGTGAAGCGGGGGTTCGTCTATGGAGACACCGACGAACTCGGTTATCACGCGACAGAAAATCCCACTCGCGTTCACGATTTGCAGGCGACCATCCTGCATTGCCTGGGTCTCGACCATTTGCAGTTGACCTACCGGCACAAAGGACGGGACGTCCGTTTGACCGATGTGGCCGGTGAAGTCGTCCACGACATTCTCTCCTAGTGACAACTCGCCTAGTGACAGCTCGCCCTTCATGACAGGGAGTCTCGATGAATAGCCAGTTTGACCGCCGAACGCTGCTGCGGACCGGAGCCCTGGCGTCGATCTCTTGGCGCGGAATGCGAGCCGACGAAAGGCCGGTGAAGTTCCCGCCCACGCGAGCCATTACGCGGGGGCCTCGCAAGCATTGGTTCGGCTACTACGACAAGCTGCAGTTCGATCCGACCTCTCGGTACGTGTTGGGAATGGAGGTCGAGTTTGAGCACCGTTCGCCGACCGGTGACGACGTTGTCCGCGTCGGTATGGTCGACCTCCAAGACAACGACCGCTGGATCGAGTTGGGAAAGAGCCGGGCTTGGTGCTGGCAGCAAGGCTGCATGTTGCAATGGGTTCCGGGCGCCAAGTCGCAAGTAATTTGGAACGATCGGCAGGGCGACTCGTTCGTCTCGCGAATCATGGATGTCGAGACTCGCCAGTTGCGGACGGTGGCGAGCCCCGTTTATACGGTCAGCCCCAACGGACGCGAAGCGATGACGGCCGACTTCCGCCGCATCCAGGATGTGCGTCCCGGATACGGTTACGCGGGACTGGCCGATCCGCACGCCGACGATTTGGCTCCCCGCGATTCGGGCGTGTTTCACGTCGACCTCACGACCGGACGGTCCCGGCTCGTCGTGTCGCTAGCCGACATAGCCCGTCTCGGCGAGATTCCGAATCAGCAACTCGGCATTAAGCACTACTTCAATCATCTGCTCTTTAGTCCCGAGGGCTCGCGTTTTATCGCCCTGCACCGTTGGCGATATCCCAACGGTACTCGACTCAGCCGCATGATCACGGCGCGGCCGGACGGCAGCGATCTGCGAGTCGTCATTCCCAACGGCTACGTGTCGCACTTCATTTGGCGCGA
>JASMLW010000326.1 GCA_030748485.1 Pirellulaceae bacterium
TTGCAGCTGGAACGCCTGGTTCACCCGTGCTCAAGCACGGGCCTATGCCGCCTGCGGCGGAATGGGGCGTAAACGCCCCTCTGACTCTTTGACTCGCCGGCGTCCTGCCTCCTTAGTCATTAGTCCTTCGTCATTCCTTAGTCATTAGTCCTTAGAGCGCATTTCAAAACCTTGTACGATGGCCTTCCAAGGCGCCTTCCAAGGCCGTCGAATTTGGAAATCCTCGGGAAACGACGGCCTTGGAAGGCAGCCGGGACAGGTCGATTCCCGCCGCGAGTCGGCGCCCGTTCGGGGCGCAGTTTCGGGCCCATTGGGGTCGGAAAAGGGAAGAGACCGGCTGTCGCCGCGGCCTATTCCTCCCAGACCCCCAAAACCCCGAGGGTTCCGTGATTTGAGGTTGCAAAACGCATCGACGTCAGTACATTTAACCGCTTCAGTTTTTGACATGGTTATCAGTAGGAACTGTCCTGACGAACACAGTCAAGGAGATTGTGACGCAAGCGGAGCGAGAAGGCAGCTCGCCCATCCGAAGGAATCACGGTAGCAAAATGACGATTACGAAAGAGCGCAAGCAGGAATTAATCACCGAGTATTCCCACAATGATGGGGACACAGGATCGCCCGAAGTGCAGATTGCCATTCTGACGACGCGGATTAATAACCTCACCGAACACATGCGCACGCACAAGAAGGACTACGCTAGTCGGCGTGGTCTGTTGGCGCTCGTAAGTCGTCGTCGTCGTCTGTTGGATTATTTGCGGCGCGTTAATCCGCAGCGCTATCTCGACATCATCGGGCGGCTGGGCATTCGTAAGTAGGCCCTGGCAGCTGACCCCAACGCTAACGACACCGCGGCTTGACTCTCAGGCCGCGATGCGACCGTACGAGCAGCTCATGATCGTTGCCCACGATCGCTCGCTACGCGCCCTCACTCTTCGCTGCATGTTCTAGCGGGACGCAAAGTAGGAACTTGTTGTGAAGATTCGAGTTGAACGGCAAATTGGTAGTGGAGTACTTTCCCTTGAGACAGGGCACCTGGCCAAACAGGCCGGCGGCAGCATTCTGGCTCAGTACGGCGAAACGATCGTACTCATTGCGGCGACGACGGGTTCGCCGCGACCGGGCATCGACTTCTTTCCGCTGACTTGCGACTATCGCGAGCGGATGGCGGCGGCCGGAAAATTCCCGGGCGGATTTCTCAAGCGCGAGAGTCGCCCGACGACGAAAGAGACGCTGACATCGCGGCTGATCGATCGTCCGATTCGCCCCTTGTTTCCCAAGGGGTTCGCAGACGAAGTGCAGGTCCAGGCGATCGTGATCTCCAGCGACCTGCAGAACGACGGCGACATGCTGGCCATGAATGGCGCGTCGGCCGCGCTGATGGTCTCGTCGATGCCGTTCCAGGGCCCAGTCGCCTCGGTTCGCGTCGGCAAAGTGGACGGCGAGCTGATTGCGTTTCCGACGGTCGAGGCTCTCGAGGAATCCGAGCTCGACTTGATCATCTCCGGCTCCGAAGACTCGGTGTTGATGATCGAGGGATTCGCCCGCGAGATGCCTGAGGACGAAATGGTCGACGCGATCCTCTTCGCGCACGGCGTCGTCAAGGAGATCTGCGGACTGCAGCTGGAATTGGCGGAGAAGGTCAACCCCACGAAAATCGAGTACATCCCGGCGGAGGACGATGGCCTGTTCGATCGTCTCAAGGACGCCTACTACGATCGCTTCAAAGAAGCGAAGCAAACCGACGGAAAGCAAGCTCGCGCCGAGGCGTGTTCAGCGCTGAAAGAGGAAGTCAAGGCGGCCGTGATTCCCGATCCTGATGCCGAAGACGCCGTCTGCCCAGGCAGACTGAAAAGTGTCTGGCACGACCTTGAGGCTCAGGTGGTGCGCGATCTGATTGTGGCCGGCACACGTGCGGACGGCCGCGGGTTGGCCGATTTGCGAAACATCGAGTGCCAGGTCGACGTGTTGCCCCGAACACACGGCTCGTCCGTCTTCCAACGAGGTGAAACTCAGTCGCTAGTCACGATTGCGCTGGGCACGTCCCGCGACGAACAGCGGGTCGACGGGTTGATCGACGAGTACTCGAAGAAATTCATGCTCGACTACAACTTCCCGCCGTTCTCCGTGGGTGAATGCCGACCGATTCGCGGTCCCGGCCGCCGCGAGATTGGCCATGGGGCGTTGGCTGAGCGGAGCGTGAAGCCCGTGCTGCCGTCACCGGACGACTTTCCCTACACAGTCCGCGTCATTTCCGACATCCTCGAGTCCAACGGATCGTCGTCGATGGCGTCCGTCTGTGGCGCGACGTTGGCCCTGATGGCTGCCGGCGTGCCGATCACCAATCCGGTCGCCGGCATCTCCGTCGGTTTGGTCAAGGAAGCCGACAAGTGGGTCCTGCTGACGGACATTCTGGGTGACGAAGATCACTTTGGCGATATGGACTTCAAGATCGCCGGTACGCAAAACGGCATCACCGGCATCCAATTGGATCTCAAGATCGACGGCATCTCAGAGGAGATCATTCGAGCCACATTGGCTCAATCGCGCGAGGCGCGAATCGAAATCCTCCGCAATATGCTGACGGCGATCGGACGACCGCGCGAGCAGATGTCAGATTACGCGCCGCGGCTGCTGCGCACCAAGATCGACCCCGACAAGATCGGCATGTTGATCGGACCGGGCGGCAAGAACATTCGCTCGATCCAGGAAGACACGGGCACTGTGATCGAAGTCGACGACGAGGGCGTGGTCACCGTGGCCAGCGCCAACGCCGAATGGGCCAACGCCGCGATGGTGCGAATCGAGGCCTGCACGGCGACCGTTCAGATTGGCAAGATCTACGATGGACGCGTCACCAGCATCAAGGACTTCGGCGCCTTTGTCGAGATCCTGCCCGGACGCGACGGACTTTGCCACATCAGCGAGCTCTCCAACGGCTATGTCAGCAGCGTCAACGACTTCTGCAGCATGGGCGACGAGATGAAGGTTCTGGTGATCGACGTCGATGACCACGACCGCGTCAAACTCAGTCGTCGCAAAGCGCTCGAAGAACTGGGGCTCGAAGACGAGTTGGCTGACAAAGCCAGCGAAGAGGGTCCCGGCGGCGAGGGCGGAGGCCAACGCCGCGAACGAAGCGACCGCGGCGGCCGCGGGGGCGGTGACCGAGGTCGACGCTCACGCAGCGGCGGCGGCGGTGGTGGAGGCGGCGGCCGAGGCCGTCGTTAACTGTCTCACGGCTAGCGACTCCAATAGACGCCGCCAGGCAAATCCTGGCGGCGTTTTTTTGTCAACGACGACTCAACGCAACACCAGTCCGACGCGCGATTACGTGGGGCTGGAAGCCGCCCAACCGGATGATGAGTAAAACGTAGAATTGACGATTCGCTGCACACGACGACCTCGCGATCTAGCAATGACTGAAGAAGAGCGATACCAGCGGCTGCTCGAGCGATATGAGGAACTGGCGACGTTGGCCGGTTCGCTCGCGCACGAGATCAATAACCCGTTGTCCGTCATTCGCATGAATGTCGACCTGTTGGCCGAAGACTTGGCGGAGACGCACACGCCGGAGAATCAGCGAGCGCTGACGAAGCTGGAGATCGTTCACAACCAGTGTTCCCGGCTCGAGAACCTGCTCAGCTCTTTCATGCGGTTCGCCAAAGTGAAACCGCTCGACTTGCGGCCGGGAAGCTTGAACCAGATCGTCGAGCAGGTGGTGCGGCTCTACGACCCGCTCTGCGCTCAGGACAACATCGAGGTGGTCCGCTACCTCGATCCCGATCTTCCCAGCATCCGGCTGGACGCCGAGACATTGCACGCCGCCCTGTTGAACCTCGTGAAGAATGCGCTGGAGGCGATGGAGTCGGGCGGGCAACTGACCGTCCGCACGTACCCGACGCCGACGGGCGTGGCGCTCGACCTGATCGACACGGGCGAGGGGATGGACAACGAGACGGCGTTGAACATGTTCAAGGAATTCTACACGACCAAGCAGGGCGGATCGGGGTTGGGTCTGCCGACGGCCCGCAAAGTGATCGAGGCTCACGACGGCCGGATCGCCGTGCAGAGCGAGGTGGGGCGGGGGACCAAGATTACTTTGGAGTTCCCGGCGCCCGCCCGTCTCTCTTAGTGCCCGTACAGACCACTCCCCGAGCTGTTTTCGCTCCGGTATCATCGCAACATGCCCGCCGAACCCACTCTTGCCGATTCCGCCCTCTCGCAACTGCGAGTGTTGGTGGTGGATAACGACGAGGCCCACGCGCAGGCGATGGTGGAGAGCCTGGAGCGATCGGGGTACCGCTGCCACGTCGCCACTTCAGGACCGGACGGAGCCAAACAGCTCGAGCAGGAAATCTACGACCTCGTCATCACCGACTTGGTGATGAACGAAGTGGACGGGATGGCCATCTTGGAGCGGGCGAAGGACGCTCTTCCCGACGCGGAAGTCATCATGGTGACCGGCCATGCAACCGTCCCCAAGGCGGTCGAGGCGATGCAGTTGGGAGCCTACAACTTCCTCGAAAAACCGATCACTCCCAAACGCCTGCGGGCCGTTGTTCAACGCGCGGCGGACGCCGTCCTGCTGCGACAGAGCAATCTCGAATTGCACCAGCGGTTGGATGAGCGTTTCGGATTTGAAGGCATCATCTACGCCAGCGACAAGATGAAGAAGGTGATTGAACGCGTCAAGCGGATCGCGCCGACCGACTCGACCGTCTTCATTCACGGCGAGAACGGTACGGGCAAGGAGCTGATCGCGCGGGCGATCCACCAGAATAGTCCCCGCAAAGCAAAGCGGCTCAAAGAGCTGAACGTCGCCGCCGTCTCGGAGCAGCTTGCTGAGAGCGAGCTGTTCGGGCACATCAAAGGCGCCTTCACCGACGCGCGGACGGATCGCGAGGGAGCGTTCGAGTACGCCAATGGGGGCACGCTGTTCTTGGATGAAGTGGGCGACATGCCGCTGTCGACGCAGGCCAAGTTGCTCCGAGTGCTCGAACAACACGAAATCACTCGCGTCGGGGACAACGCGCCGCTCAAGGTCAACGTCCGCGTCCTCTCCGCGACCAACCACGACTTGGAATCATTGATCGAGTTGAACCGTTTTCGACGCGATCTCTACTTTCGTTTGAAAGTCGTCACGATTGAACTGCCGCCGCTCCGCGACCGCCGCGAGGACATCACTCCGCTCGTCGATCACTTTCGTCGCGACTTCGCCAAGAAACACAACAACCAGGTTCGTCGGGTGAGTCCCGACGTGATGCGGCGGTTCTACACATACGATTGGCCCGGCAACGTGCGCGAATTGCGGAACGTCATCGAGAACATGGTGATCATGGACGACGACCAGGAGTTGGGCGTCGACGACCTGCCGCCCGACTTCACCGATTTCAGCGAGGAAGACTTGGCGGCGGCGGGGCCGCCGTCGCACATGATCGGCCGCACCATGGCTGATATCGAGCGGTGGGCGATCGAAGAGACGTTGCAAATGACAAACGGCAATCGCGACGAGGCCGCCCGCTTGCTGCAAATCGGCGCTCGCACGATTTACCGAAAACTAAAAGACTATCAGGCAGGCGAGGAGGACGAGGGGGATTAGTCGCGCGACGATTCCCCTGGCGAACGGATATGCCGGAAATCAAACAGCTGCCGCCGGGCGTCATCAACAAGATCGCCGCGGGCGAAGTCATCGAGCGACCCGCCAGTGTCGTCAAGGAATTGATGGAGAACTCGGTCGACGCCGGATCCACCCGCGT
Source organism: Pirellulaceae bacterium (assembly GCA_030748485.1). Classification (GTDB taxonomy): domain Bacteria; phylum Planctomycetota; class Planctomycetia; order Pirellulales; family Pirellulaceae; genus JASMLW01. The sequence continues at coordinate 5,757 of JASMLW010000326.1, forward strand.
CGATGTGGGCGTTCGCCAGGGCGGCGTCGAGGCGATTCGGATCACGGATGACGGCTGCGGCATCGCAGCCGATCAACTGCCGTTGGCCGTCGCCAGCCACGCGACCAGTAAGATTCGCTCGGCCGACGATCTGTTCGCCGTATCGACACTGGGGTTCCGCGGCGAAGCCCTCGCGTCGATCGCCGAAATCAGTGAGTTCTCGTTGCGGAGCCGCCCGCACGACGCCGAAAGCGGAGCGGAGTTTGAAGTGATCGGCGGCCAGATTCAGCCGGTCGCTCCTTGCGGCTGTCCTCCCGGCACGACGATTGAAGTCCGCAATCTGTTTTACAACACGCCGGTGCGGCGGAAGTTCCTCCGCACGACTCAAACAGAAATGGGACATGTCAGCGAGGCGTTTCAGCGGATCGCGTTGGCGCATCCCAACGTCCACTTCCAATTGCGTCACAACGATCGGACACTGCAGGAACTCGCGCCTGTCGATCGCTGGAAGGACCGGATCGCCGCGCTGTTCGGAGCCGAGATCGCCGAGAATTTGATTTGGGTTGAAGGCGACGACGCCCACGTCAAGATCTACGGCTACGTCGCCGATCCACAGGTCAGTCGCGCCAACAACCGGATGCAGTATCTGTTCCTCAACGGGCGTCACATCCGCGACCGCGCCCTGCAGCACGCGCTCTCCGAAGCCTATCGCGGTCTGCTGATGACCGGGCGCCACGCGGTCTGTTTTCTACACCTGCAGATCTCGCCCGAGACAGTCGACGTCAATGTACATCCGACGAAGATGGAAGTCCGTTTTCAAGACAGTGGTCGAGTCTACAGTCGATTGCTGGGGATGTTGCGAAATCGATTCCTGACGACCGACTTGACGGCTCGCAGCGAACCGCCGACGTCCAAACCGCCGGCGACGACCTACGAGCAACAACTGGCGCAAGCTCAAGGCCGCCGCGACGAGCTTTCCGACTGGTCTCGACAGCAGTTCAATCGCGCCGTCGATCCGGCGCATCGAGCGCCTGCGAGTTGGCGGCAGGATGAGTTTCCGTTGAGTTTTGAGCGCGGTCAGATCGACCCGGCGGCGCTGCAGGGCTCGCCGCCTCAGCCGACCGACGTCGATCTCACCGCAGGTGGAGTTGCGGGCGACGCCGGAACGACCGCCGCTGGACCCTCGACCTCCGCCGCCTCTCACGCCATCCAACTGCACAACCGCTATCTTGTCACGGAAACTCCTGAAGGCATGATCGTGATCGATCAACACGCGCTGCACGAGAGGATCCTTTACGAGCAAATCAGGGAAAAGGTGTTGGCGGGCAGCCTGGAGTCTCAGCGTTTGCTGACGCCCGAACCGGTGGCTCTCACCGCCGCCGAAGCGGCCGCCGTGCTGGATGCTCGCGAGATGCTGGCGAAATTGGCGATTGACGTCGAGCCGTTCGGGGGCGACACGGTGCTGGTGCGCTCCTATCCAGCCATCTTGGCGAACGTGCGGCCGGCGGAACTGCTGCGGCAAGCGGTCGAACTGCTGGTGGACGGCGGACAAGGTCCGCAGAAGCGAGACTTGCTGGACGACCTGTTGAACATGGTCTCCTGTAAAGCGGCGATCAAGGCGGGCGATCACTTGGCTCCGGAGGAGATTGACGCATTGCTGGAGCGCCGCGAAGTTTGCCAAGATGCTCATCATTGTCCCCATGGTCGTCCGACGGCGTTGGTTTTCACGCGCGATGAACTCGACAAGCGATTTAAACGCATTTGATCGGCGCTCGCCGGGCAATCAGAATGTACGGCGTCGGGAGCCTCCATCTGATCCTTTGTCCCTTCACTTCCACTCGGTCGCGGAATTCGACGGACGTTGATCCCATCATTCCATCGCCACTGCAACACATCGGTTGAATCATGATCTGCGTAAGCATTGGACGCGGCCGGCACAAACAAATGATGGCGGAGCATCGCCACCTGGCTGAGCAGGGCGCTGAGCTCGTCGAGCTGCGGCTCGACTACATTCGCCGCGCGGTCAATCTGAAGCGTCTGCTGCAGAACCGCCCGTGCCCGGTCGTGGCCACCTGCCGCCGGGCTCAAGACGGTGGGCAGTGGGAGGGAACCGAGGAAGCTCGACAGGTCTTGCTGCGGCAGGCGATCGTCGACGGCGTCGACTACGTCGATCTCGAGGAGGACATCGCCGGCAACGTACCTCGCTACGGGGATACGAAGCGAATCATCAGTTATCACAACTTCGAAGAGACACCCGAGAACCTGGCTGAGATCTACACGCGAATGGCGGCTCAAGACGCCGACATCATCAAGATCGCCACGATGGCTCACAGCACGACGGACAACATGCGAGTTCTCGATATCATGCGGGGGTCGGAAGCTCCCGCGATCGGAGTCTGCATGGGAGACATCGGCGCGCCTACGCGAATCCTCGCCGGCAAGTTCGGCGCGCCGTTCACATACGCCACATTTTCAAATGAGCGTTCGCTGGCTCCCGGGCAACTCAGCTACCGGCAAATGACCAACATCTACGACTACGACAACATCACTCCGAAAACCGATGTCTTCGGCGTCATTGCCGATCCGGTCGGGCACAGCCTGAGCCCGATCGTTCACAATGCCGCGTTCCGAGAACTGAAACTCGACAAGACATATGTGCCGTTTCGAGTGCCGCGAGAGGACCTCGGCACGTTTCTCGGGCAGTGCCGAGATCTTGGCGTTCGAGGATTGAGCGTGACAATTCCGCATAAGGAAGAAGTGGTTAACTATCTGGACGAGTCGGACGAATTCGTGCAAGGAATCGGCGCTTGTAACACAATCGTGTTCGACGATGATGGGCGGCTGCACGGCTACAACACCGATTGCGACTCGGCGGTGGGGAGTCTGATCGCGACGATCGGCAAGAACAATGTCGCCGGTCGGACGGCGCTGGTGCTCGGATCCGGCGGCGCGGCGAAAGCGATCTCCTACGGACTCAAATCGCAGGGAGCCGACGTGACGATCAGCGGCCGCAACGTCGAGAAGTCGCGAGAATTGGCTGTGCAACTCGAGTGCGATATTCTCGATTGGTCCGACCGTCACACGGCCAAATGCAGCCTGCTGGTCAACTGCACTCCGGTCGGTATGCATCCGAATGTCGAGGAGACGCCTTTCAACCAAAACTATCTTCACCGCACGACGATTGTCTTCGACACGGTTTACAATCCCGAGCAGACTCTGCTCATCAAGCAGGCTCGCGCGCAACAGTGCCGGACGATCACGGGCGTCGAGATGTTTGTGCGGCAAGCGGCGTTGCAATTCAAACTGTTCACCGACGCCGATGCTCCTCTCGACCTCATGCACCAGCAGGTGAAGCGCGTCATCGGAGCCGCCCAACCCTAGGTCTCACCAATCATGACAATCGCGTTGATTGGCTATCGCGGCTCAGGGAAGACATCCGTGGCTCAACGCCTTGCTGAGCGATTGGGATGGGATTGGTTGGACGCCGATGCGGAATTAGAGTCGCGCGCCGGCCGCACGATCAAAGAGATCTTCGCGACAGACGGCGAGGCGACGTTTCGCGATCTCGAACAGCAACTGACGGACGATCTCCTGCGTCGCGACGAGTTAGTGCTGGCGACGGGGGGCGGTGTCATCCTTCGCCAGGCCAATCGAAGGGCGTTGGCGACCGTCGTCGTCGTCTGGCTGCGGGCGGAGCCAGCCGTGTTGTGCGAGCGGATCAGCTGCGATCCGACGACCGGCGAGCGGCGTCCCAACCTGACCGCCGCGGGCGGGATTGATGAAATCGTCCAGCTGCTCGCCGAGCGGTCGCCGCTTTATGCCGAGTGCGCTGATTATGAGGTCGACACGGGTCAAAAGTCACTCGACCAGTTGGCTGAGGAAATCGTATCTTTAGTTGAAGGTCCTCCCCGACCAAACAACTAGCGGTCTGGCCAGTCAAGTCGAGTCGAATCTCATGTTGCCGGTTCTCGTCTTCCTATTCCTGCTGGGCGCCCTTGTCGGCGGTCAAGTCAACCGGGCGATCTACGCGCTGGCGCGCGACCCGAAGCCGATCGGGCCCTGGTCGTCCCCGGACGAGGCGGCGGCCGCCAGGCGATCGACCGACTACCTGCCGATCTTCGGTTGGTTTGGTCTGCGTCGCGAGTCGCCCGTTCACGGCGGCGGGTTTTGGATTCGACCGTTGCTGATCGAGTTGGCGCTGGCCGCCGGCTATCCGGCTCTGTTCTGGCTCGAGGCCAACGGGCGGCTGTTGCCGTTGCCGTTCTACGGCGACGATACGTTGCCTCTGACGTTTTTTGTCGCTCAGTTCACCTGCCACGCGACGCTCATCACATTCATGGTCGCGGCGACGTTCATCGACTTTGACGGAAAGACAATCCCCGACGAAATCACCGTGCCCGGAACGCTCCTGGCGCTGGTGATTGCGACCTGCGCCCCATTCATGCGGCTGCCGATCGTGGTGCCCGCGGACGGGTTCACCGAAGCGCCGATGAGAACGGCGGGAGACATGACGCTGCGTTTCATGGACATGTCGTCTCCGCGGATGTTCGCCGCCGACTACGACGGCGTCCGCGGGCTGACCTGGGGCTTGTTGCTGATGTTGGGATGGTGTGTCGCCCTCATCGACATTCGCTGGACGTTCCGCTACGGCGTAAAGAAAGCGTTCATCTATGCGTTCGCCGGTATGCTGCGGCGACCGCTCAATAAGATCGTCGCCCTGATCGCAGTTTTTGGAGTCATGGGGGTCACGACGGCGTGGCTGATTGGCGGCGAGAATTGGCGCGGGCTCTATACGTCGCTCGTCGGCATGGCCGTCGGCGGAGGAATCGTCTGGGCGATTCGCATCGTCGGCACGCACGCTCTGCACACCGAGGCGATGGGCTTCGGCGACGTCACGTTGATGGCGATGATCGGCGCGTTCCTCGGCTGGCAAGCGGCTGCGCTGGCGTTCTTCATCGCGCCGTTTACATCGGTCGTGATCGCCTTGTCTCAGTTCATCCTCACTCGCCGCAAAGAGCTGGCGTTTGGACCGTACCTCTGCTTCGCGGCGCTGATCGTTATTCTCGCCTGGCGTGTGATCTGGCCGGAGTGGGCCTACGACTTCTTCCGTCTCGGCTGGGCGTTGCCGGCGGGATTCAGCGCCTTGCTCATGCTGATGTTCGTCATGCTCATGGCGTGGCGGTTCTTCAAAGAGAACGTCTTGGGACTTGAATAGAGAACTCCAATGAGCGCAGCGTTGCCGGTGGAGCGACAGGGCTTAGAAGTCGACGCGATTCGACGACATCGATACGGCTTCGTCGATGCGGCGAACGGCGAACTCTCCGGCGTGGGTTTTCGACAGTTTCCGAAGATCGCATCGCTGTGGGGCGTGTTCTGGGACGCGCACGTCGCCAGGCGTTTTTGCCGCGGCGACGCGTGTCGCCTGTTCTTCAATGAGCCGCGGGCGGCTCCCGGATTCTTGACGGTCGCCTACGGGCGCACTCACCGCGACGCCAGGTGGAAGACAATTCGCGCCGCTCTCGCCGGACTCGAGCGCGTGGCTGAAATCAAAGACGTGCAAGCGATCGTCGCGGTGATCGCCAGTCGGCGAATCTCAGATCGTCTACTGGCCCGCTGCGGTTGGGAGCCGCATTGTCCTCACCTGCCCGGCCGCCACTTCATTCGACGGCTGGCGTAGGCCGGACCAAGCGCAGCGCCGTTCCGGCGATCGCTAGAATCAACCAGCAGCGTCCCCGTCGAGACTGCCCCGCTGAGACGCATGGACACCGACGGTGCGCGGATGTACAGTCGTCACAGCCTCGGCTGGAACCCATTTCGTAAGGCGTGTTGTGGCGACACCCATCAATGATCTAGTCTCTTGTCCCCATTGTGGCACGCGTGTCGCGGCCACCTCCGCCGGTCAGTGCCCGGCCTGTCGAAAAGGGTTGACGGACGCGCCGAACCCATTCAGTGACAATCCGTACGAGTCGGCGGAAACGGCGGAAGCGAAACCCAAACTCGACGGAATGACAATCGGCGAAAAATTCTATTCGGCGGCTGTCATTCTATGCATCGGGTTTCTGATGATGTCCCTCGCGTCCTTTCACTTCATCATGATTCCAGGCAACGACGATCCGGAGGTGTTCTATTTCATCGTGGCCGTGATGTGGATGAACGCGCTGACACTCGCCGTCACGACGGTCTGCAACTTGTATTACCGATCGCTGTTGATCATCTCCACGACAGTTCAGCTCGTCGCGCTCTTCACGGCGATCTACTTCATCCCCATCGCCGCGTGGGGCCGCCGTTTGATTTCCGCCGCCAACCGCGGTTCCACGATCGGCTGCTCCGCTGCCTAATCTGATCAGGCGCCGCACGGCTCGCGGCAGCGCTGTCGCCGGAGCGGCGTCGCGGCGCTCGACGATCGGCCGACATGCTACATTACGAGTTCGTGCACAGCATGACCGTGCGATCGGAGGCGCGATGGACGACTACGAGCAGGTGCGGGGGTTGGTGGACCGGGGTCGGGAGTTGCCCGACGGTCGAGCTCGCGTGCAGGTCTTCGAGCAAGCGGCCAAGATTGCTGAAAACTTGGAGTTGCATATCGAATACGAGGTCAAAGACATGCTGCGGCACGCCTACTATTGGGCGGGCGACGGCGACAAGATGTTGGTGACCTCCAGCTGGTGTTTGGGTGTGCACGACGAGCATCCGGACGAGTACGACCCGTGGAGCGCCCTCGACATCCTCGGCAGCGCGTTGACCTACGTCGCCAGTCTCGACACGATCTCCCGCCCGCAGATCAATCAACTCCTCAACGATCTCGACCATCGCGTGAGCCGCGCGAACGTCAGCAGGCGGTTCGCACTCAGACACCACTGTTTCAACGCGTTCTGGATGGGCGACCACGATCATGCTCGCCAACTGTACGACCAAATGTGGGAGTTTCCGTTCGATGAGATGTGCGACACGCGGCCATGGCGACAGGTCTTTCGGGTCGATTTCTTTGTGCATACTGGCCAGTACGGGCGAGCTGTCGAGGTACTCGACGACGCCGAGATCGCCGATGGGAACGACGACGATGAGTTTGCTCGTTGGATGAACTCGTTCGCTCTGCACGCACTGATCGATCAAGGGGAATGGGCGACCGCCGAGGAGTTGCACGAATCGACGTACTACAAGCTGAAGAACAATTCGAAATACATGGAGCTGGTCGCCAAACACGTCGATTACCTGACCGCGCGTGGCGATCTCGAAGCGGCGGTCTCCTTGTTCGCGCGCCACTTCTTGTGGCTGGCGGGCGCGAGCACAAACCGGCAAGTGTTCGAGTTTCAACTGTCCGGTTTGTTGCTGACCGAAGCGCTGCTCGCCCAGGCCGTTGACCGCCTGCAGCTGGCTGCGCCCCCCGAACTCGAACTGCCCGCTGACGTTCGCGCCGGTGAGCTGGCTCCTCTGCACGCGTGGCTGGGCGCGCAAACGGCTCATTGGGCGAAGCGGTTCAACGACCGAAACGGCAACGACTATTTCGACCGCATCGTCGCCGAGCGGCGGCGGTTGGTTTTGGAACGCGGCTAGATCCGAGCCAGCAGTTTTTGGTAACCGTTGAATTCGTTCTTCCAGTCGCCGTAACAACCGGTCACGCCGCACTCTGGACAACGGCAACCGATGTACAACCAACGCACGTCTTCGCTGCCGTCGTACAACGCGACGCCACCGGTAATCTCGAGCGCTTCGCAGCCACAGATGCACTCGCATCCTTCGAATTCAGCTTCGTCGAGGTAGTCTTCGCTGTCTCCGATCGCGTGCTCGGACTCGCATGCGGCGCAGATCCTCACAGCGGCGCCTTGTAGATCGTCGAGCTCCAGTGCAAACAGCCGGCCGCCGCATTCGTCGCACTCCGCATCCGCAAAGTGGTCAATTGGATAGGCGTTGTCCGCGCTGTACTCGGCGAGAACTTCACGGATCTCAAGTTGTGAGTCGGCGTAGTAGTACTCACCTTTTTTGCGCACCGCCATCGCTGTCTCCCGTGGTGACGTCCCCCGTCTCCCCAGCAAGCTGACAGCCTACTCGAATTGCTCTGGGTATACGACCAGTTCAATTCGCCGATTGCGTTCGCGCCCCGCCTGCGTCGCGTTGGAGGCGAGCGGCATGTTGGAGCCCATCGAGAGAATCGTCAGCTGCTGCTCCGGCAAGCGGCCGCGCGTCGTGAGGACGTCGAACACAGCCAACGCCTGAGAGGCCGTCAGTTCGTGAGCCGACACGCCGGCCACCGGCTTGCTGTCGACATGAGCTTCGATGACGACCCGGTTGCGGCGGTAGCTTCGCGCCACCGTGTTCGCGACGTCCGACAATAACTCGACAGCCCCCCGCTGGTAATTGACGTCGCCTGGCCGAAAGACGTCGTCGCCGGGGATCTCGATCCGGATGACGTCACCCTCTTGCCGAACATCGACACCCTCGATGTCGACCGTCCGCAGTGAGTTCTTGAGACTGCTGTTGGCTCGCAGCGTCGCTCCACCGCGATGTCGAGTCGAGGCGCGCAGAGCCCGAATCTGATCCTCCGTCTCGCGCTTCGCGGCGGCTTCCGTTTTGAGCTGGCCGGTGACGTCCGCCAGACGGTCCTTGAGCAGAGAAACCTCGTTGGCGAGGGTCTTCACGTTCCGCTGCGATTGAGCCAGTTGAGAATGCAAGTCTTGGTTGTTTGCATCCAACTGTGAAGCGCGGTTGTTGAGATCCTGGAGCTCGGACGGCTGGCCCGGCGCGGCGACTTGCCGACCGAACGGACCCTGATTACAGCCGACCGTCAGCAACGAAACGAGAATCCCGGTGAAGAGTGCGATGCGCCAATTCGCTGGCCGCATAGCTCACCTCCAATACTGAAAACGTTCGCACATGCGCACAACTCCCCAAACACAATCGGCACTTCCCAGAGTCTCGGGGAGCGGGGGATGGTAGCGGGACGCCGAAACCTCGGCAAGGTCAATCCCCACCTCGACTTCCTGCGAGTCCCGAGCCCTACCGCTGCACGCGTCCGGTCGCGTTGCCGGCGACAAGCGCCGCGACCTCCTCGTGCGAAGCGTAGTTGAAGTCGCCGTGAACAGAGTGTTTTAGGCAGCTAGCAGCGACAGCGAACTGCAGAGCCCGCTCCGGATCACTGAACTGCTCAGTCTGCAGGGCGTGAAGCAGTCCGGCCGCGAACGAATCACCGGCCCCAACGCGATCGACGATGTGCCCGATCCGAAACGGCCGATATTGTCCAGCGGCGTCGAGTGGGGCGAGGTACAGCCGATCCGCCGCCGCATCGTAGAGCGACGCCCCCCAGTTGTTGTGGTCGGCGGAAATGCTCTCCCGAAGCGTAATCGCGACGCGGGAGACGTGCGGAAAACGGGCCACGATCTGTCTGGCCACATCCTGGTAGGCGGCCGCGTTGATCTGTCCTTGTGTCACGTCGGTGTCCGCCGCGTGGATGTCGAGCACATCGGCGGCGTCTTCTTCGTTGCCGATTACCAAATCGACGTGTTGCAGTACGTCGGCCATACACTGTCGGGCCAACTCCCGCGGCTCGACTCCATCGCGCCACCGCCAGAGTTTTTTCCGAAAATTGAGATCGCAGGAGACGGTCGCGCCCTGCGACTTGGCTCGTTGCAGTAGGGCGAGGTTCGCCTGGCAGGCGTTTTCACTCACGGCCGGCGTGATCCCCGACACATGCAGCCAATTGACTCCCTCCAGAATCGCTTCCCAGTCGTACTCGTCGCCGCGGGCCAGAGCGAGCGCGCTGTCGTCGCGGTCGTAGAGGACGGTCGAGCCGCGTTGATTGGCTCCCACTTCGACGAAGTACAACCCCAGACGTCCCGACGGCCGCCACAACACGCCGGACGAATCGACCCCGAATCCGCGGAGCGTATCGACCAGACTGCGGGCGATGTCGTGTGTCGGGAGCGCGGTCGCGTACCGAACAGGTTCGCCAAACATGGCCAGCGAAGCCGCCACGTTGGCTTCCCCACCCCCCCACGTGATTTCGACACGACCCGGCGTCGATTGCCGCCACCGCCGTTTTCCCTCGGGGGCAATCCGCGCCATTACTTCGCCAAAGGTCAGGAACATCCGCCGTCCTCGCATGTCGGTAAGAGAAAGAGGCCTTAGTTTACGCGCCCCAGGACGCCCACACTGCCCGGGCGGGATTATTGTGAGCGGGCGGATAACCGTCTTGGATCCCCTCGCCAGAAGGGAATGTGGCGCTGAATGTGTGAAATTGGGATGAGATGGGCAATTTGGAATGTCCCCGTTGAGCAGCTTGTGTGTTTTGTGCCTTGCGCGCCGATACTGGTAGCAACGCCTCCCTCCAAGGTTTCCCACCCCACCACGCCCGCTCATTTTCAGGAGCCCACCTGTGGCCCCAAATCATCTTTTCCGTACATCACTTATGTTCTTGCTGTGTTTTTGGGTGGCCCAGGCAACTGCGGCCGAGCGAGCTGAACGAGTGCTACCCAAAACGACCAAAGGGTTTATCTCGATACCAGACGTTGACGTGCTGCTGGAGCGGTGGAACGTCACCAATCTGGGCAAGCTTACCAACGACCCGTTGATGCGGCCCTTCGTCGCAGACCTGGAAGCCCAGTTGCGGGGCAGGTTGCTGCCCATGAAGGATCGTTTGGGGATCGAGATCACCGATCTACGAGGTATCCCCAGCGGTGAAGTCTCACTCGCTTTGACTCAGCCCGGTGGTGTGGCGTCAGAGCACGCCATTGTTCTGCTGTTGGATGTCTCGGGCCAAGAATCTCTGGCTCGCGCTCGGCAGTTGCTGCGCACTGTTCAAGCTGAGTTAGCCGTTCGCGGCGCGACGCGACGCGTCGAAGCGGCTGCCGCCGGAGTGCAGTTGGAAATCTATCGCATCGGGCAGGACGAGGACGCTCACGACGCGGTCTACTACATTCACAACGACCTGCTAGTCGCCACGGATCACCGCGCGGCCGCCGAAGCCATGATTGCTCGCATCGAGGGTCGCCAAGACGATTCACTCGCCACGCTAGTCGCCTATAAGCAGATCAAGCAACGAACGGCGAAGGCCGACCGAGAGTCGCACATTCGCTGGTTCGTCGAGCCGTTTGGTTACGTGGCCGCCGCACGCGCTTCGCAGGGCGGCCGTCGCCGACGCGGAACGGACATCTCCAAAGTGCTCGCCATCCAAGGATTCGACGCGGTCCAAGGCGTTGGTGGAACACTCAATCTGGCGGACGAGGGATTGGACATTGTCCACCGCACATTGATCTACGCCCCCCGAGACGAGCGCGCTGAGATGGGCGAGAAGTACCGTCTCGCCGCCCGCATGCTGGAGTTCAAGAACAGCAACGACATGCAACCCATGCCGTGGGTTCCCGCCGAGTTGTCGACTCACCTCACGCTGCGATGGAATCTGTCAAAAGCGTTTGAGAGTTCCAAGACACTCGTCAATGAAATCCTCGGCGATGAAGTCTTTGAGACGATCTTGCATAACATTGAGACCGATCCCAAGGGGCCGCAGATCAACATCCGCAAGGACTTGATAGCCCATCTGGGAGATCGGATCACATTCTTCGCCGCCAACAAACTCCCCATCACACCGCAGAGTGAACAATTCGTGGCGGCCGTGGAAGTCAAGAACGCAGCCGCCGTGAAGAAAGCGGTCGAGAAGGCGCTGACGGCGGACCCCAACACCAAGCGACACGTCATCGGCGATGTCGTCATCCTCGAAATGACCCAGGAGGCGATGGACGAACCAGAGCTTCCTGAACTGATCATCGACGATCCCTTTGGACCGGCCGAACTACAATTCGAGGTCCCCGAACAGGGCGGCCAGAACGCGGCGATGCTCCCTCAGTTTTCGGTCACCGTCGTCCACGGTCACTTGCTGGTTTCAAACCAAGTTGAGTATCTGAAGCAGATCGCGACGAGACCCGCCAAGGCTCAATTGGCGGCCGCGAGGGACTTCGTCGCCGTGCAAAAGGCGTTGGCGAAACTGGGTTCAACGGCGGACGCGATTCGGTTCTTCGCACGCAGCGACGAGGCGTACCACGTAACGTATCAGTTGATCAAAGATGGCCGCATGCCGGAAGCCGAGTCGATGTTCGGCCAGCTGCTGAATCACGTGATGCCGGCCGAAGAAGGACCGCGCAAACAACAGATCGACGGCGAGAAGATGCCCGAGTTCAACGCCATTCGCAAGTACCTGACGCCAGCCGGCTTTTTCGTACAGTCAATCGACGACGGCTGGTTGGTCACCGGCTGCCTGATGTCGCAGCGCTAATGGCCGTCGACTAAAAGACGATTTGCATCGAGCGATCTTTGCGAATCGCCAGATTCCGCCACTCGTACTTGCGGCCGTACAACAGTCCGTTGTCGAAATTGAAGTAGTCGCCCATTTGCGCCAGGTGCGGCTTCTGCAACTCGTCGCCCTCGCCGCGCTCGGCGTTGCTGGAGACGACCAGCAAGTAGTACTGGCCGGAATCCGGCAGATCGAGTTTGAACTGGCCGTTGGCGTCGGCGCGGGCGTAGTCGCCGCCCAGAGAGATAATCGTGGCGATCGGCGGGTCGCGCCTGTCCGGAACCGCGGCGGTCGGGCCGATCTGATCAAACTCGGGCTTGCTGTTCCGTTCCGGCTTGCGGCCCTTTGGCAACGCGATGACCACGCACCCGATGTCGGGGAAGGGATCGCCGCTGCTCCCCTCAAAGGTCACCGACCCGCTGATGGTGCAAGGAGTGGGAGCCGCCTGCGCGGTCGATCGGCCGCCCGTCATCTGTCCGATGAGAATCCCCAGCACGAGGCAGACGAGTCCGACGGCGGCGAGCAGGACGCCCTGCATGTAGATCACGTTGCGGGGAACGGCCACCTTTGTCGGATCGACGACCGCCATCTCGCGACCGTCGTCTTCGTACACCCAGTCACCGTCGTCGGCCTCCAGGAACGACAATTGCGAATAGAGGTCGTCCGAGGAGTTGCTCGCCGTCACGTCGGCGGACGAGTCGGGACCGGCGGCGGGAGTCGCCGAATCGCTCGAGCCGGCCTCTCCACTCTTGTGGCTGGGTTTCTCCGACTTCGCCGAGCCGCGATCAGACTCGCCTGTGGGAACGGTAATCGGTTCACCGCACTTGGGACACTTGGCCGTTCGCCCCGCCTTGCGGGAACTCACACTCAATCGCGTGCGGCAGTGATCGCAACGGAAGCGAATTGGCATAGTGGGGGAGCAGGCGGGCGAGTCTGGGATGTCGGAACTAGCCTATCTCTCTAGGCTAACAGACGGTTTGTTCATCGCGAAGTTATCTGAACCAAATCGCGAATAAGGACCGCACATTCGCCCCCCCACGAAGCAAACACGCAGCAATCTGAGATCCATCGGTGCGAACTTCATCAAAAACGACCTGTTTCGCCAACGACTTCCCGGCCATTTTAGCGAAAGTCTAAGGGTCTTGGCGGGACCGCTCAATCGCCTCGATTCCCAAGGCGCCAATCAACAGGAGTGAGTCGACCGCGAGCAGCACGGCGGTGATTGTCGCTGCGGCCTGAAGCGTGGAAACGACCTGTGGGTCGTCCAGTCGAGCCGCCAAGGCGGCGAATGCGCCGACGACCGCCAAAACGACAATCAAGACGACGAAAACGTATACCAAGGTTAGCAGAAGGTTGCGTGAAACCACACGTTTGACCCGTTAAAGTTTTGCTGGCTTGACTATTTTGTGGTCCGCGTGGCGACTGTCAATGGGCCCACCGCAGACCCCGCTGACGCCGCGATCTCGTTTAAGTTGCTGCGCCACTGAGGTTTGCAAATTGACGGATGACCTTCAGGAGATCAGAATGGAAACCTGGCGGCCAGCTAATTGACTTCGAACCAGTTCACTTCCGCGGGCGATCTTTCCAGGGGCGTGGAAGGACCGTTAACCTCCCGAAACACTGGAGATCAGGCATGCGTCTGTCTTTCCCGCGCCGCTGCGTCGTTTGGTGCGCCGTCCTCGGCCTTTCACTCACGCCCCTCGCCCCACTCACGGCGACGGTCGTCACGCTCAAAAACGGTGTGAAACTGGAAGGCACGATCGGCAAAGTCGCCAGCCTGGGCGGCAACCCTTTGCAGCCCAACGGATCCGCCGGTGAGGTCGACGTGGCCTCGATCGTTCTGCTCGACGATAACTTGCGGCGGATCTTTGTGCCCAGCAAGCAAGTCGCGGCGGTGGCCGATAGCGAAGCGAACAACCTCGAGAAGATCGAAGTCGAACAGCGCGTACCGCGCAGCGGTCGGCGAATTGGGGTGATCGGTTCGATCTATCGAATCACGCCGTTTGACGAATTCGGGCGGCGCATCTTCTCCATGGAGGGACCTCGCGGACGCATGGATCTGGTGCAGGGCATTACTGAGATCACACCGAACTACACCAAGGTGGAGTGCCTGCTGGGCAAGGACAACTACATCTGGACGATGTACGTTGCGACCTCCAACATTCCGCGCGAAACGCTGACCAAGGTGCTGCTTCAGCAAATCGACGCCAAGAATCCGGACGAGCGACTCAAGGTTGTCAGATTGTACATTCAGGCGGAGCGGTTTCGCGACGCGCGCGTTGAGTTGGAGGCGATCCTTGAAGAGTTCCCCGAACTCAAGGACCTCGAGAAACAAATCACTGCTCTCAACCAGCTCAACGCCGGTCGTTTGATTCGCGAAATCGACATGCGTCGCGATGGCGGGCAGCATCGACTTGCTCACCGGCTCCTATCGGCGTTCCCCGAGGAGGGAGTGGCGGGAGAAACACTGCTGCGCGTCCGCGGCATGATCGGCGAATACGACAAGGTCCGCGAGAACGGCGAGCGAGTGCTCAAGCTGTTGAAACAACATGAGGATGCGACGACCGCCGAGAACCGCGCGTTGATGAAGCCGGCGCTCGATGAGATTCGCAACTACCTCAACATCAACACTCTCGATCGCATGGCCGACTACTTGCGGTTCGCCGATGATGACAAGATGAAGCCTGAACAAAAGTTGTCGCTCGCCGTCAGCGGTTGGTTGCTCGGCAGCGGATCGGCGACGGAGAACGCGGCCGTGTCGGGCGACTTGATCCAAGTCCGCGACGCCGTCCAGAAATACTTGACGACGAAACTTGAGCACGAGCGAGAAGCGGTGCTCGAACAATTGGAAAGCCTGGAAGGAAGTACACCGACCTACCTGGCGAAGATCGTGGCCAGCATGAGGCCGCCGGTCATCAGCGACGGCGGTCAACAGGAGACGCCTGGACTGTACAAAATATCGACGCCCGGACTGCCCGGTGAAGGCGACATCGAATACTACTTGCAGTTGCCGCCCGAGTACGATCCCTATCGGCGTTACCCTTGCGTGGTGACGCTCAACGGATCGGCCACATCGCCCAAGCAACAGATTGACTGGTGGGCCGGCTCGTACAACGAGCGCGCCAAAGCGCGGCTCGGACAGGCATCCCGCAATGGTTACATCGTGATCGCCCCGGTCTGGGCGACCGAGCATCAACGCAAATACCGCTACTCCGCGCGGGAGCACGCCGCCGTGCTCTACTCCCTGCGCGACGCCCTGCAACGCTCATCGATCGATACGGATCGAGTCTTCCTGAGCGGGCACTCCATGGGCGGCGACGCCGCCTGGGACATCGGTCTGGCCCACCCCGATCTGTGGGCGGGCGTCCTCCCGCTGGTCGCCACCGCCGACCGCTACGTATCCCGCTACTGGCCGAACGGTCGGCGATTGCCGATGTACTTCGTCGGTGGAGAAATGGACGCCAAACGGTTGACCGGCAACGCCCGCGATCTCGACCGTTATCTCACCAAGGTTGGCTACGACGTGACGGTCGTCGAATACAAAGGCCGCGGCCACGAACACTTCCAAGATGAGATCCAGAGTATCTTTGACTGGATGCGCTTCCACCGCCGCAACTTCTTCCCCCGCGAATTCGAAACGGTCTCCATGCGCGCGTGGGACAACTATTTCTGGTGGGTTGAGCTGGACGACTTCCCCGAGCGATCCATCGTCCCCCCGATGGCCTGGCCCGACCCAAAGGCCAAGCCCGCTAACACGGAAGCTCGCGTGCTGGAGAACAACAACATCCGCGTCCGTACTGCCGCCAAGCGATGCACCGTCTGGCTGGCGCCGGAGATGGTCGACTTCGATGAACGAGTCACGGTGACCATCAACAGCGATCGAGGTTCGAATGTCAAGCCGTCAGCCGCCGTGCTGCTCGAAGACGTGCGGACTCGCGGCGATCGCCAACACCCGTTCTGGGCCAAGTACACGCCTTCCCGCCGAAGGGGGAGGAGTGAGTAGTGACTAATGACTAATGACTAATGACTAAGGAATGACTAGAGGCGGTTTCAAAACCTTGTACGATGGCCTTCCAAGGCCGTCGATTTTGGAAATCCTCGGGAAACGACGGCCTTGGAAGGCCATCGTACGGCAAAACATCGGTTTTGAAATGCCCTCTAAGGACTAATGACTAAGGAGGCAGGACGAGAGGGGCGTTTACGCCCCATTCCGCCGCAGGCGGCATAGGCCCGTGCTTGAGCACGGGTGAACCAGGCGTTCCAGCTGCAACCAACGCTCCATTCTCGCGTCGCCCCGCGCC
>JASMLW010000327.1 GCA_030748485.1 Pirellulaceae bacterium
ATGTTGACGACTCGCGGCGAGTTCACGTCAACCTGCGCGCCGTCGGCGATCCACTTGCGAATGATCTCGTAATACGGTGAGTTCGGCGGCACGACTTGTCCGCCTTCGTGTGGAACTCTCGTCGTCGGCTTGAGCAGCATGAGGCTGTTCTCGGGCGACGCCAGATTAACTCGGCGGGAGGCCAACTCATCGATGTACGCGCGCGCTTCAAAGATCGGATCGTTACCCCGCATCGACGTCTTCAATCCGCCCTTGCCCTTCTTCGACCCATGGCAGGTGCCGGCGTTGCAACCAGCCTTGCCAAAGACAGGATTGACGTCGCGAACCAGATCGACCTTGTAGTCGAGTTCGACGCCCGCCGCCTCAACGGTCGCCGTGACTTGCTTGCCGCCCAGCGAGAACGCGACCACCGCCTGACCGTTCTTCTTGCTGCGGACTAAGCCGCGCGGCGAGACGCTGATCGCATCCGTCGACACAGCGATCTTCGCGAGCCGGGTCACATCGACAACACTGCCGGACTGCAAGCGGCCGGTGACGATAAACTGAGCCGTGTCGAATCGTTTGGCCAGTCGAATCTTGAGGGGTTGGACATCGATCGAGACGAGAGCGTCGCCCTCGGGCAGCGCTTCATCCGCAGTGATCGATGGGGCGGGCCGCGCGACGATCGCCGGCTGCTCCGCCTGCTCACCCATCATCGAATTGACCGGGACGGGCACGAATTCGTGGACGATCTTCCCATTGCCCGCGTCGATGAACCGCACGACGCCGTCCGTGCCGGCGGCCGCCACGATCTTGCTGTCCGCACTGAAGGCGATGGCGAAAACACCCGCCTGCGTCAGGTCGGTCTGGGCCAGAACCTTAACGCCCTTGGTGTGGAAGTTGGCTATCTTTTCTTTTTCGGCGGCCGATCGCTGAGCGACTCGCTTCCGCATGATCGCCAGCAGGTCCTTGGGCAATTCGCTGTCGAAATCGTGGGAGTAGATCCGCACTTCGCCCGTTCTGTCGATACAACTTCCGGCTGCGATTCGCTTCCCGTCGCGGCTGATCGCGACGTCGAAAACGCGGCCCTTGAGCGGCGGGAACCTGCGAATCAAGTTGGCGTCGTCGCCGATGACTCGCTTCGATGTGCGGAAGACCCGGTACAACTTGGGTTCGCCGTCGGCTCCGCCCACCAGGATCTCGTCCCTCGTCGGGTGCCGATCGATCGCCGCAATGCCGCCCTTAAGGGCGCCCGGCGTAATCGACGTGACGTTGTCGATGAACCGTTGCGTCGCCATCTCCATCAACTTGGCCGAGCGATCGCGCCCAACAGAAACCAGGTGCGTCCCTTTGACCGAGAAGACCGTGTCGAGCGGCCAACCGTTGTGCGCTCCCTGATAGAGCACTTGTTCACCCGTGGCGGCGTCGATCGCGCGAACCGTATTGTCCGCGCAACCGAAGGCGATCAGTTTGCCGTCAGGCGACCAACTGGCTCCGTAGACCGTGTCGTACGTCACGGGCAGAGACAGCGTGAGCTCGCGCTTCTCGACATCCCAAACCTGCACTTCGCCCAGACGAGCCGGCAGTCCGCCGGTCACGGCCAAACGCTTGCCGTCCGGCGAAAACGCAACCGACTCAATCCGCTCGGAAACGCCAACTAACCGCGCGACCAAACCAGAACCGTCGGCCTTGTGCAGCAATACCTCGTGAAAGCC
Source organism: Pirellulaceae bacterium (assembly GCA_030748485.1). Classification (GTDB taxonomy): domain Bacteria; phylum Planctomycetota; class Planctomycetia; order Pirellulales; family Pirellulaceae; genus JASMLW01. The sequence continues at coordinate 1,695 of JASMLW010000327.1, forward strand.
GGCGACCGCCAGCAACTTGCCGTCCGACGAAAAGTCGAGCGATGTGATCACCGGAGGAAGTGAGTAGTCCGGCGGATGCGCCATGTCGTATTGACGCTGAGCGTTTTCCGGCGTGTCGTCGCGCGCGCCTTGAGCGATCCAGTTCTTGATCAATTCAATATCGGCGTCCGCGAGCGGCTTCTTCTCTTTCGGCATCTCCGCCTCGCCGTCGACCGGCGTGATCAACTCGATCAGGTAACTCTCATCCGGCTTGCCCGGCGCGATAGCCGTTTCCTCGCTCTCGCCTCCAGCCAGAAGCTTGGCGAAATCGGTCATCACGTATTCGCCATCCGATTTGGCCGGTTGGTGGCAACCGTGGCAGCGGGCTTGCAGAATCGGTCGGATCTGTTCGAAGTAGCTGACCGGAGCGTCCGACGGTGGATCCGCGGCCCAGCTAATCGAGGAACTCAATACGACCACGCAAAGGGAGGCGATAAAAGGCCGCGTTTGAAAGACGGACATCGTTGTATCCTCAGCGTCAGAATCGGCGATTGGCAGGTGGGGAAATGCCGGAGTGAAGGCCGCTTCACAGTCTATCACGCCAATTGTGGACGTCAATGTCCACTATGGTGTGCGGAACTCGTGAGTGGTGCTCGATTTGTGGCTCTCACTCGCCCTCTCCACGGCGCCTCAGTGTAGACGCTTCGCCGCTCTGTAACCCCCCGCACGTCAGGGGGGTGGTTACGCCAAAATCTCTTCGATCACGTTTCCGTGGACGTCGGTCAACCGCATGTCGCGACCCGCGAAGCGGTAGGTTTGCCGCTTGTGATCGACACCCAGCAAGTGCAGCATCGTGGCGTGGAGGTCGTGCATCTCGACCTTGTTTTCCACAGCCTTGTAGCCGTATTCGTCGGTCGCTCCGTAGATCTGTCCGCCCTTGACGCCGCCGCCGGCGAGCCAGGCGGAGAATCCGAATCGATCGTGGTCGCGGCCGTCGCGGCCCTGAGCGAACGGCGTGCGGCCAAACTCACCCGAGAAAACGACTAGCGTTTCGTCGAGCAGCCCCCGTCGGTGGAGATCGGTGAGCAGGCCGGCAATCGGCTTGTCGACCGACTTGGCGTTCTTGTTGTGCCCGTCGCGGAGTTTGCCGTGCTGGTCCCAGCGATCTCCGTTGCCGTTGGGGCACGTCAATTCGATGAACCTCACTCCGCGTTCGATGAGCCGCCGGGCCACCAGACAGATGTGTCCGTACGTCCGCGTGTTCTTGAACTCATCGTTCAACCCGTAGAGGTCGAGCGTTTCCTTCGACTCGGCGGCCAGATCCATCAGTTCGGGCACGGCCGTCTGCATGCGGGCGGCGACTTCATAACTGGCGATCGCCGCGTCCAACTTGTCGAGCTGTCCAAACCGCCGCACGGTGCTCTGGTCGAGCTGTCGCATGAGGTCGAGTTTGCTTTGTTGTCGCTGCGGAGTCGCCTCCGAAGGATTGATATTCGCCACGGGCGTCGCGCCGGCGCTGAAAACCGAAGCCTGATAGGTCGCCGGCAAGTATCCGCTGTTGAAATTGTCCAGACCGCCCGGCGGAGTCAGCCCGCCGTTAAGCACGATGAATCCCGGCAGGTTTTGGCACTCACTGCCCAAGCCGTACGTCACCCACGCTCCCATGCTGGGACGTCCTTGGATGGGATGTCCCGTGTGCAGGAAGTAGTTGGCGAACGTGTGCTCGGAGAACTTGGATGTCATCGAGCGAACGATCGTCAGCCAATCGACGCATTTGCCGAGATGGGGAAACAAGTCACTGACGGGGAGTCCGCTCTCGCCGTATTGCTTGAACTTCCAAGGGCTGGCCAAGGTCAGCCCCATGTTGTCGAACTGCAGCGTCTTCTTGTCGACATCGAGCCCAAACGGCTTGCCGTCCTCCTTGTCCAGTCGCGGTTTGGGATCGAACGTATCGACTTGCGACGGCCCGCCGTCCATGTAGAGAAAGATGACGTTCTTCGCCTCCGGCGCGAAGTGAGTCGGCTTCGGCGCGAAGGGGCCCGGTTCGGCAAACGCCTGGTCGGCCAACAGGCTGGTCAAAGCGACGGCTCCGAACCCGTTGGCGCAGCGCGACAACATCTCGCGACGTGTGATCGGCGGTTGGTGGAATCGATTGCAGCGGAACATGGGACCTACCTGTTCGCTCGAGCGTACGGCGACCTAATTGATGAAAATGAATTCCTTGACGTTCCACAGCACGTGTCCAAGATCCGTCCACAACGTTGGATCGTCTCGCCAGGCTCCCTTTGGCAACTCGGCGGCGGCCGCCTCGCGCTGGAGAAACGCCACCGCAACGGACAGTTCAGCGTCGGTGGGAGGACGGGCAAACGCCGACTCATACATATTGTGGATCCGCTGCTGGGGCGTGGCGGCTTTGTCGGCCAAGATCCGCTTGGCCCAGAGTTCAGCCTGCTGCTTGACGAACGGATCGTTCATCAGAATCAACGCTTGCGCGGGCACGTTGGAGACGTTGCGGCGGCCGACCGGTTGAGTCGGAATGGGAACGTCGAACGCCAACATCATTGGGGAGAGGAAATTCCGTCGCACCGATGTGTAGATGCTGCGCCGTCCGGCTCCGTCCAACGGACCGCCGCTAGGGCGTCCGCGCCCCGTCATAAACGCAGTCAAAAAGACGGGGATCGGCGGTCCGCCAAGTTGTCGATCCAGGCGGCCGGAAACAGTCAAGATCGCATCCCGCACGGCTTCGCCCTCCAACCGCCGCACTCGCATGCGGTGCAGCAGAACGTTGTCCGGGTCTTTCGCCTCCGCCGCCGCGTCCAGCGGCTTGCTTGACATCTGGTACGTGCGGCTGTTGACAATCTGGCGAATCAGACTCTTCATCGACCAACCGCCGTCAACAAAGCTCTCGGCCAAGTGATCCAGTAACTCGAGATGAGAGGGCGGCCGGCCAAGAACACCGAAGTTGTCGGGCGTGGGGACGATTCCCTGACCTAACAGCTGATGCCAGACGCGGTTCGCCATCACTCGCGCGATCAGCGGGTTCGTCTCGGCGTCAACCATCTGCCGAGCGAACTCGAGCCTGCCGCTGCGAGTCTGGTACTTCTGCTGTTTGTCGCCGGCGATCGCTTCCAAGAAACGTCGCGGCACCAGCTCGCCCGGGTTGTTGCTGCGGCCGCGAATCAACAGCGTCTCGTCTTCGGCCGTGCCGTCCCAAATGGCCATCGCCGTGCGTGATTCCTTCTTGATCCGCCCCGCCAGTTCAGCGCGACGCGCCAGGTAGGGTCGAGCGAGTTCGGTTAGCTTGTCGTCAGCCGGCCCGCCCGCGGAGAACAGGTTCCTGTGTCGCACCATCCAGTCGGCCAACCGCGCTGTGGACGCGCGGGCCGATTCGGGTGTGTCGGCCGCAAGTTCGTCGCACGTGTTGACGAAGAGCTTCTGCAAAACGGCAGCCAACAACTCGGGCGAATCGACTTTGTCGGTGGATTGCGCCTCTGGGAGCAAGCTCGGAGATTCGGCCGGTGGAGGCGTTGCCGGAGCCCGCTGGCAATCCACGACCATGAGCACTTCGAACGGCCCGTCGGCGGCCGGCACGAATTCCAGATGAGCCCGGTGCCCCAGGTAGCGGTCGAGCCGATGGCTAATCCATCGCGGTTTGTCGCTCGCCTTGATCGTCTTTACCAGCCCGCCGTGCAGCGGTCCGGCAATCAAGCGATGCGAGTCGACGACCGCCTGAACGTGGCCCCCGCCTTGGACGAGGTAATGCACCGTGCCGCTCTTGACCGAGAACGTGGGAGTGCATAGCGTCTGTCCGCTGCGGAGGATTTTGCCGAGCGCGCCGGGGTCCCTCTCCGTGCCGCCAGCCAACTTCAAACCACTCCACAGCGGATCGCGCCGCGCCGCGCCGTACGTGTAGACGCCCGCCACCGGAGCCGCTGGGTCGGTCGTGCAACGCAGGTCGCCAGGCCGCACCGGACCGGTTCCGAAAGCGAAACCGTCTTGCGCCCAGTCGTCGGGTCCCGCTCGCCCGTAATCGACCAGCACGCGGACGTCGCGCCAAGCCGCTTCGCGCTCAGATCGCTGCGCTCGCATTCGTTCAGCGTAGGCATTGGCCAACGCCCGTACGCCACGCTCCCGAGCATCGTCGCCATGGCACAACAGCGCCCATAGATGGAGCGGATCGGCGACATCCTTCTTGGCTTGACCGAGATGCTCGATTAGCTCATCGAGCGTCTTCTTGTCGAGCGAACTGGGGGCGTCGCCGTCCGCCCCCGCGATCGCGTCGCGGGCCGCCAGCAGATAGGCGGCGAAACGACCGGCGATGGGCTTCATCGATTCACTGAGCGCACGGCTCGTCGCGTCCTCGTACTTCCCGCGCAACGCCGCCAGTTGTTGAGCAACTTTCCGATTCTGTTCCATCGATTCGAAACGGACTTGTCGGTAACGAGAACTCTGAGCAAATCCGGCCAGCGCGTAATAGTCCCTCGTCGAAATCGCATCAAACTTGTGATCGTGGCACCGCGCGCAGGCCGTCGTCATACCCAAGAATGCGCGGCCGATCGTGTCGATCACACCGTCGATGCGATCGGCCTCATCCTGTCGAATGTCGGTCGGAGAATGGACCCATTCGCCCATGTACCAGAAGCCGGTTCCCAAGACCGATTCGTTCGCGCCCGTGGTCGGATGCAGTCGCGGTTGAGGCAGCAGGTCGCCCGCCAGTTGCTCGACAACAAACTGGTCGTACGGCAGGTCGATGTTGAGGGCGCGAATGACGTAGTCGCGGTAGTGGTAGGCGTTGGGAGCCGTGTGGTCAAACTCGTGACCGCGCGATTCGGCGTAGCGGACCAAGTCGAGCCAATGGCGGGCCCACCGCTCGCCGAAATGGGGCGATTCCAAAAGCTGATCGACGACGGCGGCGAAGGCTTCCTCCGTCGGCGCCGGATCCGCTGCGAACGCCGACACCGCCTCCCGCGTCGGCGGCATTCCGATCAGCGCGAAATAGACTCGGCGAATTAACGCAGGGCGAGCTGCGGGTTGAGCTGGAGTCAGCCCGGCCGCCTGCAGTTTCGCCAACACGAAGTGATCCAGAGGCTGCCGAACCCAAGCTGCATCTCGAACGGCCGGCGGCTCGCGGTGCGTCACCGGCCGCCACGCCCAATGACTTGATCGGCGCTCGGCGAGAGGGAACTCGGCCTTGGCGACCGGCTCGGCGCCGGGCGAATTCGGCCAAGGCGCGCCGAGCGCAACCCACTTGGTCAAAATGGCGATCTCGGCGGCCGGCATCTTCGACTTCGGAGGCATCTCGTAGTCGCCCGTCCAGGCGACCGAATCGATCAAGAGGCTCTCCTTTGGCTCGCCCGCTTTGATGGCCGGACCACTGTCGCCGCCGGCGAGCAGGCTGGCTCGCGAGTCGAGACGCAAGCTCCCCTTCGGTTCTTTTGTTTTCGGACCGTGGCACTTGTGACACCTCGCCTCCAACAACGGAATGACTTTCGTCGTCACGAACTGCCGGGTCTGGTCATCCAGTTTGGCGGCTCCCGCGTCGGCCGACGACGGTTCGTCCGCATCCGCCACAATCGGCCGCCACGCCCAAAGACCGCACGAGAGCGACAAGAAGAGCGTCAGCGTGGCGCGGCGAACAGTTGGCGATTTCATAACGGGCCCGGGCGAAGGGGAGGCTGGGTTGTCGAACTACTCGACAAGCAGAGTGACGGTCGCCCGCGTACACCTGAACTCGCGTTCCGGCGATCGTCACCGCCAGCGACCGCCGTCCAGCATAAAACCGCAATAAAGGATGTCAAGATCCATATTATTACCGGCTGGGAGTCACATTGGCCCTGCGGCGGTCACAGCGAGAGCCCGCCCACCAGCGCCGCCGCCAGGCGGGCTCCTGAGACGACGCTGAGGCACGCCCGAGGTGCGAAGCCGCGCGCGACGATTCAGGAATGAAGAAGCAGAGTTTTCGCCAGGTTGTCAGATCACTTCTTCTTTGCCGGTTCTTCCTTTTTCACCGCCTCCACCCGCAGTCGCAAGGCGGGCGAACTCTGGACGTACGATCGCCCCTGGAAACTAACGCTGCCGTTGGCGACCACGTTGGCGAGGTTGACTGGAGCGCCGTTGTACGTCCGAATCTCGACGATCGCTTCGCTGGCGTTTTCAGCAACAGTCACCGGAGGCGCGGCAACGCGAGACGGCAGGCCCTGCAAGACGACACGAATGGGAGCCGTGAACCCGGCGGTCCGTTGGATTTTGATCGGTATCTCGACCGTTTTCCCCGAGGTGACCTTGAGTTCCGGGGCGGCCCACATCAGCACCACCGGCGCTTGGGGCATCACTGTCAGCAGCAGGTCGTCGACCGGAACGTACCGCCACGCGTTGACGTAGCGAATCTGTTCGGACGGCCTCGCTTTGCGAGTTACCTCCTGCTCGCCAATCTTCGCCTTGCCGACGACCGATATGGCGACAACACCCGGGGCAGCGTCCGGCGGCATCGTGATCGAAACCGTCTGCTCAGTCTGGTTGCTGGCCATTACGGTTGGACTAACAATCGCCCCAGGCGGCGGGTTGGCGACCGTCAGTTCGATCGGTCCTGTAAAGCCCTGCCGGCGCTGGACGAGCACCTTCAGCGGCGTGGCTCCGCCAGCGGTCACGCGGGGATTGTCCGGGCTGACGGTGAGTGCAAAGTCAGGTCGTGGCGGATGCACATCCAGACGGTAGACGTGACGCGAACTGCCTTGGCCGGTCGTGTCTCCCACGCGGATCGTGTACTCGCCGTCGGCGGCGAACGTGTGATCGATTGACGAATCGGGGGAGCTGTTGGCGTCGTCATTGTTCTTCAGCCGCCGTCCATTGGCGTCGAAGAGATCGAGCCGCGCGTCCAGGGGCGAGCCGAGCGAGCGGCTGACGGTTTCGAAGAACAACCGCTGACCTTTCGCGGCGTTGAACTTGAAGTAATCGACATCGCCGGGTTGCTCAATCACACCATTGGCGGTCGCGGGAACTTGCGTGGCCGTCGCTTGTTCGGCGCCGTCATTCGGCTCGACTTCGATGACTTCAGGGTCCTCGCCCACAGCGAAAGCAAGGTCATTGGCCGTGTCGGCCGCTCTCCGCCAGCGCGGGCCGCCGACCGGTGTGTCGGCGGCAAAGTCTAGAGCGAACTCGGTCTTGGTCAGATTGATCCCCCGCAGCTTGACCGGAATCGTAGCGCCTCGTTTTCCACCGGCCGGAAAGGCGCTGGTCACGAACGGCAACTGGCCGATGGTCAGGCGGTAGTTGAATTCCGCTCGGCCGCGATACAGTTCATCGCGAACCTCGACGATGTATTGACCGTCCCGCGGCGCAGTGAAGACGAGCAGCGGATCTTCGCGGCCCCCATAATCGTGCGCGTAGGCTAGATTGCGAAACGGTTGGTCTGCGATCTTGTCACGCGAGGCATTTTGCTCGACGACTCGCTTGTTGGCAGCGGCGAGTTCCGCGGTCGCCTGATTGGCGGCGGCGGCGGCGGCGGTCACTCGCGCATTGGCGGCGACCAGGGCCGTCGCCTTGCCGGCGACGACTTTCTCGGCCGCAATCTTCGCGGCGGTCGCCTTATCGAGCGCCGCCTTGGCTTGAGCCGCTTTGGTTTGAGCCGTTTTGGCGGCGGCGGTCTGTTGAACGAGCGAATTTTCGGCGGCGGACTTTGCGGCGTTCGCCTTGCCGACGGCCGCCTGCGCCGCATTGGCCAAGTCGGTTGCGGCCTTCGCGGCTGTCGCTTTGGCGACGGCGATCTGGCTGGCTCCGTTCTTGGCGTCAACCGCATTCTTCTCAACCGCTGCAGCGGCAGCGACTTTGCGAGCTGTCGCTTGCACCGCCGCAGTCAATTCGTGGACGGCTCGATCGGCGACGGCTTTTTCCGCCGCGGCCTTTTCGGCGGCGGCGACGGCGGTGGCGGCAGCCGCTTTTTTGACGTCCGCATCTTCGATCGCCGCGGCTTTGGCGGCCGCCTTGGCCGTCTCTGCTACGCGGGCCGCTCGCGCCGCGTTGGCCGATTTCTCGGCGGCCACTTTTTCCGCCGCGATCCGCTCAGCGTCGAACGACAGAATGAAGGCGGCGGCGATGAAAGCTGACGATTTTTCGGTCGCCACCCGAGCAGTCTGAGCCTTGGCGTTCACATCTTGATTGGCCCCGTTGCGCGCGGCGATGGCCTTGTCGGCGGCCGTCCGCTGCGCGGCGAGTTGTTTGTTTGCGGCAGCCACGGCGGCGACCTTCGCCGCCACGTCTCGTTCAGCGGCGGCTCGACCGGCGACGGCTTTCTCCGCCGCGGCCGTGGCTTGGGCGAGTTGGCTGGCGGCGTTCTTGGCGGCGACCACCTGCGCGGCGGCCGGCTTGTCAGCAGCCACCTTGGCGTCAGTCGCCCGCTTCGCTTCCGCCCGCCGCGCCGCAAGTGCCGCGGCCGCTTGCTTGGAGCTGGCGGCCCTGGCGGCGGCCGTCCGTTCCGCCACCAGAGCCTCGTCGGCAGCCCGGCCCAGCGCGGTCGCCTCCCGAATCGTCAACAGTCCCTCGAACCAACCCGGACGTTGGCGGGACACGTAGGGGTGCAACCGCTGGCCGCAAAGGTCCAAGACGATAACCTGCCCTGACTTTGCCGAGAATCGAAAGAAGTCGCGGTCCTCACCGCGATTGATGGCTCCGTTGACGACCAGCGGCAGCGATGCCAGCGGCATCGCCTGGGCGGCCGTCTCGTTCGGCTCCCGCTCAGTCGCCTCAGACAATGCGCCGACCGCGAAACGAGCAACGTTGGACGCGCCCGCGGGGGTGACGAGCCGCAATTCGCCCAGGCCCAGTTGAGCATCCGCCGCGGCCGTCAGCCGAACGGTCACGCGACGCGAGTTGGGATTCGCGCCAGCGGCCGGCGGAACGATCTCGGCCGATACACCGGGGCAGACAACTCGCACGGCTGAAGTCGGGACTAAATTCGCTCCTTGCACGGTGATTTCAACCGATCCGCCGCGGGCCACGCCGGCCGGCATCAGCGCCGTGACGGTCGGCGGCGGCGCCGGCAAGCGAACCTCGTCCGCAGCAGCGGCGAAACGTAGCGGTCCGGCCAGCAGCAGCGTCCATGCGAAGATGCGGTGAGCCGATTTCATAGTTGTCTCCTCCGGATAGGGAGTTCACGACGCCAACTTCTTCCCAACGCAGCTAACTCACGTCCGCAAGTTCCGTCAGCATCCCGCCGCTGACAACGCTCGTGCCGTACGGCAACAGGCGGATGTTCCGATCGCGTTCGACGTACGTCTTGTCGTAGGGGATGCCCAGCAGAGTGAACATGGTGGCTCCGACGTCCCACGGCAGCACGGGTCGATCTTTCACTTCCTCGCCTTTGTCGGTGCTCTTTCCGACGACGTGTCCGCCGGCAATCCCGCCGCCGCCGATCACCGCCGAAAACACCTTTGAGTAATGGTGCCGACCGCCTTGCCAACGCGGCGCATAATCAATCGTCGGCGTGCGACCGAATTCGCCCATGCAGAGAACAATGGTCGAGTCGAGCATCCCGCGCTGGTGCAAGTCCTCGAGCAACGCGGCGAAAGCCTGATCGAGTTCGGGGAGCCGCGTGTTCTGCAGCGTCTCGAAATTCCGCGAATGCGTATCCCAACCACCGCGATCGACGTGCACGAACGACACGCCCGCCTCGACCAGGCGTCGAGCCAACAGGCAGCTTTGCCCGAGCGTGTTCCGCCCATATCGTTCGCGGAGCTTGTCGTCTTCGGTATCCAGTTGAAACGCCTTGGATGCTTCCGGCGCCGCGATCATGTCGTAGGACCGCCGGTAGAAGCCGTCGAGAACTTCCAGTTCGGCGTCGCCGTCGAGCCGTTGTTTCAGCGAGTCGAGTCCCTCGAGCCATTTGCGGCGATTGTTCAACCGGTCGACCGTCACCCCTGTTGGCAGCCGCAGGCTGCGAACTTGGAAGCCGCTCGAGTTCGGATCGCTGCCGATCGCGAACGGCTTGTACGTGCCGCCCATGAACCCGGCCTGCGCGTACCGGTGGCCATTGGGAACAGCGACGTACGGCGGCAACGATCCCTGATATCCCCACTCGCGAAACACGACCGACCCGTAACTGGGGCTGACCGTCCCCCGCGCCGGGACATTGCCGGTCAACATGATGTGGCTCGCGATGTCGTGCGATGGCGACGGATGCGTCATCGTGTTCAACAGACTGAACTTGTCGGCCTGCTGCGCCAACTTGGGGAGGTGCTCGGAGATCCGCAGGCCCGGCGCCTTGGTGTCGATCGGCTTGAACGAACCGCGATGCGTCGCCGGCGCATCCGGTTTGAGATCAAACGTGTCCATGTGAGACGGACCGCCGCTCAACCAGAGCACGATGCAAGCCTTGGCCTTGTTCTCTTTTTTGGGGTTCGCCTGGGCCCGCGACTTGAGAGCGTCGCCCATCGTCAGTCCGAACGCCGACAATGCTCCCGCGCGAACGAAATCGCGACGTCCCATGCCCTGTCGGCCGCGGCCAGAATTCATGTCGATTTGCAGCATTAGTTTGTCCTCCAATTGAGACGTCGCAGTGCACGTGGAAAAGCAGCCGCGGTCCGCGGCGGCGGAGGTCAGTGATTGAAGAGAAACTCTTTTGTGTTCATCAGCACCCAGGCCAGGTCTTCGAATTTCTCGCGACGCTGGTCCGCGGCGATCGGTTCGGCGAGGATCACCTGTCGTTCGGCGTCCGTCGGAAAACGGCTGAGCGCGACGAGATACAGTTCGTCGACAACCGCGGCGGCCGTTTTCTCGGACGCGGCGAGTTGCGCCGCCCGACCGCCGTTGTCGCGCAGCTTGCGCGCGACGTATTCGGAGCTGATCATCTGCAAGCTCTGGCCGATGTGCGTATCGCACGTCCGTTCCGACTCGACCGGTGTCGCCCGCTTTGGACGGCCGAACAGATCGAGAAACTCGGATCGCATCGAAACATCGGGCAACTGAGTCGCTCGCGTCCCCAGCGGCAGTCCAGGGTATTTTTCGTGGACGCCGGTGACCTGACTGATAGCCGTCGCCAGTTGCTCAGCCGTCAGTCGCTTCAGGTGGTAGTGCGAGTAGTGGATGCGATCATGCTTGTTCCACTGATGCGGTTGAGCCGAAAGTTGGTAGGTCCGCGAATTGAGAATGTGGCGGAACATGCCTTTCATGTCGTAGTCCGTACGCACAAATTCACCCGCCAGGTAATCCAACAACTCGCGGTTGGACGCTGGATTGGTTGAGCGGAAATCGTCCGGCTCGTCGATGACGCCGCGCCCCAACAGCCATGTCCAAACGCGGTTGACCATGTGCTTGGCGAAGTAGGGGTTGTCCGGAGCGGTGATCCAGGCCGCCAGCACCGCGCGTGGGTCGCCGGGTGACTCCGCCGCGACGACGGCGGCGGCGGCCTGCTTGGCCGCCGCGGTCTTGTCCGCCAGCGACTTGTCCGCCGCCACCTTCTCGGCGGTCGCCTTGTCGACGGCTGCCTTGTTGGCGGCGTCGGCGGCGACGGCGGCGGTGGCGACAGCAGCTTTCTCTTGAGCCGCCTTGTCGGCCTGAGCTTTCGCCGCCACGGCTCGTTCGGCGGTGGCCTTGGCGACAGCTCTCCGCTCAGCGAGCAACTTGTCAGCCGCCTCCTTGCCAGCCGCTTCCTTATCAGCGGCGGCCGCCGCTGCCGCTTGTTTCTCGGCCGCGACGAGGTCCGCTGCCGCTTTATTCGCCGCGGCCTTGGCGGTCGCAGCCGTCGCGGCGGCCTGCTTCACGGCTTTGTCCTTCTCCACAACTCGCTGCCCACCGGCCGTCTTAGCGGCCTTCGCTTTCGCGACTGCGGCCGCCAACACATTGGCCGCGCTCTTGGCGGTCGCCGCGGCGCTGCTCGCCTCCGCGTCGGCCTGCGCCCGCGCCGCTAACTCAGCAGCCGCGAGATGCTTGCCGGCCAGGAACTTTGGTGAAGCAGATTTGTTCGTCTCCGGATTCCTGATCGATCCGCTGTCGGCGACGTAGATGATCTCCTCGTCTTGTTCCTGCGAACGCTTGATGCGGACTTTGGTGAAGAAGGCCGCCATGCCGAGGTTGTCGATCAGCGTGAACTGCTCGAACGGATGATTGTGGCAGTGAGCGCAATCGAGACGCACGCCGAGAAACGCGGTCGACGCGTGCTCGGCCATCCCCTGCGGACCTTCCCCGACGCGGAAGAAGTTGGCTGGGCCATTGCGATAGGCGCTGCCTCGGGCGGTGAGCAACTGGTGGACAAACTGGTCCATCGGCATGTTTTGGTCGAGCGCATCCCACAGCCAGCGGTAGTAAGCCCACATCCCCTTGTCCTGGAGCCGCGACGGATTGTTGCGATTGATCTGCAGCACGTCGCCCCATTTCACGGCGTAGAAGTCCGCGTATTCAGGCCGCTCCAACAACGCATCGATCAGCCGACTCCGCTTGTCCGGTCCGGTGTCGCTCAGAAACGCACGCGCCTCCTCGGCCGTCGGCAACACACCGACCACGTCGAGATAAACGCGGCGGAGAAACTCGGCGTCCGTGCAAAGATCTGATGGAATCACGTTCAACTCGCGCAACTTGTCGAGCACCAGCTCGTCAACTCTGTTGTTGGTCGGCACTTCAGGGAACGGCACCGTGGCGGGCTGCGACGAAGTCACGCGACTGGTGGCGAGTCGACCGCCGTAGGCGATCATGAACACAGCCTCGCCGTACCCGGTCCCTTGCACGACTCCTGTTTCATCCACCTTCGCCACAGCTTCTTCGTTTGACTTGAACGACGACAACGTCGTCACGTCCCGCATCGTGCCGTCCGAATAATAGGCCTCCACCAATAGCCGCTGTTCGTCGCCCGGCAGCATGTGCCGCTGCTCGGGGAAAACTCGCACCCGGACCAGTTCGGGATCGTCCGCGCCGCCCTCGGGCGACTGCTGTTTGATCCAGTCGACGAGCAGGTCGTATTCCGGGTCTCCCTCCGCGGTGAGATCGGCGCCGCCGTGGTCCTCCTCACACGTCGCTTTCAACAGCAACCAGCTGCGATCCGGCTGCGCGGGGTCGAGCAGCTTCTTCTTCTTGTCCGTGATCTGCAGGAAGTCTTTGTGGGGATTGGCGCTGAATAACGACAAGTGAAGCCGCTTCTTGCCTTTGGGCGATCCGTGGCAACCCATCTGATTGCAAGTCAGCCGTGAAAGAACGGGCAACACGTCGTTGCGGAAGTTGTACGAATTGTCTTCGAAGCGAGCGACGCTGAGCGGTGCTGAGGCGGTGAGGTCCCGCAACTTGGCCGTGATCGTCGCCGCCCCATTTGCCTTGGGCAGAATTGTCCCTTCTTTTGAGACGTCCGCGACGGCTCCGTCCGACGTGCCGAACTCGCACTGACTCGTCACGTCCCGCAACGTCCCATCGGCGTACTCGCCCGTGACGCGCAGGCCCTGGCTGCTGCGCGCACCAGCCAAAACGACCTGCTCGGGAGACAAAGTGATCCGTTTCAACTGTGCGGTCGGCCCGCTGGCCTGCTCCTCTTGGGCGACCACCGGACTGGCAGGCAGCGCCAAGCATGTCGTCAGAAGAATCACGGAAAGCAACGTCCAACGACGGTCGGCGGGAACTCGCATGGGATTCTCCTGTTGCAGGACGTCAACCGGCGCACTCCGCGGAGGATCGGTCCGCCGACGGGGTGGCGAGTCGAGTGTTGGGCGAGTCAATTGACTGCTGAGGCGGGAAGGTTTTTGGCAGGTTGGCTAGGGAGCTTGGGGAAGTCCCGCGCCACGAAAAGGGTGGGGTCCAGGCGCCGGTCGTTCCATGGAACTCACGACACTGTAATGGATTAATGGATCATTTTATCCACTATTAAACCGGCGTGTCAACTGTGTCCGTTTGGAGCGATCAACCGATCTGAGCGGCGCCGGCGGTCATTACTTTCGCGAGGGGCTCGTTTTGCCTATAGTGAGCGATGCATCTCCATACAGGATGCCCTTTTACGAGCCGCGAAGTTCGCGGCGCTGGGCCCGCCCCACCACCCCACCCGACCACTCCTCCCAACACAAGACGGGTTCGGTTTGCCATCCTACTGTTCGACCAGTAAGATGGTGCGGAACACGTCGACCAACCGTGAGCGGGCGGGCCAGCCATTCGTCCAATGCTCAACCAACTACGAGGAACAATTCGATGATCAATTGGCGACGCTCTTTGTCCGTGGCCGGTGTAGTTCTTCTCGCCTCCCTGACCGTCCAAGCGGCGGATTGGCCAAGCTTTCGCGGTCCCAACGGAGACGGAGTCGCCGAGGGAAACTTCCCGACCAGTTGGAGCGCGGAGAAGAACATTCGCTGGAAAGTCGCCTTGCCCGATCCGAGCAATGGGAGCCCCATTGTTTCGGGCGGTCGCGTATTCATTTGCAGCGCGACGAAAGACGGTCGCCAGCGGAGTTTGATTTGTTTCGACCGCAGCAACGGCAAGAAACTGTGGACGCGGACGGTCGAATTCGGCGAGGACACGACGCACCCGCAGAATCCCTTTAGCAGTTCAACTCCATCGGCGGATGGCGAGCGAGTCGTCGTCTGGCACAGTTCGGCGGGTCTCTATTGCTACGACTTCGCGGGCAAGGAATTGTGGACGCGCGACCTGGGCGAATTCCGTCATATCTGGGGATCGGGTTCATCGCCGGTGATTCACAACGGACGAGTCATCTTGCAGTGTGGCCCCGGCAAGCGAGTCTTTGTAACGGCCATCAATTTAGAGAACGGCGAGACGCTCTGGGAAACGGATGAGCCGTACAAGGGCGAGAAAGATCTGGACGACGTCGGCTCGTGGAGCACGCCCGTCATCGCCAAGATCGGCGGCGCGGAGCAGATCATCTGCGCTATGTCGACACGGGTCAACGGATACGATCCGGAGAGCGGCAAGCTGCTTTGGTGGTGCGACGGGCTGAGCGGCTCGCGCTACGACGCCACTAGCTCATCGCCGTTGATCTCAGACGGAATCTGCTTCGCCATGGCCGATCTGCGGGGACCGGCGATGGGATTCAAGCTGGGCGGCAAGGGTGACATCACCGAGACAAACCGGCTGTGGCTCGCCGAGAAACGAAATCCCAACAGCGTCGGCACGGGCGTATTCGTCGGCGGGCACGTCTTCCGCCCCAACTCCAAGCCGGGATCGCTCGAATGTCTCGACGCGAAGACGGGCAAGAGCCTGTGGAAAGAGCGGGCTCGCGACCACTGGGCTTCGATGGTGCTTGCCGGAGGCAATCTGTACGCGCTCAGTCAGCGCGGCACGACCATCGTTTTCAAGCCGAATTCGCAGGAGTACGAGGAAGTCGCCAGCAATGACCTGGGCGAGTCGACAAACGCTACGCCCGCGTTCTCCGATGGCCAGATATTCTTGCGCACGGAAGAGAATCTGTTTTGCATTGGCGAGTGACTTCCGGTTGACTCCATCGATTCAAGCAAGGACTGCTAACGACGATTAGCTGACGACGCGCCCATGTTTTTCAAATTGCAACTAGCCGAAACGGTTCTGCCCGCGCTGACTGCAGTTGTGGGGATCGCGCTGATTGCGTTCTGGTTACAGGCGTCGCCCGGCGAGTTGGAGGCGCGGATTCCTGGACGAGACGGCACGACGACCATCGACCTGGCCGATATACCCGCACCCGAGGCGGGCGAACCAATCGCCGGCGCGGGTAAGGCGTCGACCATTGAGGGCGAGTGGCCCACTTTTCGCGGCGTCAACAACGACAACATTTCGACGGACCCGACTCGGCTCGCCCGCTCGTGGCCGCCGGAGGGGCCCCCCGTGCTCTGGTCGGTTGATGTGGGCGACGGATACGCGGGCCCAGTGATCAGCGGAGGCCGCGTCTACCTGCTGGACTACGACGAGGAGGCCGAAGCCGACACGCTGCGTTGTTTCTCTCTCGACGACGGTCGCGAGATCTGGCGAAACAGTTATCCGGTGGTGATCGCTTTCCACCACGGCATGACGCGCACCGTGCCGGCGGTCGTGGGCGACTACGTGATCACGATGGGACCGCGCTGCCACTTGGCTTGCTGGGACGCCAACACGGGAAAATGCCACTGGCTGATCGATCTCGTGCGGGATCACGGATCGCGCGTGCCCGAATGGTATACGGGACAGTGTCCTCTGATCGACCAAGACCGTTTGATCGTGGCGCCGTGCGGCGATTCGCTCGTCTCAGCGATCGACTACAAGACGGGGGAGTTCATTTGGAAGAGCCCCAATCCGCTCGGTTGGAAAATGACTCACGTCTCCGTGGTGCCGATGGAGTTCCAAGGGCGACGGAGTTACGTCTACTGCGCCAGCGGCGGTGTGGCGGGAGTCGCGGCCGACGATGGGACTCCGCTGTGGACAAGCACGGCGTGGAAAGAAATCAACGCCACGGGTCCTTCACCGGTCATCTTGCCGGACGACCGCATCTTTCTCTCTCGCGGTTATGGGTCGGGCGCCCTCATGCTGCAACTCGCCGAAACGAACGGCGCGATCGAAGCCAAGACGCTGTTTGAACTGCGGCCGCGCAGTTTCAGTTCGGAACAGCAGACGCCCATTTTTCGCGACGGCCATCTGATTGGGATCCGCAAAATCGGCTCCAAGTCATTGGTTTGCCTGGACCTCGACGGAAATGAGATTTGGAGCAGCGGAGGCGACCGCTTTGGCATTGGGCCGTATATGTTCGCCGACGGTCTGCTGCTGATCGTGGACGATCACGGCACGCTGACGTTGGCCGAAGCGAGTCCATCGGGTGGTTACAAGCGGTTGGCTCAACACGAGCTCTGGCCCGACGGGCACGACGCCTGGGGTCCGCTCGCGGTGGCGGGCGGCCGAGTAATCGTGCGCGACCTGACTCGCATAGTCTGCCTCGACATCGCGGAGAAGTAGAGAACGACATGAATTCCCTTCAACAACATCGCGGCGTCTTGATCACGGCCGTCGTGGCGGTGGCGGTCGGCGTCGGTTGCTACGCAATCGTCCGCAGCGACCCGTTCGCCGAACGGGGCAGCACGCTGTTCGCGTTGGACTTGTCGAGTCTCTACGAAGTCGATGCGAGCTTGATTCAGTTCGCACAGACGGCCGAGATCAAGGCGCCGCTGAACGATGTTCGCGCGATTGCCAGCGGACCGGCTGACAAGATCTACATCGCCGGCGACCAAGCCGTCCGCGTGCTGTCCGCCGGCGGCGACGAGCTGGCGGCGATGACCACCGAGGGCCGGCCGAGTTGCCTGGCCGTGGGTGGCTCGGACCACGTCGCTCCCGGCCGCATCTACGTCGGAGCGGGGCAGCGGATTGAATTGTTCGACCCCGACGGTAAGCCGGCGGGAGTTTGGGACGTGCCCGGCGAAGACGCCATCCTCACTTCGATCGCCGTGGCCGATCAAGATGTGTTCGTCGCCGACGCCGGCAGTCAAGTTGTTTTCCGCTTCGATACAACCGGCCAGGTCGTCGGCAAAATCGGCGGCGCCGAAGGGCGCCCGTTCAACGTCCCCAGCTACTACTTCGACATCGCCCTGTCCCCCGCCGGACTGGTTCACGTCGCCAATCCGGGCGTGCTGCGCATCGAGACATACAGCTTCGATGGGCAAATGGAGGTGCGCTGGGGAGAAGCGGGCTCGGGGATCGACGACTTCTTCGGTTGTTGCAATCCCACCCAGTTCGCCGTCTTGCCCAGCGGTGAGATCGTCACCTCGGAGAAGGGCGTGCCGCGGGTCAAAGTCTACAGCGAGTACGGCGAGTTTGGGTCGGTGGTCGCCGGGCCTCAACAATTGGACGTCGCCGAATCGGAACTTGGGGATCCGCGAGCTGTCCAAGCGAAAGCCGTCTTCGACGTGGCGACCGACAGCCAGGGCCGCGTGCTGGTGTTGGATCCCAGGCGAAAGACGGTCCGCGTTTTTACTCGCGTACAGCCAGCCAGTGAAGAAGCTGCTAACGATCCTGAGAATAACGAACCTGAGAATAACGAACCTGAGAACGAAACTGAGAATGACGAACGAGAGACTGTTGAAGACAAGACGTCAGACACCGACGCGAAAGCGGCGGGCGAAACCGAGGCGAAGGGCGGCTAGTTCGGCGAGACGACGGAGGAAGAGCTAATGAATGAAGAGCTAATGAATGAAGAGCCAATGAATGAAGAGCTAATGAATGCTGAACAGCAACTGCTCGAACGACGCCAATGGTTCGTTCGTCTCGGCCGACGGCTCACGCTGGGAGCGATCTCCATACTCTCGGTCAATCTGATCCTGCGCAGTTTCAGCAGTGCGTGCGTCAGCCCGCAATCGCCTTGTCAGAGTTGTGGCGTGTTCAAACACTGTGGGCTTTCCAAAGCGGAAGAGAGCCGGCGGACAGATCGCACAGAATCGAAGGGGAGGGCGTGATGGCTGCCGAACAGGAAAAAGACCGCCGCGACTTTCTCGCCGATGGGCTGCGCGTTGCCGGGGTGATCGCCGCCGGAACGCTCGGCGGGTTTCTCGCTGGACGACGCGGATACGCCAGTGAAAGCCGCTGGCAAATCGATCCAGACAAGTGCGTCGCTTGCGGCAACTGCGCCACCTACTGCGTGCTCGACGAATCGGCCGTCAAATGCGTTCAGTGTTTCGACATGTGCGGATACTGCAACCGCTGCACGGGCTACTACACGCTCGACGGACTCGACAGTCGCGATACGGCCGCCGAAGACCTGCTCTGTCCCACCGAAGCGGTGATTCGCACATTCGTCGAGGGCAAGGCGGGCCAGAACTTCTACGAGTACACGATCGACACCGAAGCCTGCATCGGCTGCGCCATGTGCGTCAAGGGTTGCGCCTTGATGAACGGGTCGCTCTACCTGCAGGTCATGCACGATCGCTGCGTCAATTGCAACGAGTGCGCGATCGCGGTCGCGTGCCCCAGCGAAGCGTTCGTCCAAGTGCCTTCCGGCAAGCCGTATCGAATGAAACAAGCCATCGTCGGAGTAATTGAGCAGAAGGCGTCCAAGTCGCCCGCCGCCCGCGAACTGATTGAACAAGTGCAGACGGATGAATAGTGTTTTTCGTTGGGGGTTGCTGAGCGTCTTCTTCGCCGCGTTGGCCGTCGGCGTCGTCGTCTACGTCAACGACGTCTTCGCCGCGGACGGGGCCCCCGAACTCATGTTCCCGGTGCCCGAGTTCTCCGACCATCCCATCCCCACCGCGGAAGTTCCTCACGTGGACGGCGAGATGGGGACCTATTGGGACATCGCCATCCTGGTAGCCGCGTTGTGTCTGGCGTCGTATTTCACGTTGGTCACGCGTTCGCGTCGTAACGTATTGATCCTGACGATCGCGTCCTTGATCTGGTTCGGCTTCTGGCGACAGGGTTGCGTCTGCCCCATCGGAGCCACCCAAAACGTCGCCTTGGCGATTGTCGACCCCACTTACGCCGTGCCGCTGACCGTCGTCGCGTTCTTCATCATCCCTCTGGTGTTCACGCTCTTCTTTGGCCGCACGTTTTGCGCGTCGGTTTGCCCGCTGGGCGCGATGCAGGAGCTTGTCGCCGTCCGCACGGTCGCCGTGCCTCGTTGGCTCGATCACTCATTGGGCCTGGTGGCGTACATCTACCTCGGCGCGGCGGTTATCTTCGCCGCCACCCGCACTGGATTCATCATCTGCCGCTACGATCCGTTCATCCCGTTCTTCCGTCTGGGCGGAAACACCGACATGTTGATCTTTGGCGGCAGCGTGTTGGTGATTGGATTGTTCGTGGGTCGACCGTATTGCCGTTACCTGTGTCCGTACGGAGCCATGTTGCGGGTGCTTTCCTGTCTCTCCAAGTTTCGGCTGAGCATTCCGCCGGACTCGTGTGTGAATTGCCAGCTCTGCGAAGATGTCTGTCCTTATGGTGCGATTCATCCCCCCACGGTCCTGCAAACTTCCAAGGGCCGACGGCAGGGCAAGAAACAACTCGGCCTCGCCCTGGCGGCGGCTCCCATCGTGTTCGGTGCGTTTACCGGGCTGGGAATGATGATCTCCGTGCCGCTCGCCCAATGGCATCCCGAGTCGCGGGTGGCCGAACAAGTCCGTTTGGAGGAAATGGGAGTCGCCGAAAAAACGACCGACGCCAGCGACGCGTTCCGCGGCACAGGCCGTTCGGTTGAGGACTTGTACGCCTCGGCCATCGCGCGGCGCGATCGATTCTTCAAACTCGGCGGTCTGCTGGGTGCGTGGACCGGCATCGTCGTCGGGATCAAACTGGTGCACCTGTCATTGCGCCGCCGGCGCGATGATTACCAAGCCGACCGCGCCGGATGCGTCTCGTGCGGACGCTGCTATTGGTACTGCCCCGTAGAAAAAGTGAGACTCGGTTTGATCGAGGACATTTCCGAGGTCGTTCCCGGTTATGAAGGGGCGCCGCCGAACTCGCCACTCGTCCAAATCAGTGGAGTTGAGGAGACGTCTCCATGAACACCCTGATCAGTTACCGGGCCATCCTCCTGACAGCCATCGTGGCGGCGGTCTTTTCCGTGGTTGTTTGCGCGCTGTTGTTGGTCGACGCGGCGAATCGGCTCGACAAAATTCCACTCGACGCGCCCCAATTCGTGGCTCTCCGCGAGCAGTTCATCGAAAAACCAAACGACGATGCGATTCGAGAGGAGATCCGGGAGCTCGACCTCGCGCTGCGACGCGAGTACTTTCGCGAGCAACGATTCACCGAAATCGGCTCGAACCTGCTGCTGGCCGGCATCGCCTTGACACTCATCATGGGCAAGTGGGCGGCGACGACGCGGCGCAAGTTGCCGACGCCTGTGACCAAGGAGTCGGGGCCGGATTCCGACGAGAGGTTAAGTCGCTCGGGACTCTGGGCGGTCAGCGTGCTCGTCGTTTCCTTGCTGGGAATCACCGTGGCGATGAGAGTGGCGTCGCCGAGCGTCTTGCCGACGATCGAAGAGTTGGCCGCGCTCAGCAAACCAACACCAGGCGCCGATGGCGCTGGCGGCGGCCAGGGAGACGGTCCCGCGGCGAAGCCCGCGCTGCCGGAATTGCCGACAGCGGAGGAGTTTGGTCTGAGCTGGCCGAGTTTTCGTGGGCCCGCCGGCTCGGGCGTCTCGTCGCACGCCAACGTGCCGACGTCTTGGGACGGCGCATCGGGCGAGGGGATCGTTTGGAAAACACCCGTCTCGCTGCCCGGCGTCAACTCGCCGATCGTGTGGAAAGACCGCGTGTTCCTCAGCAGCGCTTCGGAAGACAAGCGGCAAGTGCATTGCTTTGACGCGGCCGACGGAAGAATCGTCTGGGAGAAAGAGATCGCCTCGGCTCCGGCGGCCATGCCGCCCAAGGTCAATCAAGATACCGGCTACGCCGCCTGCACCATGGTCACCGACGGCCGGCTCGTCTGCGCCATGTTCGCCACCGGCGACTTGGTCGCTTTCGACTTCGCCGGCAACGAACTGTGGACCAAAACGCTCGGCGTCCCGGAAAACACTTACGGCCACGCCGCCTCACTGGCCACCCACCAAGGTTTGGTGATCGTTCAATTCGACCAAGCTTCGGCCAAGGATGAGTTGTCGAAGCTGCTGGCCTTCGACGGCGCCACCGGCGACATCGTCTGGGAAGTAAAACGAAAAATGCCTTCGTCCTGGTCTTCACCGATCGTGATCGAGAACGACGGGAAACCGCAGATCATCACCTGCGGCGATCCCTGGGTGATCGCCAACTCGGCCGTCGACGGAACGGAAATCTGGCGAGCCAATTGTTTTGAGCGAGCGGAAGTCGGTCCATCTCCCGTTTTCGACAATGGAGTCATCTACGTAGCAAATGACGCGGCTGAGTTGTCGGCCATACGCGCCGACGGCAGCGGCGACGTCACCGACACGCACGTGCTGTGGAGTTCGGACATCGGCATGCCCGACACGTGCAGCCCGCTGGTCACCAAAGACTTCGTCCTGCTGCTCTCCTTTGGCGTGCTGACTTGTTATGACAAAACGGACGGCGGCGACCCGCTGTGGGAAGAGGACCTAGAGGCCGATTTCACGTCCTCACCAGCCCTGGTCGGCGAGCAAGTTTATCTCTTTGGCTTGGAAGGGAATGTGGTCATCATCGAGCCGACTCGCGACGAGTGTAAGCGAGTTGGTGAAGCCAACTTGGGCGAAGAGTGCGTCACCAGCCCGGCGTTTCAAGAGGGGCGGATCTACATCCGCGGTCGCGAACACCTATTCGCCATCGGAATGAAGCCCGAATGAGTTCGAAAAGTGAAGAGTTGGAGAATAATATGAGTTCGCTGAGAATAGTGCGCTGGAGTAGGTTGATCGTCCGACAATAATCCGGAGCTCGGCTGTTTTTTACAAGTTCCGAAGTCAGACGACTTTAGGCGCCAAACGTGGGTTACCACTGAATGATCACCTCAACGACAAGCGATATCGACCTCGATGCTATCACCCGGATCGTCGACGACGTCGGCGGCGCGCCAGATGATGTGATTCCGATCTTGCAAGCGGTCCAGGAAGAGTACCGGTACTTGCCGAAAGAGGCGTTGGCGCGAGTTTGTGAACTGACCGACATCACTCCGGCGTCGATCATGGGCGTTTCTACGTTCTACGATCACTTCCGTCACAATCCGGTCGGAAAGCACATGATCAGCGTCTGCATGGGGACGGCTTGTCACGTGAAGGGCGCGGGCCTGGTGGACGACGCCATTCGCCACAAGCTGGAGTTGGCTCCGCGTGAAGACACTGACGCCGACGGTGAATTCACCGTGCAGAAAGTCGCCTGCCTGGGATGCTGCACGCTCGGCCCCGTCGTGCAAATCGACGAAGCGACTTTTGGTCATGTCACGTCGCGAACGGCGCCGCGAGTGCTGAAAGAATTTCACGAGGCCGAGTTTGTTTCCAAACCGGCCGTCCACCGCCCGATCGCGCAACCGAATGGAGCCGGCACGACCGAGGTCCGCATCGGTTTGGGATCGTGCTGCTTGGCGCTGGGCAGCGACAAGGTCCACGACGCGCTCACCGATGTGCTCGACGCGACCGGCGGGGCCGGCTACGTCAAGCAAGTGGGTTGCACAGGCGTTTGTCACAAGACGCCGTTGGTGGAGTTGGTCGCGCCCGACGGCACGTCGCAGATCTACACGAACGTCGAGCCCGAAATGGCCAGGCACATCGTGCTGCAGCACTTCCGTCCCAGCGGAATCGTGCGGCCGCTCCGCTACGCCTTCTCCTGGTTGCTCGACCAGTTCCATACGGACGAAGAGAAGGATGTCCTGAAGAAGCACAGCGACGCGCGCGACGGAGCCATGTGTTCGTTCATCGGCCCGCAAAAGCACTTGACGATGGACTTGTTGGACGTCGTCGACCCGCTGAACTTCGACGAGTACTTGAGTCACGACGGTTTCGCCGCGTTAAAGAAGTGCATCGAAGACATCGGGCCGGAGCAGATCCTTGACGAAGTCGAGACGAGCGGGCTGCGCGGTCGCGGCGGCGCGGGTTTTCCGACCCACCGCAAGTGGCGGGCCGTGCGCGCTCAGGACAACGAGACCAAGTACGTCATCTGCAACGGCGACGAAGGCGATCCCGGCGCGTTCATGGACCGCATGCTGCTCGAGTCGATTCCCTATCGAGTCATCGAAGGGATGGCGATCGCCGCTCTTGCGCTGGATTCGAAAGAGGCCATTTTCTACATTCGCGCCGAGTACCCGTTGGCGGTAAAGCGAATTCGCCAGGCGATCAAGATCTGCGAGGAGCGCGGCATCCTGGGCGACTCGGTTATGGGGAGCGACTTCAGTTTGAAGATGGATGTCCGCGAAGGCGCGGGCGCTTTCATCTGCGGCGAAGAGACAGCCCTGATTCACTCGATCGAAGGACACCGAGGCAGCCCTCGCCTGCGACCGCCGTTCCCCGCGGAAAGCGGTTTGTGGGAGAAGCCGACCTTGATCAACAACGTCGAGACGTTTTCGACGATCCCGTGGATCATTCAAAACGGCGGCGCCGAACTGGCCAAACTGGGCACGGAGACAAGCAAAGGCACGAAGGTCTTCGCCCTGGCCGGCAAGGTTCGCAACGGCGGACTGATCGAGGTGCCGATGGGAGTCACCATCCGGGAGATCGTCGAGGAGATCGGCGGCGGCGCCGAAGAGGGCAGGACCTTCAAGGCCGTCCAGATCGGCGGCCCTTCCGGAGGCTGCGTGCCGGCCGAGTTGTCGGAAACGAAGATCGATTACGAGTCGTTGGCCGCCGTCGGCGCCATTATGGGTAGTGGCGGACTCGTCGTGCTGGACGACAAGGACTGCATGGTCGACATCGCCCGCTACTTCCTTCGCTTCACCCAAGATCAATCGTGTGGCAAGTGCACGTTCTGTCGCGTGGGCACCAAGCGAATGCTCGATATCCTCGACCGTCTGTGCATCGGCAAAGGGAAGAAGGGCGACCTCGAGGAACTCGAAGAGTTGTCCAAGATGGTCGGCGCCGGCAGCATCTGCGGGCTCGGTAAAACGGCTCCCAATCCCGTGCTGTCGACGCTCAAGTATTTTCGCGATGAGTACGAGGCGCACATCGCGGGCCGCTGCCCGGCCGGAAAATGCCTCGACATGATCGACTACATGATCAACGACAAGTGCATCGGCTGCACGCTCTGCTCGCAGAACTGCCCGGTCGACGCCATTCCGATGACGCCCTACAAACGACACACGATCGAGTTGGATCTCTGCACGCGCTGCGACACGTGTTATCAGGTCTGTCCTGAAGACGCCGTCTACATCGCGTCCGACCCGAAGGGTAAGGACAAAGGAAAAGCCAAGGCCAAACCGAAGCCGGAATTGGCGCCGGCGTAGATGACCTCCCTGAAGACTCGACGCGGCCGACGAGCTTTGTTCCCCGCTCACGAATGAGGTTGCTCAGCGTGGTAAAAGTAAAAATCGACAATCGCGAAGCCGATGTCCCGGCCGGTTCCAACATCATCGATGCGGCCGAACAACTGGGTGTCGAGATCCCCACGCTCTGCTATCTCAAGGGTTACGAGCCGTCGACGTCGTGCCAGGTCTGCACGGTGAAGGACAGCGTCACCGGTCGACTCATTCCCGCCTGCGGGACCAAGG
This sequence comes from Pirellulaceae bacterium, assembly GCA_030748485.1. Lineage (GTDB taxonomy): Bacteria > Planctomycetota > Planctomycetia > Pirellulales > Pirellulaceae > JASMLW01. Next base: position 26,697 of record JASMLW010000327.1, read on the forward strand.
TGGCCGAAGGGATGCAGATCGATTGCGAGACGGACGAGATTTTCAATGTTCGTCGCACCGCCTTGGAACTGTTGTTGAGCGAACATGTCGGCGACTGCCGCGCGCCGTGCGACTTCGCCTGCCCGGCTCACATGGACATTCCGCTGATGCTCCAACAGATCAGCGATGAGGAGCTGCGGAACGCGATTGAGACGGTGAAGGAAGACATCGCCCTGCCGGCCGTGCTGGGACGGGTTTGCCCCAAGCCGTGTGAAAAGGGTTGCCGTCGTAAGGGAGCCGACAGCCCGGTCGCGATTTGTGATTTGAAACGCTACGTAGCCGATGTCGACTTGGCCACCGACGATCCGTATCTCGCACCCTGCAAGCCGGACACCGGCAAGCGAGTGGCGGTCGTCGGCTCGGGACCTTCCGGTCTGGCCGCCGTCTATTACCTGCGGCGAGACGGTCACGGATGCACGTTTGTGGAGAAGAACGAACTGCTCGGCGGCCGACTCCGCACCGAAGAGAGTGAAGCGGATCTTCCTCGCGATGTGCTCGACGGCGAAATCAACCAGATCGTGCGGCTCGGAGCCAAACATCGCATGCAAACCACCATCTCGACAAAAGACGAACTCGATTCGCTCTGCGAAGAGTTCGACGCCGTCGTGCTGGCCATCGGCAAGACGCTGCCCGAACGCGTCGAACAGCTCGGCCTGCGAGCCAGCAAGAAAGGCATCGACGTCGATCGAGAAACGTACTCGACCAACCGCCGCGGCGTCTTTGCGGTCGGCAACTCTCTCCGCGGCAAGGGCATGGTTGTCCGCAGCGCGGCTGATGGCAAAGAGGCCGCGTTCATTGTCAACCAATTCCTGGAAGGCAAAAGAGAACTCAGCCTGGGTTACGAGTTTTCGTCGCGCATTGGCCGAGTCGAATCGGGGGAGATCGACGAGTTTCTCGCCGGTTCGATCAGCGCCGAACGAACGGTTCCGGAATGCGGCGAAAACTACGTGCAAGACGGCGCGGCCGAGCAATCGGATCGCTGCTTCGACTGCACTTGCTCAAGCCACGGCAACTGCAAACTCGAGTATTGGTCGGAGTTCTACGGAGCCAATCCGAACCGCTACCCGCGTGAGCGTCGCCCCTACGAAGTCGTCGGTCGCGAGTCGTCGGTCTTTTTCGAACCGGGTAAGTGCATCAAGTGCGAGCTCTGCATTAAGATCGCCGATCGGGCGAGTGAACCGCTGGGACTGGCGTTTGTCGGTCGCGGCTTTGACGTGTTGGTCAGCGTGCCATTCGACGGCGAGATGGATGAAGCTCTCACGAAGGTCGCCGCCGATTGCATCTCGGCCTGTCCGACCGCCGCGTTGTCGTTCGCCGAGCAGCGGCGACCACCCGTGCTGCTCGACATCGAAGGTTTGCCGGACGCCGCTCCGCTGCAGAACTCAGCCCTTCCCGCTGACTGACATGGCGATCGACGATGGACCTGCGGCGCCGCCTCACCGATCGACGTTCTCGACGCCGCCGTCGGGCGTGAATTTGAGTTTCCGCCTCTTCTCGGACGGCCACGAATTCCAAAGCGAGGCGGCCAGCATTAGCGCGACGCCCACATAGATGGCCGGGTTCCACCCAAAGACGAACTTGCCGATCAGCAGCGCGGTCGCGCCGACCGCCCCGACGAAGAACGGCGGCAGGCCCTGCCGCCGGTTGGCTCCCACCACCAGGCCGCCGACCGCAAACGTCAAGCAAGTCGCTGTCAGCGGGAACAGGTAGACCGTTTTTGTCAGAAAGGCTAGCCCCATCGAGCCGAGCAAGCCAACGTACGCAGGCATTTGGCAAGGACAAGCGAGTCGCGGCAACAGAGCGATGGCGACGGCGAGCAAGACTGACAGGAAACTGCGAGATCCCGTTGCCGTTTTGCGATCGCTCATGGCCAACATCCAACGCGACGGTTCGGGTTGAGTCCAAAAGGAGAGGCCGCCGCCAAGAAGAAGAAGCTGCCCCCCGCGGTCATCCAGCGCCCGCCCCAAACTCCGACGGACGCACAAACATCAATTCTATCAGAATTCACGTTGAGCCACTGATTCAGGCGACTCTGCCTCGGACGCCACGTCGAGACAGAGAGCTACAACGTGGGGGCGCGTCGCGTCGGCGACTCAACGCCAATCGCCGCGCCGCATCGTCGTCGCTCTTCACAAACAGCATGTCGAAAACACGCTCGGGACGGTGTTCCGCCGGAATCGCTCGGCCGCTGCGATTGAAAGACAACGTATGTGCGCCGCGCGGAGCTCCCGCGCCTCCATCGGTCGACAAGACAAGTGATGAGAAGCGAGTTTGATCTTCCACGTGAGCGGCGAATTCCTGGTCGAGCGAGATTGAGTTGCCGTACTCTCCCGCCGCGCCAGTCGCAGCCCCGGTGAGAAACTGATCGCACATGATCGTCAAGACTGTCCGCCTCCGTGGGGAGGACCGCTTCAGTGAATCGGTGGACAAACGGCCAGTTCAACGTATCATTCAGTGAGCCGCGAGCAAGGCGATGAAATCACACGTCTCGCACCACACCCGGAGCCCTGTCATGCGTTGTTTCACCTTACTGACCACCTTGCTGTGCATGTTGCTGGCCACAGCGCTTGCTGGTTCGCGAGCGAATGCGGCTGAGTCGGGCCTGTTGAAGTGGAAGCTGAAGGCCGGCGAGACGTTTTACCTGAAGAACGTGCAGACGCTCAAGCAGACGGTCACCGCGAACGGGCGCGATGTCGAACAGAATAGCGTCCAAACTTCGATCTCCAGGTTCTCTGTCAAAAGTGTGTCAGCCAAGGGCGGCACGGTCATTGAGCAGACGGTGCTGAAGACCACCACGGAGGGCAATCTGCCCGGCGCCGGCGACACCAGCATCAGCGACAAAATGAAAGGCGTGAGATTCACAATCACCCTCGACGACCACCACAAGGTCGTCAAGTTCGAGGGGTACGACGAGTTCATCAAGAAGATGACCGGCGGCGATAAAGCCGTTGCGGCCGCACTGCGAGCGATGATGCCTCAAGAGACGATACAGAAGACCGCCAGCGAGACCTTCTCGCAACTTCCCGGAAATATCGTGTCCACCGGCGACACCTGGAAGCGCGCCTACAATCTCACGATGGGGCCCATCGGAGACATGGCTGTCAAAGCGACTTACGTTTACTACGGCAAAGCGACGGTCGAGGAGACCTCCGTCGATCGCATCAAGTACGTCGCCTCCATGAAGTACTCGCCCCCGAAGGCGGCCGGCGGCGTGAGATTGCCGTTCACCATCGTCGGAGGACGTCTGAACTCCGATGAGTTTTCGGGGACGTTGCACTTCAACTCTGCAACCGGCAAGATCGTCGACTCGACCGTCAGCATGAAGGTCAGCGGGGACCTGACACTTCAAGTCGAAGATGAGAAACGGACGATCGGTCTGAAACAGGAGGTGACGACCGAAAGCTACATCCTCGATGAGAACCCCTTGTAGGTCCCGCCTGGGGAAACCTCGCGACCATCGTCGATTCGATTGCCAGCGAAGTCCAGTCGCGGATGCTACTTCAACGCGGCGGACGCTTGAAAGGAGGCAAGTACTGCCACTCTCCGATTGCGAGAATCGGCTCAGCGTTCCTTTCTCAATGGCTTAAAAGCTGGCCGCTCACCTGCGAGCAAACGTGTGAAAACGTAGAATTCAAGCAAGCGGCGTCCACTTCCCTTTCTCACTTGTTGCGCGACTGGATCAACGACTGTGGACGCCGCTCTCTTTCTTTTGAGGTCCGATTGAGGGTCCGATGGGACACGCTACTCTGGGCGAGTTCATCGACGGCGTCTTGGACAGCGCGCGTGTAGAGTCGCACAATCCGGTAGGCAGGAAAATGCTCTGCCAAACCGAAGATCTTTGTGACGCTGTGTGGCGGGCGGGCAACGCGAGGTTCCCGAAGGCGTCCTCGCTGCTGTCCGATCCAGATCCAGTGCTGCGAACATTTGCGAGCACGCTGCGAGGCTCAACCCGGGTCCTCGATCTCCGCGAACCAGCTTGGGGAGATGGGTTCGAATGGTCGCGTCTGAATGCGCTCCGCACGCCGCTCCACCGCGCCGCCGAACAACTCGTGTTCGGCATCGAAAGCCCTCCCGGAATACTGCGCCGCTGAACTCTCCATGGCGACATCGCCCGCGCCGGTGCCTCGTCCTGTGTTCTGAACAGCACTACCTCAATCGCGAATCACAGTAAGGGCAGTGGTCGTCGACGAACGTCAACTCGTCCAAGCGGACTTCGCAGGCGGGGCACTTCAGATCGACCGGCAGAAGCTTCCTGACGCCTGCGGTTAGCAGTGCGAGCGACGCGGCTCCGGCCGTCATCGCTCCGAGCAGCACGATGCCGATGATGGGACCCACCACCATCATGACTCCCCACATTCCCAAAGTCATGAGGCCACCCAAGCCCGTCGCCAATTGGAGCGCCATGGAGATTGTCAGGTTCCTCAGGTGAACGCGCCGACGCGCGGCGAATGCGCGCGCGATGACCTCGCCCCGCTCGCCCGTTCCCTCAGCGTTCTCAGACCACTCGCAGACCGCGCAATGAGATCCCGGCGGAATGATGAATCCGCATTGCGGGCAACTCATCAAATAGGTCGACCCGCTGGTAACGCGCACGCGGCCGTCGCCGATTTGAAAGCTGTCGTCCGGCCGCTCCAGCCAATCAACCAGCGCCGAGGCGAGTTGCCCGGCCGTTTCATATCGATCTGCGGGAGACTTCTCCAGCGCCCGCAGGCAGATTCTCTCCAGCCGATCAGGAATCGCAGGATTCAACTGGACGGGTGGAGCGGGCGACGCTTCGGTGACCTGTTTCTTTAGAGCCTCCATCGTGCCAGCTTGAAAAGGCAACGCTCCCGTCATCAACTCGTAGAGCACCACACCGAGGCTGAAGGTATCGCTGCGCCCGTCCAACAAGTACGACGAGCAGTCGATCTGTTCCGGACTCATATAGAATGGCGTTCCCGCGATCCGCTGACCGGTGTGGATCGCATGGACGCCTTCGGTCGCAACACCGAAGTCGATGATGTACGGCGTCATGTCCAGATCCAACAAGATGTTGGCTGGCTTGATGTCGCGGTGGATGATGTCCCGACGATGTGCGTAGTCGAGAGCCTCGGCGATCATAGCGACAATCCGCACCGACTCCTCGAGCGAGAGCTCTCCGCCGCTCGACAATGCATCTATCTCGATCCGCTTGACCACCTGGTCAAGGACCGCTTGCGTTTCGGCGGTTACGTGCGATACGTGGATGACTTTCTTCTGTTTTCGAACGACAAAGCAGAATTGGCCGAGGCCCGGCGGCGGATCGCCGCGTTCCTGGTGCGGCTGCGACTGCGACTGCGACTGCATCCGACCAAAAACACGGTGAGTCGTGTGGATCAGCGGGTCCGATTTCTGGGATACCGTGTGTTTCCCACGCACCGATTGCTGGTCAAGGACAACGTGCGTCGTTTTCGGCGACGGGTCCGAAAAATGCAGCGACAGTACGCCAACCGGGAGCTGGATCTGGCCGGAGTCCGGCAGCGGCTGATGAGCTGGTCCGGACATGCGAAACAGGCCGACACATACGTGCTGCGCAAACGACTGTTTGCTACAATTCATTTTCGGAGGGCGACAACCGAGAAGCCGTGTGTTGCGTGGCGGGTCGTTCAACAATAACGCAACGAATCTGCGTTCGGCGAACCGCAACAACAATCAACCCGACAACCGTAACAACAATAATGGTTTTCGTGCGGCGAGCACTTTGCGGCAGACGTATTCGTCTGTGCTGCCCGAATCCACAGGCCCGTAGTTGATCTGCGTCCTGCGGAGTGTGCCGGAGTGCAAAGTCCAGGTCGTCGTCCTGTGTCGGGCTGGCATGAGCAGTCTGGCCAAATCAAGAACCGGCCCGGCAGGTCTGGTAGGCCCTGGGGGTTCGAACGCCCTGCCGCGCTATCTTGGCCGCTGGTGCGCGCCGTGAAAAGCCCCTCCCGCACCAGATCTCCGCGACGATGTCGGCTGTGCTTCATGTGGCCTTCGACCGGGATCAAGTGGGCGAGGTTCAGCTCACGCGAATGTGGCCCACACGTTCCACACAGGCCGCTCTCGCCGATCACACGAAGAAAGTCGGTTTTGATCTCAAGCAAGTTCCAGCGACTGCTGATGTTTGGCAATTTGCCAAAAACATGGCCGGTTGTGGAATCCGTTTCTGATTTACGAATCAGCCGGCGGAAATCGGGGCACGCCGGTCAGCAACCTGAATGAAGGCGCGATTTCTTGCCGGGAACCACAACAGGTTCTGTGGGGCCGAAATGCCAATTCCCTCGGGAAAGGCCCGGTCTTGCCGCAGCAGCCTACTGAAAACCGGCTTATTGGATTGAATGCAACGACAATTGATCGCTTGTGGAGGGCCTGACATGTCACGGAAA
>JASMLW010000328.1 GCA_030748485.1 Pirellulaceae bacterium
GGCCACTCCTACTCCTGGCCGTGAACGCGCTGGCAAACACGACTCGCGCGCCGCAAACAACCGTGGCGTTAGATTCTTTTGTTGCGCTAGCGAGCTCCAGAAGATGAACGCGCTGGCAAACACGACTCGCGCGGCGCAAACAACCATGCGAAGGCGTACAACCATTCTCGCCGAGTCGAGCATAGCCGCGGCTCAGCTCGTACAATAACTCAAGAGCTACTGAGACTGAAGAGCCACTGCGAGTCAAGAGTCGGCTACTGGAAAACGGGTGACGGTTCCGATCATCAACACAGGCGAGGGACACAATGCACCACAACACCATCGCTTTGATCATCCCCGCGTTCACTGTGTTCGCGTGTGCGGCCGCGCGGGCGGATTCACCCGAACCGAAGCGGGAGGCGATCGCATCGGCGATCCGCAAATCGATTCCGTTGCTGGAGAAGGGAGCTGCCGGCTCGGCCAAGCAGCGGACGTGCTTCACTTGCCACAACCAGGCGGTGCCCGTGTTCGCTCTGGTCGAAGCTGGCCGCCGTGGATTCACCGTCGACAATGACAATCTGCAACGGCAGCTCAAACATACGGCGGAGCACCTGAACCGCAGAAGAGAGGGGCTTCTCAAGGGCCGCGGGAAAGTCATCATCGACGCCTACGCCCTGTGGACACTGGAAGCCGGCGGCTGGGAGCCGGACGAGACGACGGCGGCCGTGTCGGCGTTTCTGCTGAAGAATCAGCAGAAGTCAAACCACTGGAGCAACCCCGGCAGTCGCCCGCCGTCGGTCGGCAGCGACTTTACGACGACCTACGTGGCTCTGCGCGGAATGGCCGCCTTCGGCGCCGAGCAGCAGCGAGCCAAGATTGAAGCTCGAACAAAAGCCGCCGGCGAGTGGCTGCTCAGCGCGACTCCCGTCGACACTGAAGACCGCGTCTTTCAGCTGCGATCCTTACAGTACATCGACGCGGACGAGAAGACGGTTGCCAAGTCCGTGGCGGAACTGATCGACGCCCAGCGGGACGACGGCGGCTGGGCTCAGACAACCGACCTGAAGAGCGACGCCTATGCGACCGGAACGGCGCTGGTGGCTCTGCTGCGGACTGGTGATGTGGGTCCTGCGCACCCGGCTGTCCGCCGCGGCGTACAATTCCTGCTCGACACTCAACTTGAAGACGGTTCCTGGCATGTCGTCAGCCGCGCGAAACCGTTTCAAAAGTACTTCGAGTCCGGATTTCCTCACAGCAAGGACCAATTCATTTCTATCGCCGGCAGCGGTTGGGCGACGTTGGCGCTGTCGCTGGTGATTCCCGAAGAAAAGACCGAACAGCGCTGACATTCCGCCTTCAATTCGCGCCCCGTCAGCCTTCGCGATTGAGCGAGGCCGAGTTGGGCTGCGATGAGTATTGGCGGACGATCGCGATCAGCTCTTGGCGGTTGATCGGCTTGGTCGTGTACTCATCGCAACCGGCGGCGATGCATTTCTGACGGTCGCTGCTCATCGCGTGCGCGGTCAATGCGATGATCGGGTTCGCATATCCGCCGCCGCGGAGTTTGGCGGTCGCTCCATAGCCGTCGAGAACAGGCATCTGCATATCCATCAAGATAACGTCGAACGGACGTCCGGCATCGCGCGCCGCGGTAGCGAGTTCATAGGCGACCTGTCCATTCTCGGCGACGGCTACTTCCGCGCCGGCCTTCTTCAGTACGAAGGAGATTAGCCGCTGATTGTCGGGTCCGTCTTCGGCCAGCAGCACGCGACAATCGAGTGAAGCGGTCGAGTTCACGTGGCGATCGCGGCTAACCGATTGTTCAGCTTCGGAAGCATCTGCGATCAATCGCACGCTGTCCAATGGTCCCGTGGCGACGGTGACCGAGAAACAACTGCCTTCGCCGGCGGCGCTGCTGACGACGATCTCGCCGCCCAGCATTTCGGCCAGTCGTCGGCTGATTGCCAGACCCAACCCGGTTCCGCCAAATTTTCGCGCGGTCGAGGTGTCCGCTTGCACAAAAGGCTGGAATAGTTTGCGGACTTGTTCATCCGTCATGCCGATTCCCGTATCGACAATTCGAAACTGCATTTTGGGAGAGTCGCTATCGGCGTCGATCAACCGGGCTACCAGGCGGATCTTGCCGACTTCGGTGAACTTGACGGCGTTACCTATGAGGTTGATCAAGATCTGTCTCAGCCGCGTTGGGTCGGACTGAATCGTCTCGGGAATTGCACCGTCGTACTCAACTTGCAGGGATAGATTTTTGGCGCCGGCGCGGACGCGCAGCAGTGAAGCAACGTCGGTGAGAATCTGGCACGGTGAGCACTCGATTGTCTCGACTTCGAGCTTGCCCGACTCAATCTTGGAAATATCGAGAATGTCGTTGATGATTCCCAGCAGGTATTCGCCATTCCTTTGAATCGTGTGCAAGCCTTCGATGTTGTCGGGGGACGTGACGTTGCCGAGGACGACTTCGGAGAACCCCATGATGGCGGTCATGGGCGTGCGAATCTCATGACTCATGTTCGCCAGGAATTCATTTTTGGCAAGCGTGGCCGCTTCCGCCAGGTGAGCTTTCTGTTGCAATTTAGCTTTTGCGTCCTCAAGGTCGCGCTGCGATCGAAGCAAGTCGACCGTTCGTTGAGCGACGACTTTCTCAATCTCGACGGCTCGGCCGAGGACCATGTTCAAGATCAGGCCCAGCAGCGCTGCGACAACGACGCCGCCGATCAATACGGCCCGCGCTCGTGAGCTCGGGTGGGAAGCGAAGTAGTCGGACGACGGTGTGAACTGGAATTGCCACTGTCGCCCAGCCAGCGCGTAGTTGAACGCGATCGGCGTCGCTTCGGCCGCGCCGCGGTCAGGTTCGTCGCGGCCAAACAGCAATCTCTGGTCGCCCTCCGCCGAATTGTCGACGATGCGAAGTTGCAGATTCTTGATTTCGTGCTCATGAAGCACCGCGTCGACAATGTTGCCAACTCGGCAGACGCCCAAAGCGAATCCGCGAAGGCTTTCGCGCCGCTGTTCGACCGTATCGATATCCGCTCCGTGGCTGTAGACGGGCACGAAGATCAGCAGCCCCGCTTGATCGCCCGTTTCTTGCGCGAGTGTGATCCGTGCTGTAGCGACTCGACGCCCCGTGTCGCGAGACTCTTCGAGTGCTCGGCGGCGGGTCGGGTTGGAAGCCAAGTCGATGCCAAAGGCGGCCTCGTTCTCCACGTGAGGCTGCATGAAATAGACCGGAAAGTACTCGTCCGCCCAATGGTCGGGAGACGGCGTCCATTTCTTCTCTCGGTCAGGTGTCCAACACTTGAATCGATAGTCGTCGAATCCTTCATTCCGCATCGCTTGCTCGTAGTCGGCTCGCTCCTCGCGCCGCACGCGGGGGATCCATTCCAGCGCCTGCAGCCCGTCATGTCTCGCCAAGTTCCAGCGGACGAACGCATTGAAATCCGACCGGTTTGGATCCGCCGCGGTTGAGTAATAACTGCTGATCGACTGAACGATGTCTTGGTAGTCGTCGAACTCCTCCCGCAACACGCTGAACAGCGAACGCGTCTGTCCTTCGAGCACGACTTGCTGTCTCATTGCATCAGCGTGCCGCATCGACGAGGCGATCGTCGCTGAGACCGCGAGCGCCATCAAGACGGGGACGCCGACGGAAACGACCCGTGTCCTCTGGAGCAGCTTAATCTGTTGTCGTAGTCGCATCTGAAATTCCAGTCCTGCCTCGCCAACCGCCTCAGTCAAAACGAATAACGTACTCCAGCCCCAGTCCCCACCCGGATTTGAAACCCGGAGGCGCGAAGGTCTTGAGTCGATATTCCGCCACCACGTGCCACTGATCGATCACTCGAACTCCGACCTGATGCTCGGTCACCCATGAGAAACTGCGGCCGCCATCGTTGATGTTGTGGTCGGCGAAGGCGGCGATGTAGATGCGGTTGTTGAGAAACGACCGCCGGTACGTGTGTTCCATCTGCCAGCCGCTGCCGTCGGTTTCGATCAAGTGGAAGTTGATGGCGTATTTCAACTTCAGCACGTCCTTGATTACGTAACCGATCGGGCCGGGAGCGTCGTGGAATCTACACTTAACGCCCAGGCGAAGAACGCCCCGCGGGCCATTGCCGTCCGCGTATTGAGCTGTCCAGTCGAGGTAGCTCAAGTACGCGTGATCTTTGGCGACTCGCCGGCGGAGGTTGATTTCGGTGTAGTAACTCGCCCAATCATAAGTTCCAGATCCGTACGGACTATCTAAGTTCAGCAGCTGAAAGTACTCGAAGTCATGCGCCAACTTGGCTCCCACGTTGAACGTCGTGACCGCCGAGTCGCGAGTGTCCCAGTACGTGTTGAAGTCGATGAACCCGGTGTTTCGATGGGGCGGCGTCGCTTCCAATCGACAGAAGCACGCGCCGGCATTGATGCAGTTACACGCTTGAGAGCCGAGCGTTCGCGCTGACGCCAAGTCGGCGGCAACGCCGCCGTCAAGAGGAGCGTTGCTTCGAGGCCAGTTCGCAGCGGGCTGAGTGGCGTCCACCGCGTTCGAAAACAGCGAGTAGTCGATGGGGCCCGCGACTTGCCCCTGCGCAGGAGCGTTCAGCGAAACACTCACCAAAGGAAGCGACCAACAGAATGTGAGTAAGAACACGGCTCCGCGGCGAACCGCGTCTGCGCAGACATCGCTAATCAAGGCTTCCCCCTCAGATCGTCCCACGAGATTGGGGACCGGTTGCCGCCCCGAGTGCGCCAGTCGGGGCGTTGCTGCAAGAGGGATCGACCGCGAAGCGAATCAAATCTGAAAAAATGCAGTCGGTGCTGCTCAACTGCTATGGGCCGCAGAACCCGTTCGAGAATTCCCTCATCCGTCCGTGGAATTCCACAAGGCGGCGTGGCGACTAGCAAAGCGAGCCGCCGTCGGTGAGACTACGCGCACGCGCACAAGCGATTTGCGGTCGCGAGAACAAGCAGCGGAGAAAACTCCCCCGCCGGGTTGACTCGAACCATTCCATCGACGTATTGAATAGGAAGCCTCGACTAAGAAAGGAGAGCAGCGATGGTCGATTTCCAGTTCTTGTACAAGGGCCTTTGCGGGTTGGCTCGCGCTCACCAGGCGAGTGGTTTGGCCGGACATCTCGGAGCCGCCGTCGTGGCTGGATACTTCTTTGGTGAAGAGCACGCGGATCTGGATAGCCGAGTCTACGCCGGGGTCGAAAAGCAACTCGATGACATCATCCGTGGCAAAGAATCGATCTGGTACGATCAGAAAAAGAAGGGCATCACCGTTCCCGCCCTGTTCGAGCCGTTTCCCAAAGAGAAGCCCGACGAAAAACGGATTCCCACCATCGCACAAGCGCTGGCCGGCAACATCAACAAGACGCGGCAGTCCGGCCACAACGTCATCTTCGCATCCATCGCCATCCGCGCGTTGCATGACCATCCGGAATACGCGACGCCGTCGATCATCGATGGTATTCGCAAGCTGATCGCCGGCTTCAACGGAGTCGTGCCCGGTAGAGGCTATTGGGGCAAGGAGAAAGGGTGGATCATCGGCGACAAAGTGCAGCTGACGGCCGACACCGAATTCCCCGCGTATGATTCGTTTGAGCAGATGGCGAACGCCGTAGCCGACGACTTGATTCTCAGGGGCTCTCAACACCGGCGAGGATTCGGCGGTACGGTCCACGTCACCAACCACGCTGCGGCAATCACCGAATTGTCGGAATACGGATTCCAGGATCTCGCGCTCAGGGCCTTGCCGGCTCATCATCACCACGTTCGCTTGTGGCGATCTCTGCCGGACCTGTCAGAAGAGCTCGGTGCGCTCAAGAAGGCGAAGTTTGACCCACGGACTCCGGACTACTGGACTGACAACTCGCCATCGCAGGCTTCGGCAAGTTTGTCGCATCGCATCAAGACGTTGTACGGCTTCTTCACGCTGCTGCCTTTCGTGAAAGATGACGCCAAACGCAAGAAGGCCGAAGAGCAATTCTTGTACATGATGGCGTAACACCAAAAGAGCCGCGCGGACGACGCGGCGATGCTTCCAAGTGGCGGACGACAAGTCGTTTCGGGGTCTTGAACTGAGAAAGAGAAACAATGAAAGAACAGATCCGTTTGACTCAACTGACGCACGGCGGCGGCTGAGCGTGCAAGATTGGTCCCGAGGACCTGGCGCAAGTCTTGCGCCAACTGCCACCGATTGATGATCCCGCGGTGATCGTGGGAACGTCCACCGCCGATGACGCCGCCGTCTATCGGATCGACGACCAGCGGGCGATTATTCAAACCGTCGACTTCATCACGCCGATTGTCGACGACCCGTATGACTACGGCCGGATCGCGGCGGCCAATTCGATCAGCGATGTCTACGCCATGGGTGGACGGCCGCTGTTCGCGCTGAACATCGTCTGCTTTCCGTCGAAGAATCTGCCGCTGGACGTGCTGAGCCAAATCCTGAAAGGAGGCTGCGACAAAGCGCGGGAGGCGGGAATCGAGATCGTCGGCGGTCACTCGGTCGATGACGAAGAGCCGAAGTACGGTCTGGTCGTCACGGGCGTCGTCCCCACGGACCGTGTCGTGACCAATGCCGGCGCGCAGCCGGGCGACGCCCTCGTGCTGACCAAGCCGCTGGGGTCCGGAATCCTGACCACCGCCTTGAAGAAGGGGCTGTTGGGAGATGAGGCGAAGGAGAAAATCGTCGACGTGATGGCGACACTGAATCGCGCGGCCGCCGAAGCGCTCGACGGCCTCGAAGTTCACGCCCTCACGGACATTACGGGATTCGGCATGCTCGGGCACATGGTCGAGATGCTTACGGGGTCGGGGGTCGGCGCTCGGCTCCAAGCGGCCGACGTGCCTGTGCTCGAAGAAGTTTGGCCGCTGGCGCGGGACGCTGTGTATCCCGGCGGCGCCAAACGAAACCTGCAGCGGTTTGACCCATCAGTGAACTGGCCAGACGCGACGCCGGAAGAAGTGAAGATCGTCTTGGCGGACCCCCAGACTTCAGGTGGACTGCTCATCGCCATACCTCCCCACGAACTGAATCGTCTGCTGGATCGATTGGAAGAAGCGGGAGTCGCGACGGCTGCCGTCATCGGCGAGGTGACGAGCGATCAACCCCAGATGATTCAGGTGGTCAGCTGAAATCGGTTTCTAAGCGTCTGTACGATGGCCTTCCGAGGCCGCGCGCAGCGTTGCATCAAATTGTCGCGATGTAGCAAGTGGAGCGTCCGTTGTCGCGACTTCGTCGCGAAGTCCTGCCCGGCAGGCAGGACCTACTTATGTACGATGGCCTTCCAGGCCGTCGAGAGCGGGTCGGTCCCTGGAAACGCCGGCGGATTCGCGCTCAGCGTAAGTACGATGGCCTTCCGAGGCCGTCGAATGTGGTTCGGTCCCTGGAAACATCGGCGGATTCGCGCTCAGCGTTGAATCAGATCGGCGCGATGAGCAAGTGGAGCGCCCATTGTCGCGACTTCGTCGCGAAGTCCTGCCCGGCAGGCAGGACCTACTTATGTACGATGGCCTTCCGAGGCCGTCGAGAGCGGGTCAGCCCCTGGAACGTTCAGCGGATTCGTGCTCAGCTTTGCATTAAATCGCCCCGCTGTGTTGAGTGGAGCGTCCATTGTCGCGACTTCGTCACGCGACGTCCTGCCCGGCAGGCAGGACCTACTTATGTACGATGGCCTTCCGAGGCCGTCGAGAGCGGGTCAGCCCCTGGAACGTTCAGCGGATTCGTG
>JASMLW010000329.1 GCA_030748485.1 Pirellulaceae bacterium
GGCTTCTGGTACCCCGCCACCGGATTCGATTCGAGATCGTCGAACTTGCAACAGAAATTGAATGCTGCCTTCACAGACGCAATCACGTTGCGCTGCGTGTTGTGGTTCCACGACTTGTGCTTCTGAATCCAAGTCCGTAGATGCTTCTTCTGAAACTCTTCGACCTTCAACGCACCACAGTAGCCACACAAATCGTTCAGCCACTTCTCGACCAGTTTGGCCCATTCGAGCGTCGCTGACTGATGCAGGTCCGCGAGATAGATTTCACAGACTTTCGCGACAGTCCATTCGCCCGATGACGTTGTTGGCTGCGGGCTCAATTCGTCAACGAGTTTCACGCGGGCGAGGGCCAGCCTCGCGGCTTCCTTGTTCTCTTTTCCACGAACGCGTTCGCCTTGCTCATCAAAGAGGGGCACACGTTTCCTTGTTCCCGGTTCTGTGTAATACCAGCAGTCCGTCTGCTTCCAATGCCAGGCAGATCCATGCTGCTGGCGACGTTGTTTTCGATTCCTTGCCATTGGTCATTTTTCCTTTCGTTGCTGACCCAGTTGCCGCTGGGAATTGACTGTGGAAATCATGGGGAAGACAATGAAGGCGGAACCGGTTTCGGTTCCTTGCCGCCAAGGGGCCGCCAAACGGGTTGCCGCCCGTGGCCCCTTGGTCTTTTTACGCACCGATAGCGCGGTGGTGAGCGAGCGAGAATCGAGCGCAGCGCACGCGCGATGAGAAATAGAGGATTCATCATGTTTCAATTCCTTGCCATAACGCAGGCCGGTTGCCGCCGGTCATTCCCGCGTCATTTGCTACACAAAATAACTACACTGGCCATTTCGACCATTGTGGTACTTGTTGCACAAGTAATTTATACGCAACCAGTTAACGCCGATCAAGCCTCGCGCCCCAATATCGTTTTGATCATGGTCGATGACATGGGGTACGGCGATCCGCAGTGTTTCAACTCGAAGTCGAAGATCGCCACGCCGCACATCAACTCCCTGGCTCGCGATGGCGTGGAGTTTTCCGACGCGCATGCGCCCGGCCCGCTGTGCCACATGTCGCGATACGGATTGATGACGGGGCGGTATCCCTTTCGCACGGACGTTTCCGCTTGGCGCAGGCGGCCGTTGATCGATGCGGGGCGAACGACGATCGCGTCGCTCGCCAAGTCGCGTGGCTATCGCACGGCGATGGTCGGCAAGTGGCACCTTGGTTTTCGAGAAGACGGTTACGACAAGCCATTGCCCGGCGGACCGGTCGACTGCGGCTTTCACAGCTATTTCGGGATTCGCGCGTCGACCGACATCCCGCCGTACTTCTACATTCGCGACGACCGCGCCGTTCAGCCACCAACCGAGCGAATCGAAGCCAATCGCAGCGCGGGCTGGTCGCCGATCCAAGGCGCGTTCTGGCGAGCCGGCGGGATCGCTCCGAACCTGAAACTCGACGATGTTCTACCGCGATTCACGGACGAAGCGATTCAGGTGATTGAGAAGCACGCCGCGAACAAACAAGACGCTCGACCGTTAATGCTCTATCTGGCGTACCCAGCCCCGCACACGCCATGGCTACCTGCGGAAGAATTCGTCGGCCAGAGCGGAGCCGGCATGTACGGCGATTTCCTGATGATGGTCGACGCGCAGATCGGTCGCGTGTTGGCGAGTCTTCGGCAGGCCGGCATGGAGCGGAACACGCTGTTGGTCTTCACTTCGGACAACGGCCCGGTCTGGTTCGAGGCCGATGTCGAGCGACTGAAGCACGATTCGGTGGGTGGTCTGCGCGGTATGAAGTCGGACGCTTGGGAAGGCGGCCACCGCATGCCCTTCATCGTTCGTTGGCCGGAGCGAGTGAAGGCGGGTGGGCAGAGCAAACAGCTAGTCTGCTTCACTGACCTGCTGGCCACGTTCGCCGAAGTGTGGGGCGTCAAACTCGCCCCCGCCGCCGGCCCCGACAGCTTCAGCTTCCTGCCGGCGCTGACGGGCCAGGAAGCGACGACGCCCGCGCGTGCTCAGTTCGTGATGCGCGCCGGCAGCGTCCGTTCGATGATGACGATCCGCTCGGGCGACTGGAAACTAATCACCGGACTCGGATCGGGTGGGTTTTCGAAACCGAATCGGATTAAGCCCGGTCCGGACGATCCGGCCGGTCAACTCTACAATCTGGCCGCTGATCTCGGCGAAACGACCAACCTTTACAAGAAGCATCCCGACGTCGTTGCGCGGTTGACGGCCGAACTGCGGAAGATCGTCGACGGTGGTCGGAGCCGCGTCGCTACGAACGTCGACCCCAGTACGCTGCGAGGCAAAGTCATGGTCGGCTACCAAGGTTGGTTCAACTGCGAAGGTGACGGATCCAATCTCGGCTGGACGCACTGGGCCAGGAATCGCAACCGACCGTTCGGACCCGGCAACGTGACGGTCGATCTCTGGCCCGACGTCTCGGAGCTCGACTCGGACGAACGCTACACGACCGGCTTTCAACACGCCGACGGCAGCCCCGGTCAGGTCTTCAGCAGCGCGAACCGCAAGACGGTCCTCAGGCACTTTCGCTGGATGC
>JASMLW010000330.1 GCA_030748485.1 Pirellulaceae bacterium
AATCGCAGGTGGTCGCCCTCGATAACTACCGACGGGTACTCGACCATCCGCCGCTCCCAGCCTTCGCCCGTCGGCGTGAGTTGAAGGTTGTCGCCGTACTTGGCTCCGCGCGTCCAACTCAGCCCATCCTTCGATTCAGCGTAGCAGATGCTGTAGAAACCCCACTTCGTCCCGATCGCCGAATACCACATGCGATAATCACCGTCGCCCGCGCGGCGCACGACCGGCCCGGCGACGCCGATGTTTTCATAGTCGCGGCGCGAGTCGCGGATCATCACAACTCCTCGCTTCGTCCACCGCACGCCATCGTTCGACACGGCGAGACAGATCGTCTTTTGCTGATTCAGATCGTGTTCCTCGCCGATCGTCGGGCACCCCGTGTAGTAGAACCACCACTGGTCGCCCATCTTGATCAACGACCCGCCCGCGATGCCGACTGCATCGGGATCACCGTGATGACCGCTGCGCGAGATGACAGCGGGGCGGTCGTGGCGTCGCCACTGACGACCGTTGTCGCTTGTCGCCAACCCGATCCCCGGAAAAGCGCTCAGCCCGGCGCCGCGACCCGCGTTGCCCGTATAGTAGAGTCGCCACTTGCCGGAATCTTGGACGACGTGCGGCAACACGCACCAACGGGCGTCAAAAGCGCCGGCCTTGCCGACTTCGAACAAAGGCCCTTGCCGGTCCCACTCTGTCGGCTGACTTCTGCGAGCTTTGGCGAGGCAAATCCGCTGTCGTCCTTGGCCGTCGCCACCCGAGTAGTAGAGATGATACTCGTCGCCCGTCGCCACAACCCACGGGTTCATGCAACGGGAGTTTTCAAACCGGCTGTTTGGATCTGGCGGCAAAATCGGATTCGCCGCGTCGCGCTCCCACCGAATCGTGCGCCGCAGCGCCGCGTACTCCGACTCGTGAGTCACTCGTAAAGCGACCACTTCTCGCTTGGCTCGGCGAATCCCGTACAGCACGCCGATGTCGGATCGATCCCAACAGACACCCTGGCCAAACACTGCGGCCGAGACCGTGTCGACAAGCTTCAGTTCGCGCGACTTGTCGGTGGGCCACTGCAGCGCGTAGAGTTCAGTTCGATCGTGGCCGGTGGCGTACAGCAGACCGTTCGGACCGAAGGATGCACCCGAATTGCTGTACGGGGCGAACCGCTCAACAACCGCCGCCGGAAACGTCCAACTCGCTGTCGGCTGCCAATCCTTGCCGAGCCTGACAACGCGCGTCTTGCGAATGCTCATCACCTCGCCGTAATGAGCTACGCCCGCCCACCAAGCTCCACGCTTGATGTCGACCCAGGTCAGCGCGCCGCCCGCCGCACCCTCGTTGAACTCGATGGTCTTGACGTGGACGAGTTTGTCGGCGTCCCAGACTTCGATGGTGTTCTTCGTTGGCACAGCCGGCCAATCGGAATGGGCGCAGTACAGCTTGCCGTCGACGACGACACCGCTGTTGAGATGTTTGAAGTGAGTTTCCTGCGGGGCGTTCCAAGCCGCCACTTTCTCGCCCGTCTTCTTGTTGTACTTGCCGATCGAGCTGTTGTTGATCGCGTACGCGTATCGGGCGTCAACGGCGACGGCTTGGATCGCCTCGGCCGCGGTGAACGCGGATAGCTCCTCCATACTGCGCGTCGCGGCGGCGGTGGAAGAAACGCATGCGGCGGACAGGGCGGCCAACATCAACCATCGTTTGCACATCGAAACATCCCTTCCCCTCGCGGGGCTCAACCAGGTCGTTGCTCGGAACTCATTCACGCGTCCGCAGTGCGGAATGCTAATCCTCTCCATCGTCGCGCTCTCGGAGCCACTCACCGAAACGGGCGAGTTGATCGTCCGTCATGTTCGCCAGTAGATCGTCGCGACAGGAAGGATGAATCGCCAGAATGTGGTTTTCGTGAAAGACGATCTCGTCGCCGAGTTGAAGTTCATGCAAGGCAGTTTCGCGCAACGGGTTGTCGATCACGCCGACTCTCAGATCGCCATCTGTTTCTGTGACGAGCACCCAGAACTGTTCGCCCCAGCCTCGAGACGGCACTGTCTGGGCGGGAAGAGGAATGAGGGTGGCGGGATGATCGTGGCAGAGGATCGGGTTGGTCGCTTCTTCCTGGCAATGGGCGCACTCGCATTTCTCGGGGGCGTCGGGATGAGCCGAAACGCGATCGGAGTCGATCCGCAACTCGACGAAATGTCCGCTGCCCACTGCTTCGCGAAACCAAGCCGGAGGAATCTGAAACCGCTCCCCCAGCACTTCACTCTTGACGACTCCGTCCACGAGCGCGTAGCCGTTCGCGAAACGCTGCTGTCGATGTCGATCCTGGAGCGCCATAGTGTCGGTGCCTCGCCAGGTCAGGGCTCAAAGATGATGTCGGTCGGCGCGCCGTAGCGAGCCGGCAACGGCATCATCCGCCATTGCTCATCGTCGCCGATGCGAAACTGCCACTTGCCGGCCAGCTCCATCGCGCCCCGGCTCGATCGGATTCGCGGCGACTTCGACAATCCGCCGGGGCCACTCTTGTTGCTGACGCGGACGACAAGCAGATTGGCGTCGTTCAGCTCAACCCAATCGCGTGGCACTCGCGCCGCCCCGCCGGACAACTTCAACGGACGCCCATTGAACCAGGCCTGTCGTTCATCGGAGCTCTCGGCCAACTCGACCTCAAAGCCATCGCCCAACCACGACTGGCTGATCCTCAGCACACAGCGGTACCACCCCACTCCATCGTATTGGCTCAGCGCCGGAGCCGCCGACTCCCAGGGCGCGGGCACTTTGATCTGCGACCAGTGCCGGCGAAAGTCACTGGCGGAAGCGATCGTCACATCCGCGCTGGGCTCATTTCCAACCGCCCAATGGATGCCGTTGAGCAGCAGCCCGAGAAACTCCGGGTTGTCAAAATCGTCAATGTGCCCCAGCGACGTGTAGAACGAGCGGCCGCCATCCGATCGACGGAACGTCCAGGCGACCGGTTCACGCTCTTCGCCGTCGACTTTCCCCCACAGCAGCACGTCGGCGCCTTTCGCCAGCGGTGAGGTCTTGTAAAGCGACCCGCCGGTCGCGAACGAGTCGCGGCGACTACCGGCGAGAATCGGATTGTCTTTCGCGCCCGGTTCGCGGCGGATCGTTGCCACGAGTTTGTTGCCGTAATGATTGTGGTAGTTTCCGCCGAAGACCTGCGCGTCGAACTCGGGCCAATCGACAAAGCCGGCCGGCGGATCTTGTTTGCGAAGGGCGAACGCGTGACTGGCTGTACGGATGCCGATGACGGGTTTACCCGCGGCGACGAACTTTTTCACCAGCGTCATTTGCGCGTTCGTCAGCACGCGCCGTCGCACGCTGAACAGCGCCGCGTCGGCCGACTCCAACACTTCCAAGCCGGGAATGCTGTTGCGCTCCGAGTCGCTGCCAAAAACGAAGGAGACGTGAAACGACTTGCCCAAATAATCAAAGGCGAATCGCGGCAGCGTGGCGCTCGTTTCGTATTCGTCCTCCGCCATGACGATCGCCAGATGAGGTCGCTTGTCGGCGGCGAATCGGAATGGACTGCCGCCAATGACCTGATCGCTTGTAATCGTGGGACAGACGAATCGCTCGATGTGGGCAATGATCAAGTCGTTGCCGGTGAAATGGCTGACGTACGGCCAACGGCCCGGGTTGTACATCGTGTCCGTCATGTCCCGCATCAGCACGACGTGCTTGCCGTTGCGAACCATTTGCCGAAGTCCGAACGGCCGGCCCAGCACGCACATGTTTGTGTGAACACCAGCCAAGATCACGTTCTTGATTTGGCGTTGCTCCAACACGTTCCACACTTCGTCGCCGCGATCGCTGATGAAGTCGCGCTCGGAATCAATCTCGATCAACTTCGATTGACTCTTCCAGGGAATACCGGGATTGCGTCCCATGGCGATGAGCTTCTTCGCCCACACCGCATGCTCAGCCGGGTCGTCGTCGTCCCCGCCGTCCGACTGATCGAGCGGATAGACAGCCAATTCCTCGGCGGGGATTCTCGAGCACCAGGACCGCACATCGGCAGGCAGGTTGGCTGCAACCGGAATCTTCTCGGCTCGCACACGCGCTGGGTGGTTTTCGTACGCCGCCATGCAGTCGCTGGGCGAGTGAATAATCGTGACGCCCAACCCGCGGGCCTTCGTGAGAACCTCGTTCAGCCGGGGTGCAAACTGCTCGACGCGGCGCACGGCGTTCAGCGAATGGTGGACATCCCAGACATCGCACACGATGATCGCCGTTTCGTTCGGCAACCAACTCTCACCGCGCACGCGCTGGTGGTGACGGCCACTCCCTGGACTCGTCTCCCGCTGGTCGCGGAGGGTGAGTTTGAGCGGTTCAGCGGCGACGAGAGACGGCATCACGAGACTCGCCATGATCAAAGGAACGATCGTACGGAATTGCATAGCAGGCACCGGAGTAATGCGCGGACGGGGGGAGTGAAGCTCCGATTCTAACGACGACAACAACTGAGGTCACGCGCCCGCGCTGAACAACTCGCCTCCGCCAGCGGCGAGCCACATCGACATTGCTGACGTTCGCGGCGATTTGTTAGCCTGTGCCGTTCTTGATCGGTTTTCAAGGAGCAAACGGCTGTGCGAGATTTCGAGAAGCTGGGCGTCTTCTATTTGGGTCGGCGACACGATCTACAAGCTGGCGAGACGACGGACGAGCCGTTGCTCTACGACACGAAAGACCTGACGACTCACGCGGTCTGTGTGGGGATGACGGGAAGCGGCAAGACGGGGCTTTGCTTGTCGCTGCTGGAGGAGGCCGGCATCGACGGCATCCCGGCAATCGTGATCGACCCCAAAGGCGATCTGGGAAACTTGCTGCTCACCTTCCCCAACCTGGCCGCTGAAGAGTTTCTGCCCTGGGTGGACGAAAGTGTCGCTCTGCGGGAGGGACAAACGGCCGCCCAATACGCCGCTGCGCAGGCCAAACTCTGGCGCGACGGGTTGGCGCAATGGGGACAAGACGGTGAGCGTATCGCCCGGTTTCGCGAGGCGGTCGATTTGGCGATCTACACGCCCGGCGGTGATGCGGGTCTCCCGCTGACCGTACTCAAGTCGTTCGCCGCGCCGCCCGCCGCCGTCATCGAAGATCGCGACGCCTTTAGCGAGCGCATCTCGTCCGCGGCGTCCGGGTTGCTCGCGCTGTTGGGAATCGACGCCGATCCCGTTCGCAGCCGCGAACACATCTTGATCGCGAACATCCTCGACCGCGCCTGGCGAGCCGGGCGCAGTCTCGATTTGGCGGCGCTCATTCGCGAAATCCAATCGCCGCCATTCGAGACGGTCGGCATTTTGGATCTGGAGTCGTTCTTTCCGGCGGGCGATCGCGGTCAACTGGCGATGACGCTCAACAACCTGCTCGCCTCGCCCTCATTCGGGGCCTGGATGCAAGGCGAATCGTTGAATGCGCAGCGACTGCTCTACACGGCCAGCGGCAAGCCGCGCATCTCCGTGATCTCGATCGCTCATCTGTCCGACGCCGAACGCATGTTCTTCGTGACTATCCTGCTCAACGAAGTGCTCACCTGGATGCGATCTCAACCGGGTACGAGCACATTGCGTGCGCTGTTGTACATGGATGAAGTGTTTGGTTTCTTTCCGCCGACGGCGAACCCGCCCTCGAAGAAGCCGATGCTGACGCTGCTCAAACAGGCCCGCGCCTACGGACTGGGTGTGGTGTTGGCGACGCAGAATCCAGTCGACCTCGACTACAAAGGACTGTCGAACACGGGTACCTGGTTTCTAGGTCGGCTGCAGACGGAGCGAGACAAGGCTCGCGTTCTGGAGGGGCTCGAGGGGGCGTCGGCCCAAGCCGGCTCGGACTTCGATCGCGGAAAGATGGAGGCGATGCTGGCGGGAATGGGACGCCGCGTGTTCTTGATGAGCAACGCGCACGAAGACGCGCCCGTCGTGTTCCACACGCGGTGGGCGCTCTCATATCTGCGGGGTCCGCTGACTCGCACTCAAATACAACGGCTGATGGCGTCGCGCCGCGCGGAGGATTCTGATGCGGCGGTGAGCTCCCTGGCCGCGTCCGCCGGCATGGCTCCTCCACCGACGATCTCCGGCTCCACCGTCGCGCCGGCCCAGGTGGAAGAGACCGCCGGTCAGCCGTTCGTCCCACGGCCGCCAGTCCCAGCGGGAGTGAAGGAGCAGTTTGTGTTCCCGCGCCGCCGCGCTTCCGATGGCGGCCGCATCGTCTATCGACCGGCTCTGCAAGCGGCCGCCCGGCTGCATTTCGTTCGCGCGACATACAAAGTGGACGTGTGGCGCGAGCACACTTACCTGGCGGCCGCCACCGATGACATCGACAACACCTGGAACGACGCCGAGTCGCTAGACGAACCACTCGACGTCGACTCGCGGCCGGATGAAGAGATCGCGTTTGGCGATTTGCCGAGCGAGCTGACGCGGAAGAAGACCTTCACGTCACTGCGAACCGATCTCAAGGCGGAACTCTACCGCTCGCGCACACTCCCCATTTGGAAGTGCGTCTTGCTCAAGACGTACTCGCAGCCCGGCGAGAGCGAGGAGGACTTCCGCATCCGCTTGGGACAGCACGTGCGGGAAAAGCGAGATTTGGCGACAGAGAAGTTGAAGAAAAAGTACGCCTCGAAATTCCGCACGATCAACGATCGAATTCAAACCGCGCAACGGCGAATCGAGCGCGAGAAAGCTCAGTACCGACAGAAGTCCGTCGACTCGGCGATCTCGATCGGAGCGTCCGTGCTCGGAGCCATGTTCGGCCGCAAGTTGAAGAGCGCGACGAACGTGACTCGCGCTTCGTCGTCGATGAAGAAGGTCGGTAGAGCTGTGGGCGAGCGCACCGACATCGCCCACGCGGAAGAGCAACTGAAAGAATATCAAACGAAGCTCGCCAATCTGGAGGCCGAGTTTGAAGAGCAGTCCGATCAGATCGAGGACAAGTTGCAGGTCGAAAACCTGGAACTTGAAGAGCTGTCGGTCCGACCCCGCAAATCGGACATCGACATTGGCGACGTCGTCCTGGTCTGGACGCCCTGGAGCGTCGACAAGAACGGAATCGCCGAACCGGCCTATTGAGCGCTCGCTCCAATAATGTTCCGCGCGGGGCTTGTGGGCCCCCGAAGCCTCGTCAGAATAAAGCGTCAAAGAGGCTGAAGCGACCGAGCGACGTGGCAAGGCCCTGCGCGAAGAGCTATCGCTAGTTTGTCCTGTTTCGCCGCTTCCACAAACGCCAAAGAATCCGCTACTCGCCACTTGTTGGAGTTACATCGATGAGCGACCGTCTTTGCCGCTGGGGCGTCTTGGGCTCCGCCGGGATCGCCCGCAAGAATTGGAAGTCGATCTGGAACGCCGAGAACGCCGTTTTGTCCGCCGTCGCGAGTCGGCGTGAGGCCTCCGCCCAAAAGTTCATCGACGAATGCCAAGCCACCGTGCCATTCGCGAAAGCTCCCGAAGCGGTCGAGGGCTACGACAACCTCCTGGCTCGCGCGGACATCGACGCCGTCTACATCCCACTCCCCACCGGGTTGCGCAAGGAGTGGGTGCTGCGAGCGGCCGCCGCCGGCAAGCACGTGATGTGCGAGAAACCGTGCGGAGCCACGACCGAAGATCTGTGCGAAATGATCGCCGCCTGTCGCGAACACAACGTGCAGTTCATGGACGGAGTGATGTTCAACCACAGCGCTCGTCTGAACGCAATTCGCGACACACTCGACGATGGCGAGAGCATCGGAGAATTGAAGCGCATCGCGACTCACTTCAGCTTCCGCGCCCCCGACGACTTCCTGGCCGGCAACATCCGCGTGCACAGCGACCTGGAACCGATGGGATGCCTCGGTGATCTCGGCTGGTACAACATTCGTATAGCGCTTTGGATCATGAACTACCGGCAGCCGCTCCGGGTGTCGGGAAGATTGCTGAGTGATCTCGGCCGCGATGACAGTCCTCAGACCGTGCCGACCGAGTTCTCCGGCGAGCTGCTATTTGAGGGGGGCGTGTCGGCGGGCTTCTACTGTTCATTTCTGACAGAGCATCAGCAGTGGGTGCACGCCAGTGGCGTCAAGGGCAATCTCTCGGTGCGTGATTTCGTGCTGCCATCGTATGGCTTTGAATCGAAGTACGATGTGACGACTGCGCAATTCCAAATCGACGGCTGCAACTTCCACATGCACGACCACACGCGCACGATTGCCGTTCCCGAGTACAGCGATGGAATGCCCAACGCTCAAGAGACAAATCTGTTTCGCAACTTTTCGGATCTCGCCCTGTCAGATGAACCGGACGACCACTGGCCCGACATCGCCCTGCTCACGCAGCGAGTGATGGACGCTTGTCACGCTTCGGCAATGCAGGACGGCGCGGCGGTCGAGCTCGGATAGGGTAGTCGACGAGCGCGGCGAACTCCGAGATCACTCCGGCAACTCGTCGAGCGCCGCGCGCAGTCTCTGCAGCACGCGAGATTTCGCGACGCGAACCGCCCCCTGAGTCATTTGCAGTTCCTCGGCGGCTTCCGCGGCGGACCGTCCATCGACGACGACCCGCCAGAACGCTTGCCAGGTCCGATCCTCGGTGCGTTTGCGGACAACTTGCAGCGCCGATTGGAGAATCAGTTGCCGTTCACACTCCGGTTCGTCCTCGGGCTGGTCGAGTTCGTCCGGTTCCAACTCGTCGGCGTGATCGTGCAAACGGCGCCAGGCCTCTGTTCCGCCGGTTCCGCGAGGCTCTCTCTTGCGCCGCCGCAATAGATCGAACGCTTTGTTGCGGGCAATCGTCCGCAACCAAGCTCGAAAACTCTGGCCCGGCTGGTCCTTGCGAAATCTACGAAGGTTTGTCGACACCGACTGAAAGACATCCTGCACGACGTCAGGCAAGTCGGATTCATCGATGCCGATCTGCCTAACCCAAAAGGCGACCAATGGCGCATAGAAGGTCGTCAGTTGATCCCACGCGTCGCCGTCGTCGCCGCGAGCGCGATCTAGCAGCGTGCGCGAAGTCGATCCCAAGGCGTTGTCGCCGTTCGACTCATGCTGTTGATCGCTGGCCATGCCTACCTCCGCTTGGCCCATTTGGTGGCCCCAGCGGCGGCTCCGCCCACGATCAGCACCATGCCGGCCAGCACGAGCACGGCGTCCTGCAACACGGTTCGCGTCAACGCAATGTCGCTGTCCAGTGGACGCCTGATCGACATGACGCCTACGACGTCGCCCTCCTGCCAATCTCTAAACGGGCTCTGCGGGTGAGTCTTGTGGCAATCGAGACAGCTTTCCTTCATGACTTGCGCCTGTGCGAAACGGAGCTCGGGCAGCGCGCCGGGCGGTGAGAATTCGTAGTAGGACGCCTGATTGTTCGCCGACGGCCCCTCCGACTCCACTCGCTCGCGCAACACGCGCAGCGCCTTGCGTTCAAACTCATCCTTCGGCCCGCCGCTATCGCGCCATGGCTTATCGCTGTAGAGGCGAACTTGCAGACCCAGTTCAGTGCGGCTGATGCGCTCGCCCGCGTCGATCGTAAACGTCGCGGGCAGCGGCATCGCCCCTCTCACGTGAGAGTACTCGTGCGTTACTTTCACTTGGTTGCGATTGAGATTGGCCAGCAGGTCGCTGTAGAACTGGTTGATCTCCTCAAGCATCCGCACTTCGATGCGGGCGCTGGCGAGGGCGGATTGCTTGACCAGATTGTCGGTCAGTCCGGCGACGCGCCAGAGGCCGAACAGGGAGCCCGCCAGGACGGCGACAAACAGCGATGCGGCAACCGGGTTCGCTCGACACCACCGCCAAAAACGTTCGCGGTACGTAATGGGGCGCGCCAAGATCGGCTCGCCGCGGAGAAAACGACGCAAGTCCTCGGCCAATTCGCCGGCCGTTTGATATCGCCTGCCCGGCGCCTTCTGCAGCGCCTTGAGGCAAACCGTCTCCAAGTC
>JASMLW010000331.1 GCA_030748485.1 Pirellulaceae bacterium
ACATCTTTCCCAAGGATCGCATTCTGCAGCGAACCGACGCCCGCCAGCAGTTTCGAGTGCTGGCGACCTATGCGGACGGCGAGGTTCGCGATGTGACATCCGAAGCTCATATTTCCAGCGGCAACATCGAAGTCGCCACCGCTGATTCGACCGGCTTGGTCACTGTCCAGCGGCGCGGGGAATCGCCGATCTTGGCGAGATTTGAAGGGAAATACGCCGCCTCCACTCTCACCGTCATGGGCGATCGGGCGGGTTTCGCCTGGAACAATCCTCCGCCGCACAACTTCATTGACGAGTTGGTGGCGAAGAAGCTCCAGCGCACCAAGACGCTGCCGTCGGAATTGTGCACGGACGCCGAGTTCTTGCGGCGTGTCTACCTGGACTTGATCGGACTGCCG
Organism: Pirellulaceae bacterium; assembly: GCA_030748485.1. Taxonomy (GTDB): domain Bacteria; phylum Planctomycetota; class Planctomycetia; order Pirellulales; family Pirellulaceae; genus JASMLW01. The sequence continues at coordinate 399 of JASMLW010000331.1, forward strand.
CCGACCGCGGACGAGGTGCGGGCGTTTCTGGCGGACGAGCGAGAATCGAAGGTTAAGCGCGACGCGTTGATCGATCGACTCATCGGCTCGGACGACTACGTTGAGCATTGGACGAACAAGTGGGCCGATCTACTGCAGGTCAACCGCAAGTACCTGGCTCCCGAGGGTGCGGCGGCGTTCCGCAAGTGGATTCGCGATCAAATGGCCGCCAACACGTCCTACGACAAGTTCGCCTACACGCTGCTGACGGCCAGCGGGTCGAACAAAGAGAATCCGGCCGCGTCTTATTACAAGATCCATCGCACGCCGGAAGACACGATGGAGAACACGACCCATCTGCTGCTCGGCATTCGTTTCAGTTGCAACAAGTGCCACGACCACCCGTTCGAAGGTTGGGTGCAGAACCAGTACTGGCAGACGGCGGCCTACTTCGCTCGGTTCGGCCTGAAGAAGGATCCGGCCAGCGGCAAGAGGGAGATCGGTAGAACGGCCGTGGAGGCCGGGAAACCGCTCTATGAAATCGTTTTCGAGAAAGACAATGGCGAGGTGTTGCACGACGAGACGGGGGCTGTCACGCCACCCAAGTTCCCATTTGAGAGCAAGTACGACGCGCCGGCCGACGCTTCCCGTCGCGAGCACATCGCCCGCTGGATGACATCGCCCGACAACAAGTACTTCGCCAAGAACTACGTCAATCGCATGTGGGGCTATCTGCTCGGCCTCGGCTTCATTGAACCGCTGGACGACATTCGCGCCGGCAACCCGCCGACCAATCCTGAGCTGCTGGCTCGACTCACACAGGAATTCGTCGACAACAAGTTCGATGTCCAACACCTGGTCCGCACGATCTGTAAGTCGCGGACATACCAGATGTCAATCAAGGCGAATAAGTGGAACGAAGACGATACGATCAACTACTCGCACGCCATCGCTCGTCGCTTGCCGGCCGAGGTTCTCTACGACGCCTTGCATCGCGTCAGCGGCTCGGTGTCGAAGCTGCCGGGCGTCCCACCCGGAACGCGCGCGGCCTCACTGCCCGACGTGGGATTCAAGGAGTCGAGCGGCTTTCTGGCCAAGTTTGGACGCCCGCCCCGCGAGAGTGCTTGCGAGTGCGAGCGAAGCAGCGGCATGCAGTTTGGCCCCGTCATGGCGCTAGTCAGCGGCTCGACCGTCGACGGTGTGATCATTGATCCGCAAGGGGGAGTCGCCAAGTTGGTCGCGGCCGAGAAAGACGACGCGAAGCTGGTGAATGAACTGTTCATGCGGATTCTTAATCGTCCGGCGACACAGGGGGAAATCGACTCCACGCTGGCCATGATGAAGGACTTGCCGGCTGAGCACGCGCGGCTCGTCGCCGCCACTCAGCAGTACGAGGCGAGTCTGGGGCCAAAGATCGCGGCGGCGGAAAAACAGCGGCAACAATCGATCGCCGCCGCCAGTGAATCGCTCGCGGCCTTCGAGAAGCAGATCGCCGCCCGCGAGGCGAAGCTGGACAAAGAACACGCCGCGAAAATCGTTCAATCGACCGCCGCTCTGAAGTCCTACGAAGCGACCCTGGCCGAGAAACTCACGGCCTGGGAGGCGAAGAAGGACAAAGGGACGGTGTGGACGCCTCTCGATCCGGTCGAGTTGTCTTCGACCAGCGCCACCACGCTCGCCCGCCAGGACGACTTGTCGGTGTTGGCGACCAATTCCAACGGTCTGGGCGCCTACAAAGTTGTCGCCCATACCGACTTGCAGGGAATCACCGCCGTTCGCTTGGAGGCGTTGACAGACAAACGCCAGCCGAAGAAGGGGCCGGGCCGCGCTCCCGACGGCAACTTCGTGTTGACCGAGTTTGAGTTGACGGCCGCGGCGAAGGCCGATCCCGCTAAGACAGCCAAGATCGGTCTGGAGAACGCTCAGGCCGATTTCAGCCAGAACGTCTACAATGTGGCGACCGCCATCGATGGCAGCATGGCCGGGTCCAACAACGGTTGGGCGATTGCTCCGAAAGCCGGCGCCAGCCATCGAGCGTCATTTGAAACGAAGCAAGACGTGGGTTTTGACGGAGGAGCCGTATTGACTTTCCTCCTGCATCAACAATTTGCCAGTGGTCAGCACTCGCTGGGCCGGTTCCGCTTGTCCGTGACCAACTCGGCCGGCCCGATCCTGTTGGATGGCCTCCCCAAGAACGTCACCGACATCTTGGCCGTGGCCGCCGATCAACGCGACGAGAAACAGAAGGCGGCGCTGTTGGCCTACTACCGCACGATCGATGGTGACTTGAAGAAACTGCAAACGGCGCTGGCCGACGCCAAGCGGCCGCGACCGGTCGACCCCAAGCTGAAACAACTTCGCGACAAGTTGGCCGACGCCAACCAGGCGATTCCCGTCGATTTAAAGCTGGCCCAGTTGCAAGCCGATGTTAAACTGAGCAGCAAACTGTTGGAGAATCCCCGACTCACGGCTGCTCAAGATGTTGCCTGGGCGCTGATCAATAGCCCAGCGTTCCTATTCAATCGATAACACGTCCGATAGCACGTCGCGGCAGGCGCCCGCTCCTGCCGATCCCCACAAACGACAGCTGTGATACGACAAGGAGACAATCATGCTCGTCATTCCCGGACAACCAGGTAAAGACGTTTGCGATCGACAACTCGGAATGACGCGCCGCGATCTCTTGAGGATTGGCGGTTCCGGCATGCTCGGCCTCAGCCTCGGCTCGCTCCTCGAGTTGCAGGATAGGACGGTGCAAGCGGCGCCCAGCAAGATGGGCGAAGGAACGGCGAAGAACATCATCCTGATGTTTCTTCAGGGCGGCCCGAGTCACCTCGACTTGTGGGATCCCAAGCCGAATCTGCCGGACAACATGGTCGGTCCCTACAAGGAAATCTCGACCAAAGTGCCGGGCGTGAAGTTCACTGAACTGCTGCCGCAGCTCGCGCAAGTGAACGACAAGATCACGTTGATCCGATCGATGAGCTACACGCCGATCGGGCTCTTCAATCACACCGCCGCGATCTACCAGATGTTGACCGGGTACACGACTGACAAAGTCAGCGCGTCGGGCCAACTCGAGCCGCCGAGCCCCAAGGACTTCCCCAACTTCGGCTCCAATCTGGTTCGCCTGAAGCCGTCGCAAGTTCCCATGTTGCCGTTCGTCATGTTGCCGCGACCGCTGCAGGAGAGCAACGTGGTCGGCAAGGCCGGCACGGCCGGTTTCCTCGGTCGGGCGTTCGACCCGTACTATCTGTACCCGAGCGGCGACGACATGAAGATGGACAAGATGGACGGGATCAGCATCGACGATCTGCAGCTGCGCCCGCAAGTTCACTCGGGGCGATTGCAGCGCCGCGCTCGACTGCGCGACGTGATCAATCAGGGCATGCCCGATGTCGAGAACGCCGTGAGCGACTACAAGTTGAACGAGTATTACGGCCGCGCTCTTGAATTGGTCACGTCGGGCCGGGCGCGCGATGCTTTCGCGCTGGAGCGCGAACCGAAGCAAGTCCGCGATCGTTACGGCCGCAATACGTTTGGTCAGAGTTGTCTGTTGGCTCGACGACTCATCGAAGCCGGCACGCGAGTCGTCGAAGTTGTCTGGCCCAAGGTCGCCAACTCAGACAACCATTCGTGGGATGTCCACAAGGGGCTCACCAAGCGAATGAAAGACCAGTCGTCCCCAATGCTCGACGGCGGCTTGTCCGCGCTGGTCGACGACCTCGACCAACGCGGCATGCTCGAAGAGACGATGATCGTCGCCGTGGGTGAGTTTGGCCGCAGTCCGGAGCGCGGGGTCAGCACTTCAGGCAACGACAACAGCTCCGACGGCCGCGATCACTGGCCCTACTGCTACACGGCAACGATCGCCGGCGGCGGAATCAAACGCGGCTACATTCACGGCGAGTCGGACAAGACCGGCTCGGCCCCAACCAAAGATCCCGTGCATCCGCGCGAGCTGCTGGCGACGATCTACCAAGCCTTCGGAATCGACCCCAGCATGCTGATGTACAACCATCTGAATCAGCCGCGGGAGCTGGTGAAAGGATTCCCGGTCACCAAGCTGTTCGCTTGAGCGGCGCGAAGTGCAGTTCCCTTTCTCGTCGGTGTTGGAAAGAGGACGGAAAAAACGGTAGTCAACGCTCCGTGTTATGACTGAACCACCGCACGTCGAGTGCCAAAGCAGGTTCCCTTGCCAGTTAAAGATAAAACCCAAAATCGATGAGTTTACCATTGATCTTTTGGGTATCGAACGGAAGGGATACTGCGTTTCGATGCGTATCACATCGGGTGATCCTAAGGGACCGTGCGCAAATAAACTACCGAACTGATATAGGAAGATTATTGCTGAAGCAGTCACAATGCGCGGATGCACGATGCACAAGTTATCGATGGACTGGAATTGAAGTTTAATGCGCTCGTTGGGGACCTGGACGAACGTGGTCGACGACGCTGGGCGGCAACCGAAGCGATGGCATTAGGCTATGGCGGCATTACCGCAGTTTCGTTGGCGACAGGCCTTTCGGATCGTACCATACGAAACGGGATTGAAGAACTTCAGAGCGACACCCCTTTGCCCAGTGGACGCCAGCGACGAAACGGTGGCGGCCGCAAGCCCCTCGAATCCTCTCAGCATGATTTGATCGATGCCGTTGATCGTCTCGTCGAGCCGACAGAGCGAGGCGATCCTCAGTCTCCTTTGCGCTGGACCTGTAAGAGTTTGAGCAACTTGCAACGTGAGCTTGTCTCACAAGGCTACCGCGTTGGACGAACAAAAATCTCGAACATACTTCGGTCGTTGGGATACTCGCTTCAGGGCAATCGCAAGACACGCGAAGGTACCGATCACCCCGACCGCAATGCTCAGTTTGAACACATCGCACGACGTGTTCGAGCGTGCCAACGAGGAGGCCGCCCGGCGGTTTCGGTCGATACGAAAAAGAAAGAAACACTTGGAAAAAAGGCGAATGTCGGCAAGGAGTATCGCCCCAAAGGCGTGCCGCTGGAGGTCGATACGCATGACTTTCCTGACAAAGAACTTGGTAAAGCAATTCCGTACGGCGTCTACGACATTAAATCGAATGAAGCTTGGGTGTCGGTCGGGATAAGCCGCGACACGGGCGAATTCGCTGTCGAGGCAATCAGGCGTTGGTGGCGTCGGATGGGAAAGAAACGATACAAGAAACCGAAACGTCTGCTGATCACTGCCGATAGTGGCGGAAGCAATGGTCATCGGAACCGGCTTTGGAAGTATGAGCTGCAGCGTTTGGCCGATCAGACCGGAATGATCATCGAAGTTTGTCACTACCCGCCGGGCACGAGCAAATGGAATAAAATCGAACACCGTTTGTTCTGTCACATCACTCGCAACTGGCGAGGTGTTCCGCTGGAAAGCTACCAGATCGTGGTCAGCCTTGTTGGCTCCACACGTACTGCGGAAGGCTTGGAAGTCCACTGTCGTGTGGATGAGAACGACTATCCCAAGGGACGTAAGATTAGCGACGCTGAGATGGCCAACATCAAAATCAAACGCAACGCATTCCACGGTGATTGGAACTATGAAATCAAGCCGAGGTAATTGCAAAACTTCGGTAGTTTATTTACGGACGGTCCCTAAAGGCTGATCTGACAGATCAGCAAAGAGGCTTCTTTCAACCCGATCGATCCGTGTGTGTTGTTGGGAGTGGTTCACGATGGACTGCTTGAGTGCGTCAAACTTGCCTTGGGCCTTGAGTAACCATTGTTCTTGCGTCACGATACTCATCGGGG
>JASMLW010000332.1 GCA_030748485.1 Pirellulaceae bacterium
CTGGGAAGTGCAAGAGGATGACACCAGATGCGACCTGAAGATTGTCTCAGAATCGCCCAGACGGTCGTATTACTTCAGCTTCAAAGTCCGCGAGAGAATCACGCCACAGATCGCCGACGATCTGTTCGAGCGACTCCGACAGAAGCCCGCATCCCCCCATGTTGTTCGCATTGTTTTCGCGCCGGTGATCTCACCCAGAGTCGCGGAAATCGCAAGACACCATGGAGTCTCGTTCATCGACTATGCGGGGAATTGCCGGATCCTCGACAGCCGGGCGGGCTTGCTCATCTCTCGAACCGGCATCAAGAACGAAGCGTCGAGCCAAGAGCAACAGGCGGTTGGTCTATTCTCGCCCAAGTCCAGTCGCATCATTCGCGCCATGCTCCATGAGCCGAAACGCGGATGGCAGGTCAGCGAACTGTCTGATAATCCAGATGCGAAGGTCAGCGTAGGCCTGGCGTCCAAAGTAAAGAAGGCGCTTATTCGCGAGAGCTATGCAATCGTCAAAGACCGATTGTTGTATCTAAAGCAACCAAGTGAGTTGCTTGCCGCATGGACTCGAAGTTATCCGGGGCCATCCGACCAGCGGCTGTTCTACATGCGAGGCGATCCCGAAGGCGTCGAACGGAAGATCGCTGCCTGGTGCGAAGAATCGAACATTGAGTACTCCCTGGCAAGATTCTCGGCGGTGTGGAGGCACGCTCCTGAAGTGCGGCATACAGTCGCATCCCTGTATGTGACTTCGGAAGCGCTGGGACCAAGTAGGCTTAACGCACTACGTGAAAAGTGCGGCGCACGAGAAGTTGAATCCGGCGCGAATCTGGTGCTGATGACGCCGTACGACAAGAGCGTTTTTGTACGTCGCGTCGCCATCCCCGAGCAAACAACCTCACCATTACAAACCTATCTCGACTTACAGGCTATGGCTGGGAGAGGATCCGAGGCAGCCGAGGCCGTCTTTGAAAAGCACCTCCGTCCCGTGTTTGATGCGGCTGGCGCACCGAAAGGCGGTTCGAAATGAACCAGCAAGATGCTGCGCGAGCAGTCTTGATCGAAGTCGTCAACTTCGAGGTATGGGGAATGAAAAGTGAGGAATTGTCAAATCTTGTGTTCCCGCTTTGAGGTCGATTGTGGCTACGGCTGGAAAATGCTGGACAATCCGGCCACGTCGGGTACGCTCAAGGGACATTTCGTTCATATTTGCGATCATCGCATTCTTCTCACCTCTAATATTACATGTTCCATACACCACACTTCTTACGCGCGGTCTTGTGTGTCATTTCGTGCGCCGCGACCGCCGGCCTGTTGAATGACGCGGCGGCTCAGGACGTCTCTTTCCCAAAGGCGTCAGCCGAGGATTTGGGTCTCCGATTACCGAACGCCCCGCCAAAGCCGGCCGCCGGCCGCCGCGTGATCACGGCTAAGTCGATTGGCGAACCGGTTGTCGCCAAGGTCGTGCTGGAAGTCGGTGACCGGTTCGCCGTGTTGTTGCCCAACGGCCGGTTGATCGATGTCGCGCAAGGCGACGCGCCGTTGACGGAACGACCCTTCAAGCCGTTCGGTAAAGCGGAAATCGTCAAAGAGCTAAAAGAGAAGTTCCCCGAATTCAAGACTGCCAGCACGGTTCGCTACGTCTACGCTTACAACACCAGCAAGCCGTTCTACGAAGCGACGAGCCGGATCCTGGAGACGATGCACCCCGCCCTGGTCGCCTACTGCAAGCGGCAGCGATTGAAAGTGCAACCGCTGCAAACGCCGCTGATCGTGGTCATGTTCCGCACCGAGAAGGAGTTTCAAGAGTATCGTGAAATGCCGGCGGGCGTCACTGCTTACTACAACACAGTGAACAACTACATCGTGATGTACGAGCAATCGTCGCTGACCGAGGTCGCGCCGACGATCGCCATCAAACAGTCGATCTCAACAATCGCTCATGAAGGCGTGCATCAGATCTTGCACAACATCGGCGTGCAGCATCGGCTATCGGAATGGCCGATGTGGATCAGCGAAGGCTTGCCTGAGTTTTTCTCGCCCACATCGGTCGACCGCCGCGTCCGCTGGAACGGCGTCGGCAAGCCCAAACACATGCGCATGAAGAGCCTCCGCGAGCTGGCTCAGACTCGTGGCGACGCGATCGCCAACGGGCAATTCGTGAGCAGAATCGTCGCCGCTCGGGCGCTCAACGCCAGCGGGTACGCGGCCTCTTGGGCGATGACCGACTTTCTCGCCAAGCGGCGGCGCGAAGAGTTCTTTGCGTTCATCCGCGAGGTCAGTGAACTCGGCCCGCTCCAAGAACCACCCGACCAGGTGGCTTTGTTCGAGAAACACTTTGGGAACGACTACGAAAAACTGCAAAAAGAACTGTTCAACCATCTAGGCAAGTTGCCGTACGTCGATCCAGTTCTCAATCAGCCTCACTTCGTCGGTGTGCTCGACATCGGAGTGCTGCGATCGATCGTGGTCACTTCTTCTCCCGCGAGCCTACGGGATTGGCGAGACGAGGTGTTGTCTCAGGCCCCGGCGGCGGCGCGAGCATCCGCGCGGCTCAACGTCCGCGTCTTTCCCAACAAGGCGCTAGCCGACCGCGCAGCTCAAACAGCCCAAATGTAAGGGCGGCAAACGCACGCTGGAGAGCTGTCAGTTCTCGATTTTCGCCAATGGCGGCGGAGCCTCTCGCTGCGAATGTCCAATCGCAACGGGAGTCGTTCAAGCGCTGCGCACCAGGAGTCCGATTCGCCCTCAACGAACAGGGAATGGAGTCGGTCGCTGTGAGAAAGGGAATTCTGGCGAGTCCACTACGTGCTGGCCGAGTTGTTACGTAGTGGACTTCGCCAGAAGTCCGGCCCAAAAGTCCGGCTGACGATTCAACTGAAGCAGGGGATTCTGGCGAATCCCCATCTACGTGCTGGCCGAGTCGTTACGTAGTGGACTTCGCCAGAAGTCCGGCTCAAAAGTCCGGCTGACGATTCAACTGAAGCAGGGGATTCTGGCGAATTCCATCTACGGATTTCACGCTTTGACGGACGGGAATTCTGGCGAATTCCACTACGACTTGCGAACCGCGGGGGCGACTGCGGCGTCTCACATACTCAGAGCAACTCGGCTATCCAGAAACAACTCAGTAGAGCCAAAGAGGACGTGAAATGACGATGCTGTTGTGGTCAGGTTTAACCAGCATGCGACGCGACTCCAGTGGATGCTCTTGGTGGCTGAATTCACGGTGCTCGCACCCGTTGCGCCTGTGACCTGGACGGCAATCGATAGCCAAACGAAGAGCCCGGTGTCACTCGACAACGGGCTCTTTTCTTATGGGTCGGTAGCTCAGCGGCAGAGCGGGTGCCTGTTAAGCACCGGGTCGTGGGTTCAAGTCCCACCCGTCCCTCTGCCAATCTCAGCTCGTCAATCATCGCGACGTCGATGATTCCCGCGAGCACTGCGATTGACGACAACGGAAGTCATCCGGCTGGATGAGGACGCTGTCTTGAAAACAGCGGGCGGCATGGCCGCTTGTGGGTTCGAGTCCCACGGCTTCCGCTAACTGTAACTACACGCCTCTGGTGTAACGGCAGCATGACTGGTTCCAACCCAGTTGGTCAGGGTTCAAATCCTTGGGGGCGTGCTGAAACTCCTGCAGCCCGGTGACTCCTGCAGCCCGGTGATTCTAGCGAGCAAATCCGGCGATCCTCGTCGCGTACTCCACGCCGATTCGGGCGAAGATCGATTCGAGCTCTGCGCTCGGATCTCCCAGCACGATGAACTGCTCCCGCTTGACGAGCGCCGCAAACCGCTGACCAAACAGCTCGTTGAACCTCGCCAAATGCTCCACGGCCGCTTCCGAATCGGCGTATCGCTCGTAGAGAAAACAGCGATCGGGCCGAGTGAAGTATCGCTCGTATAGCAGAGTACCTGGTTCGTCGTGCGTGGCGGCGACCATTTCTGTCGTCAAAGTGCGAAAGTCGTCGATCCGCTCCGGCTCGACTCTCAATTCGACAAACCAAGCGATGGGTGCGTTCATGGCATGTCTGCTTTCGCAAATCCGTCAGTTGCGGCGAAAGATGTCCACCACCGGTTCGAATTCCACGCCTTCGTCGAGTGGGAAGATCGGCCGAGCGCAGATCGTATGCCCCAGACTGCGCAGATTGGCGCTCGTGGCGCCGGGCGCGTCGACGTTGATTAGCTTCGCACACCAGTCGGCGAACATGTGCGGCTCGCAGTGAGGCGACTTGACTACCACCATGTCGAAATGCTGAGGGAGTTGTCCGTTGGCGTAGAACCAGGATCGATCGAACAAGCTGACCGGTTTCGTGCCGACGACAAGCGTGAGATTGTCGGCCTCGAGAACCGCCGTGTTCCCCGAATCCCAGTGCCAACCAAACGACTCGCTGCGAAACTCTCCGTCCGCCAGCGAGCGTACGCGCGCCGTTAGCTCAATCGGCTGGTAGCGAGCTTTGTCGATCGCTCCACCCACATGAACTTGCACCGTCGCGCCGACGCCGGCTGAAAACGCTTGCTCCACGACCGCGGGATCGACAATGGGGGCGAGAATGGAACCGCCGTATCCCTGCCGGATCGCCTCCGCGACGATCGCGTTGCTGTCGCCCGACGCACCGGAACTCGTCGCATCGGCGGCGTCCATCATCACAACCGTGCCGGTCGACACCTCAGCTGCGCTTTTGACGGCGTCGACGAGGCTGGTGAGTGGAACTTGCATCTTCTCGTGATGCTTCCAAAACCGATTGGCCAGATCGATCGCGTAGGCGGCCGCGGCCGATTCATCGCCGTGTGTCGTCGCGAACGCGTTCGTTCGCAGCTCGGGCACGTCGGTAAACGGATTCCCCCACATGACGCCGGCGGATAGTCCGGCGTCGCCGGCCTCGATCTCTTGCGCCAAGCGAATGCACTCACCGATTGCACCGGACTCCGTGATCATTTCATCGCCGCGGGCGAGAACGGGAATCTTGACGCGGGCCGTCACGGGCCGCACCTCGCCAGCCAGAATTCTCAACAACAAGACGGCGGCTCGATTGCCCGTCTCGAAGAAGTCGACATGCGGATACGTGTGATACGCGACGACGGCGTCGCTGTGCCGCAACATGCGATCGGTGAGAATTCCGTGAATGTCGAGAGAAGTGACAATCGGAACTTGTTCGCCGAGAATCCGCCGGGCCTCCTGCAGCAAATAGCCCTCGGGGTCGTTCTCATTCTCCGCCTGCATCGCTCCGTGCAGGCAGAAGTAAGCTCCGTCCACTTCACCGATATTGGCTAACGAATCGAGAAACTCGGTGCTCAGCCGATCGAAGCTCTCAGCAGCCAAAACTCCGCCCGACGTATTGGAGCTCGTACCGAGACCTGCCTGAAGTTGCACATCCGCCGCGTCGAACGTCCGCAGCGCGCCGCCGACTTCTTCGTGAACGCGACGATGGTAGTCAAGCAACGCGGCTCCCTTGGCGACGCGAAAGTCTTCGTAGCGACTCGGCTCCGGATTGAACGTCGACACTTCTTGTTTGCACTCGGCGATTGCAATACGCACGCTCTGCTCTCCTATCCAAGTGGCAGTGCCACACACGAAGCGATCCAACGAGTCGCCTCCACGTTCTGGCGAACGTAGCTACAACGGTGCGAGCTGCCGATTGTACTCCCGGAATCCGCGCTATGGGGCCGTCGCCTCGACTTGCGACTGTCTATCTCGGCGCAATCGCACGTGGCGGATCTTCGAATTGAGTTCGGCGACCGCATTTGTGATGGCGACGACCTGCTCGGGCGCGGGCGGCGCATCCATACGTTCGACGAATCGCTGCGGGGAGAGGTAATCGAGCAGCATCGAGAGATCGCCGCGTGTTTCAGCCAAGTCGACCGCGTTAAGGAAGCGCTGCCTGTTTCGCGCGATTCTGCCTCGCAGCGAAGCGTTCGCCCGATCGATTGTGGCCTGCTGCGCCTGCTGGATGTCCGACAACTTGGCGGCTCCCGATTCACTCAGCAGAAACCGATTCGCGTATTGCACGCGGCGAGCCGCGTCGTTGAGGGCGAGCATTTCGAGCTTCGCGGGCAAGATCTCCAGTTCCATCTCAACCAACAGCTGGATCATTGGACTGTCGTGTTTCTTGCTATCCGCCCTCGCCATGGAACCGATTTCCGCGGCGCGTTTCACGATCGCCGGGCCGTCCAGTTCGCCCTCACTTGCCGCAATCGCCAAAGCCACGAATCGCTTGTCGCGCTTGGCGTGTTTCTCGTAAAGCGAACTGACCGCGGTAATCATCGACGCTCGCAAGCCGGCGACTTCGTCCGCAACCTCACCATCATCCGACTCGGCGGGCAGATTCGAGTGCAAGGCGCGGGTCGCGGCAATCGCATCCAGATCGCCGCGATTCATCGCCACGGCAACGCCGTAGATCAATCGACGAGCCAAAACGCTGGACGGATCGTCCCCGCAGGGAGTTTCCAGCGTCTTCTGCAAGAGACGCAAACTGACCGACTCGCGCTGTTGAGGGTCCTCGTAGCGGAGGATCAGAGGCAAAGTTCGAGCGGTGACGCCTGCGACGCCCGGCGAGTCGCGAAGCTCTTTCAAGAAAGGCGCGGGGGAACGATCGCGATTCATGGCGCTCCGCGCCGCCGACAAGTATAGATAATCCTTAAACCGCTCTCCGTACCGCAATTCGTACTCGGCCAACAAGGCGTCGTCGGGGGTCTTCTTGGCGAAAGCCTCCTTCATCAGGACATCGATGCGAATCGGCGGCGGCGGCTTGAGCGCCGACGTCACGATCGCTTCGAGCAACGTCGCGCTGCTCCAATCGGGTTGACGCGACCGCAGTTGATCGACGTAGCGATAAGCGGGGTGCAATCGCAACATCCGCCGATCGACAACGGCGTAATAAGAGACGGACAACTCGTTGGTGGCGGGATCGAAGTCTCCCGATTCTCTCAGCAGACACGCCCACCGCTTTCCATCGGGGCTGACCGCCAACGACTCGATTTCGCCAAGCGCGCCTTGCGGCTTGCCGTCGATGATTACGTTCTTTCCCGACTCAACGTCAAACGCGACGTAACCGATGACGCCATTGGCGGCGAAGACCGGGTCGCCGTACGGTCGGTAAATTTTCTTCTTGCCTCCAAAAAGTTGCGCGAATCCGGACTGTTTCTTGACCGCTTCGTTTCGCTTGCCATTCACCCAGACATAGCTGTCCTCGTCACTCTCCTCTTCGCCGTGTAAGAGGAGGCCCACGCGTTTGCCGTCCGGTGAGATCGACACGGAAAAAGCGCGACCCGGCAACGGCAATTCCTTCCCGTTGTGACAGACCAACCACTCACCATCCGCCCGTCGCGCCACGTACGCGTACGATCGACTGTCTGCGCTGAACTTGATCCACTCGGAATCGCCGCTGATCCGCTCATAAGTCGAACTCACTTCGCCATCAATCACGACCTCCCACGTTTCCGGCTCATCGGCGGGCCGCACGAGTGCGAGCCGTTTTCGATCGGGCGAAAAAGTGGGCGGACACGCGAAATCTTCCTCCGCGGCAATGATGACATCAACTCCCTCCGCGGGCTCGACATCGTCAGCGTCCTCAGCCGACTCGTGCGGGAGCACCAGCGTGCGGCCCCCGTGGCCGACCAGGCATCCGCGCGCCCAAACACTGGCGGGAGCCCGAGCTACGACCTGCACCGGAGGTGTTGCTTCCGACACATCGAGTGACGTGCTCGGCACACGCAGATAATGACGCGCCAACAGTTCACCTTGCCAAGCCACAACCTCAAGGATTGCGCTCTTGTCATTGAACACGGGCGCGGCGACGACACCCTGGAGAAACGCGATCTCGTCGCCATCGATGAACACGCGGTCCCCGCCCGCATCGGACAGGACATGAGCGACGTGACGACTGTCGGGGCTAAAGACAATTCGATCGAGATCGCCCGATCGCAGAAGTCGTTCGCCGCGTTGTTCTCGAAGGTCGGTACGGTCATCGTCATCGTCGTTGACGTGTTCAAGAGTGTCGTCGGGGGTCAGATCGTAGACCGTGTTGTCGACGACAAGGTAAGGGCGCCGGTCGCGATCAATCGCTCGAAACGCCAACCGCTTGCTGTCGGGGCTGAACTCGAGCGCCCACATTCCCTCCCACACATGAGTGGACGGCTGCGCTGCAGCGACGGACGTCGCCAGACCCATCAAGATGCGTTCGCGGAGGTAAAGTGAATTGGACGCTTCTAATCCGTCGGCAAGTTCCAGAGCGTCCGCCAAAGACTCGGAAGCCTGATCGGGATGAGCGGAGCCGGATATCGATTGCAGAGCGGCGGTCAGCGGCAGTGGAACGCTCCGCAGTTCGCGGAGTCGTCGCTCGGCGGCGGCGGCGTCCATACGCCGGTACATCTTGAGTTGGTTAACCACCCCGATCGCATGTTCGTCGAACGGACTGCGCGCGAACACCTCCTCGAGAGCGCGGGCCGCACCCGCCCAATCGAGCGCGTGTAGCCGAACGGTGGCCAAGGTGTGCCAAGCGATCGGCTCGTCCGGAAAGAGTTCAACGGCCCGCTCGGCGTCTTCCATCGCGCCGTCGGCGTCGCCCGCGTAGAGACGAATTCCAGCTCGCGCGACCAGCAGTTCTTGGGAACCCTGGACGGCCCGGTCGAAGTCCTGCAGCGCCTCTTCAACGCGGCCCATCTGATAGAGAGCCATTCCCCGCTGCGCGTAGCCATGCCACAGCTCCGGTTCCTGCTCGAGCGCCATCGTCGTCCGCTCCACGCAACTTTTCATCTCCCCGCGAAGGAAATCCTCGCCGGCTTGAGTGATCAAGAGCTCGGGAAAGACATTGGCTGTGAGCTCTCGTACTGGTTGGCGGCTCAGTGTGTTTTCCGTCAGCAATCGCCCTACCGACTCAGACTCGACGATCGCATTTGGTGAAATGCGGACTCTGATGACAGAGCCCCCGGCGACAAGCAACGGCGCCTTATCGACCAGCGCGACTTGTTTGGGACCGATACCGGCGAACTGATCGGGGATCTCCACCTCTTTGACGTCGCGTTCAGACAGGGCCGTCAGCACCTCGCGATCGATCTTCTGCATCTTCCAAATCGTCGCCAGATGGCAGACATCGAGTACTTGGTGGAGTCGATAAAACGAAGTGTGAATCTGTTCGATGTCGCGGTAGTGCAACGAAAAACTAGCCGCCTCGCGGTCGCCGAGCGAATTGTCGGCGGTGGAGGAAGCCAGCGCATCTCCGGCCCGTTTCATGCGCTCGGACAGCACGATCACATCGGTGTCAAACAGCGTGACTCCGCGGGCCGTCTGGATGTCTCCCGGTTGGGACGGAGCCGGTGTGAGCCACGAGCGTGTCGGATGCGAACCGGCTGTCCGCGGGTAACGAGCGGCGAGATCGACGTACGATTCAAATCCCGGGACTCCCGACTCAACTTCGCCCAAAGAGATCTGCTTCATCAAGTAGTCTGCCTCGACCATCGCCGCAATGAAGTCGCTCTTGCGCCACGCCTCGTCCACGTTGCCAATGCGAAGTCGATGCGGTGCGGCGTAGTTCCAAGGATCGGGGTCGAGCGAGATGTAAGGTCCTCGCCCCGAGGCGTCCATCACATTCATCGCGACGGTCAGGAAGTCGAGCGAAACGGCCGGTTTGCCCGGTTCGGCGCGACCGAGCAGCACGATGTCGTCGTCTCGCAGAATGTAACCGCGAACTCGAGTCAGATTCCCTAGCGTCGGAGAATTGGACTCGAGCAATTCGCGCAGCGAAACTCGCACGAACGTCTCACTGGCCGGCCCGGCTCGATAAACAAGACCTCGCGACTCTCCGCGCAGCACGCTGTCCATGGCGGCGCTGATTTTGCGGCGATCGTCGTCCGACATGTCTTCCCAGATCGCCGGATCGAAACGAATGAGAACGCCACCGACCTTGGGATCGGCCGCGACGACTAAGCGACCGGGTGACAACGGCGACGGTGGCTCGGAGAACTTGGAACGCGATCGCTGAGGCTTTTGGAACGTGGCCTGAACGCTCCTGATGCGAGCTTCCGGGTCAATTGCGTTGGGATTGGATTGTTTCGCCGCTCGCAGCAATTGCTGGAATGGTTTGACCGGGAAAGGTGATGAATTGGCGGTCGCCCTTTCGTCCCCCTTTCGCCGCATGACGTCACCGCGATTGAACACGATTGGGTTGGCGCCGCCTCCGTGATAGACCCATTTTCCAGTCGCCGTTTCGTAAACGAGTCGCAAATCGTCTCGCTGAGGGAAGTCGGGGTCGCCGACGCTGAGCTCGATATCCCCACCGTCGTTAGTCACGTCGTAGGCGATCATCGTGTGGAGGCGAGTGATGCCGTTCTTCCGCTGAACCAGTTGAATCCGCTGCGGCATGTTTGTTTTGGTTAGTTGTTCGCTGACACCCTTCGCGATGTACCGCCCGTCCTGAACGTAGTAGTGATTTCCGCTGCTTTGACTGATCGCCTGCGCTTGGTTGGTGACGCGTTCCAAATAGATTCGCGCCTTCTTCTCCCAGTCCGGCAGCGCCGCTCTTCTCTCAGCTGCGGTCAGAGGACGGCCCAACGACTTGGTTTCGTGCCGCTCCAGGTCGCTGACGAAAACTCGCTTGATCTCGCGTCCTTCGTCGGCGAGCGACCGAACGGGCGCGCCCTTCGACGCGAAGAAGTGCGCGATCGACAACTCGGTTATGCCGTCGCATGAGCCGTTTTCGGTTCGCCTCGCCTTACCCGGCGTGTTGGCGACGTCCAGCATGTCGCGGCTGGGCTTGAAGTTCGTCTTGGGAGTGCGCGCTTGGCCCCAAGCCGTCTGCGCGCTCGCCACGACGGCGATCGCGGCAAGCACGGCGAGAAACGCCTGGCGGTGTTTGGTGGACGGAGAGACAAGTTGCGTCGAGTCGTGACGGTGCATGGCGTGACGGTGCATGGGGTGACTCCGTTTTGCTAGAGGACTCGGCCGCGCGTGTTTGTCTCCGAGCGATTCTCATGTTACAGAACGGGTTGTGCCTAAGTAAACGATCGGGAACCCGCCACCGGTCGACCGACGCCGCCGGGCGGAGGAGCAGGCCGACGGAACGCCAATCCAGCAACATCGTTAGTGGTCGAGAAGAAAACACCATGAATTCGCAATCCGCCCTAAACCTAGACCCGATCGAATGGTTGCATCGGATTCTCGACCAGTGGCCAGGCGGCTTGGTCGACTCGCGGAGAGCCGAGTACTCGAGTTTGATCGAATGCGTCGAATGCCTGTTGGCCGGTGGCGACAATGTTTGGCTCCAACTGCCGCGTTGCATCAGCGAAGTCTTCGCCGATCGCGGCTGGGCGTGGAACGGATTCTACGTCCGTCACGGCGATCAGCTCGACCTCGCGCCGGGAGCCGCGGGGCCTCCCGTCTGTGCAACCCTGCTGCTCGACGGTGACGGGGCCGTCGGCCGTTCCGGCTCGTGCTGGGACGCGATGCTGATGAATCAGTGCATCGCACTGCAGGACGTAAAGAAATGGCCCGGCTACGTTTCCTGTGACGGCGAGAGCAGTTTGCAGACCGTTTCGGGCATCATCTGCCCCGTGCGCGACGCGACGCAGCGACCTATCGCCGTCTGGGACCTGGATGCGGAACAACGAATCTCGGCCGACGATCCCGTGTTGATGAGCCGCTTGTTGGAGACACTCTCGGCGGTGCTCCAACCGATTCCAGACGACTTCTCGCGAGACTAGCGACGCCAGTTCAGCCAGTGGCAACGCCGCAAAAGTGGCAGTGCCACTCACAAAGCGAGCTGCCGCTCGGTAGTCATTCGCCCGCTCCCGTTGGTCGCTGGAATCCAACCGGGGAAGCCCCGGATTCTCAGCGCCACAAACGGCACAAACGGTCAAGACGGCTCAACCGGTCGTTTTGTTGAGACGGACTGGGACGGTTCTTATGGACGACGCTCGTGATTGGCGATTCAAATGGTCGATGAATGGGACTGACAATCCCACTCACCGCTACTCTCCGTCGAATCGAATCATGCGAATCATGCGAATCATTGCTCGGATCATCGTCGTCATCGCACTAGTCACTGCCGGCGGCCAGTTGATGGCTCAAGAAGTCGACTCCTCCGGCTATTGGTTCGCCAACGCCGAAGCGACCTTCTTCCGCTATCTGCGCGCCGATGGAGTGCGAGTGGGCACGGGGAGTGATGAGTCCGGATCATTCGCGTTCGAGGCGGCTCCGCGATTTACGGTCGGCCGCGTGACTCCCTCGGGGTGCGGACTGCGAGTGAGGTACTGGGACTTCGAGGCATTCACCGGTGTCGAGGACGTCGCCGAAGGAGATGGTATCGGCGTCGACACTTACACACTGGACGTCGAACTGTTCCAAGAGGCCCAACTAACTCAAACGATGACGATGGAGTGCTTCTTTGGGATTCGCCACAACGGGTTCACCGAACGCATGCTCGACTCTCCCGGCCAATTCGACCAGGACATTCGTTCGCACGACTTCAATGGTCTCGGAGCCATTATTGGAGCCGAGTTTCGCTGGGACTTCTTTTGGGGCGAGCCGTTTGCTCGCATCCGCGGCGTCGCTTTGCAGGGCGATTTGTTCGTGATCAACGATGACGACGCCGGCGGCGGCATTCGGGCTCCGCTCGAACATCGCCAAGCCCGCGACGTCCTGCCAACCGTCATCGAGATCGCGATCGGTTATGAGTACGGCCACGAGATTTCGTTTGGACGTCGCGTGTTCGTGCAGTTCGCCTACGAGCGGCAAATCTGGTTCGACTACTCGCACTCGCTCGTCAGTGATCTCGACTTCCCGTTCATTTTCGAGCAATTCGGCGCGCCGAGCAGCGTCGGTTTTGGCGGCATGGTGCTCAGCGCAGGAATGGAATGGTAGCGTTGCGCGTCATTCGAAATAGACGCGCTCCCGCAGTTCGCCATCGGAGCCAAACTCCTCCAGCGTTCCGTTGACATCGAACCAAACTCGCTGCTTCGCGTTGGGAGGGTCGTCGAGACAAACTCCGACCCAAGAGAACACACCGCCAAACTCGCTCACGTCGCCATTTTCATTTTGGACGTGCAACGCGAATTGGAAGGCGACGCCCGTGCGGACGAGGATTCCATGTTCTGGATCCTCTTCTGACGTCCGTGCTCCGGTGAGCCATTGCGGTTCGGAAAGAGCTCGAAAGGAAGCGAGTTGCGATCCCGGCACTTGCTCTTTCAAGATCGCATCGACTTCGGAGCGAATCGCCTCGTAAGGCTCCTCCGCCAGCCACTGAAACATGTGCTCGGTCTCTGCGAGCGGGCTAAAATCATCCGGTGGGATCGTATCCATAATCAGCTCGCGCAAAAGAGGCTTAGCCAACGGCCAATTCCGTCATCGGCTCGTTACTGCCGCCAAACTGTCCGATGGGAAATGCGCCAGCTAGAGTGCGGGTGAACCGTTGAACGTAGCCGGGTCGACGAATCAACGCAAATCCGACCTGCCGTCTTTGTCTGTGTCTTTCCTTTACGTCTCTGTGCCTTGGCGCCCTTGTGCGAGACTGCGTAGTAGAACCCTTGCGAGATCGAATACAGGATCGCACGAACGATCGGATGCGACTCAATCTTGTTTCTCAGCAGCCTCCAACTTGTCCATCCAGCGCTGTACCTGCAGTGCGTCGGAGTACGTCGCGCCGACGGGCACTGACTGCTCGCCGCGCACAACGCGGCAGAAACAGCGCAGCTCCTCAGCCATCATGCCGCTGGGTCCGTGGGCTCTCACTTCCAGCGCGTACGGCCATGACGCTTGCTCATCCCAGATTTCGAGCGGTCGGGGATTGGGCGAGATGCGGGCGGACCAGCCTGCGCCAAACACCTCCATCCGATCGAAACCTCGCGGCGGCATGCCGGCCGGCGTCAAGTAGGACGCGGCGAATGATGCGACCGCTCCCGATTCCCATTTGAGTTGAGCCAGAGCGAGGTCGATGACGCCGTTTTCCGCGCGGTGAAACTGAGCGCTGAAGTTCGTCGGCTCAGCGCGATTCAACATCACTTGCGTCGCGTACAGGTCGTGGACCATCGCGGCGTGGAGCGGGTTCTCGTCCGGAAAGTCCCGCACAATGCTGTCTGGTCGATGGCGGACGCAGTCGATGTACGAGATCGGTCCACGCTGCTCCGCCGCTTGCAACAGTTCTTGGTACTCACTGTTGAACAAAACGATGTGGCCGATCATCAAATTGCTGGAGTCCGCCTGGACGAGGGAAGCCAGTCCCGCGGCCTCGTCCAAGTTATCGGAGATGGGTTTTTCGAGCAGCACGGTCTTGCCGCTCTCCAAGAGTCGCCGAGTCACTTCCACATGGGCGGACGTTGTGCAAGCGACGACCCACGCCTCCGCTTCCGACTGGTCGATGGCCTGCGACAGGTTGGTCCAGCCGGGAACTCCCGGCAGTTCGTTCGCCAGCGCATCGATGCTCGCCTGCCGCCGCGCGACAATTCCAACCAACTGGGATTCGGCGAGCCCGGCAAGCGTCAGCGAATGGAGGCGGCCGAAACGGCCCAAGCCGACGACGCCGATCTTGACAGGCGCGATTGCTTCACTCATCCGCGCTATTCCTGGGTTGATGATCCGGGCCACCAATCTATCACATCGAGCGCCGCCCTTCGCGTCGATGACGCGGGTGGAGTATGATCGGGCCTGCCGCCTCTTCCCGCAAAACTTCGCACGCAACGATTGTTGTGTTCACACCGTCTCGTCTCATCAACAGTTGAGTATTTGCCGCCCATGAACCGTTCTGTCGCGACCGCTCTCGTTTTGTTGTTGTCCGTTGCCAGTTTTGCGCGCGGGCAGAATTCGGCGCCGTCGTCGCACATGGTTTTCGACGACAAGTTCGCCGGCGACATCATTGTCAACGAAGTGCGCGTGCCGCGATCGGGCCACGCGATGTATACGTATTACGAGGCGCTCGGTTGGCGAGGCAAGGGGGCGGGATACGCGGGCATCCAGGTGCACCCGCGCGCCCACAACTTCATTTTTTCGATTTGGGACAACAAGTCTCACACCGCCCCAATCCGCGCCGTTCATCGCGGTCCGGGAACCGAGACTCAGAAATTTGGCGGTGAGGGAACTGGATTGAAGTCGTGGAATTTCGAGTTGGGCTGGAAGACGGACGTTTGGTATACGCTCGTCGCCCGCAGTTGGTCGGTCGACAAGAGCACGCACTTTGCTTTCTGGTCTCGAGCGGGTGACACCAAACAATGGACTCATCTCGTTACGATGGCCGTCGCCTTACCCGACGCAAAATTCGAAGGCGCCACCGATGCTTTCATTGAAGATTGGCTGAATACGGGGGCCAAACTGCGGACGACCCATTTACGAAACGGCTGGAAGCGATCCCTGGATGGCAAGTGGAAAGCTTTCGAAGCGGGCCGCTATTCGGTCAACTACTGGGATCTCGACAAAGGGAAGCGGTCGTACAACTATCGTACGGCCTGGAATGGCGGCGTCACTCGCGATGACGGCGGCCCGTTCTACTTCATGACGGCCGGCGGCAAAGAGACGAAGCCCACAACCGAGAACCCCTCGCGCCACGAGTTGGCCCGGAAGGAGAAGGAGCCGGCGTTTCGTCCGCTGCGCATCGCCACCGCGACAGGCGTTCCGAAAGAGGGCCAAGTGCTCGTCAGCTGGACGGTGGACCCCACCGCTGCGCCACAGTTCGCCTACGAAATCGCCGCGTTCAAGGACGAGTCGTCGCGAGCGGCGTTGGCGAGCGCCCGAGCCTCAGCGCCTCACATCCGCGAAGCGACACTCAAGATCGACTCGATTCCGCCCAACCACATCATCCGCATCCGCTGCCGCGACATTTTCGACCGTCAGTCCCCATGGCGGACCGTGAAACTCAGCAAATAGGCGAGAAGAAGATGCGCGCGTTGACGGCAGGAGAAGTGGCACAGCCACTCTAACTCGTGGCCGTGAACACGCTGGCAAACACGACGCGCGCAGCGCAAGTAAAGATGGCGCTGGATTTCTCTTTTACACTAACGAGCATGTGTGAAAAGATGCGCGCGTAGACGGCCAGGAGTGGCGCCAGGAGTGGCCGTCCCACTTCTCTTGGCCGTGAACGCACTGGCAAACACGACGCGCGCAGCGCATGTAAAGATGGCGCTGGATTCCTCTTTTACGCTAACGAGGATGTGTGAAAAGATGCGCGCGTAGACGGCCAGGAGGGAGGAGTGGCCGTCCCACTTCTCTTGGCCGTCCCACTTCTCCTCACTCACTACGCCCGTTCTTCGAGCTCTTCCCAGCGCTCGACGGCGGACGTCAATTGATCCTCGAGCGACCTGAGGCGTTTGCCGGCGGCGGCGATCTCGTCGCTCGACTGAGTGAAGAACTCGGCCTGAGCCATCGCCTCGTGCAGTTCGGAGATCTGCTTCTCGATCTGTTCGATCGTCGCCGGCAATTCTTCCAATTCGCGCCGCTCGCGGAAACTCAACCTCCGCTTGGCCGGCTCGACCTCGGTCGCTTTGCTGCGCGGCTTGACGCTCGATGGCGCCTTCTCAGCAGTATTCGCCGGCCGCTGCCGCAACCAATCGTCGTAGCCGCCCACGTACTCTTTGACGTCGCTCGATTCGAAAACAATCGAACTCGTCACAACGTTGTTCAAGAACGTGCGGTCGTGGCTCACCAGCAGCAGCGTTCCTTCGTACGCAACCAATCGCTCCTCGAGCATCTCCAACGTCTCGGCGTCCAAGTCATTCGTCGGTTCGTCGAGCACAATCACGTTCGCCGGTCGCGCGAACAGCCTGGCCAGCAAAACGCGATTGCGCTCACCTCCCGAAAGAAACCGCACAGGCGTTCGCGCGCGTTCCGGCGAAAACAGGAACTCCTGCAAGTAACCAATGACGTGCTTTGATCGACCGCCGATCTGAACTGTGTCGCCGCCGTCGCCGACGTTCTCCTGCACGGTCTGCTCTTCATCCAGCTGGTGGCGGAGTTGATCGAAGTAAGCGACTTGCAGATTCGTTCCCAGTCGAACCTTGCCGTCCTGCGGCTCCAGTTGGCCGAGCAAAATGCGGAGCAACGTGGTCTTGCCGATACCGTTGGGTCCGATCACCCCGATCTTGTCGCCGCGCATGATTGTCGTCGAGAAGTCTCGAACGATCTGATTGTCGTCGTAGGAGAACGAGACCGACTTGAGTTCCGCGACCAACGCGCCGCTGCGGGCTCCTTCATCAATCAGCAAATTGACTTTACCGGGAGCCGACTGTCGCTCGCGACGCTCCTCGCGAAGCCTCTTGAGCGCGCGTACACGACCCTCGTTTCTCGTCCGCCTCGCCTTGATGCCTTGCCTGATCCAAGCCTCTTCTTGGGCGAGCTTCTTGTCGAACAGCGCGTTTTGCTTCTCCTCCACTTCAAGCGCTGCTTCCTTCCGCTGTAAGAACGTGTCGAAGTCGCACGTCCAATCGAATAATTGCCCGCGGTCAATCTCCAAAATGCGGTCGGCCAGCTTCTGCAGGAACATGCGATCGTGCGTCACGAACAGCAGCGCCGCATTCCACTTCTTGAGGAATCCCTCGAGCCAGAGTATCGAATCGATGTCGAGGTGGTTTGTCGGCTCGTCGAGCAGCAGCAAATCGGGGTCGGAGACGAGCGCCTGGGCCAGCAGCACTCGGCGTTTCATGCCCGAAGAGAGCGTGGCGAACGAATCGCCGCCGTCGAGCGACATCCGCGACAGCGTTTGCTCGACACTCTGCTCCTTCCGCCAATCGGGAAGCGGCTCGCCGTGCTCGTCGCAAGCGTCGGCAAGCCCCTGATCAACGACCTCGGCGACCGAACCTTGCAGGCCGACAGGGACCTCTTGCGAGAGCAGAGCAACTCGAGTGCGACGGTCCATCCGCACTTCTCCCGCGTCGGGTTGCTCTTCGCCACTGAGAATCCTCAGCAAGGTCGTCTTTCCCGCGCCGTTGCGCCCGAGCAAGCCGATCCGCTCCAATGGCTCGATGCGACAGCGAACCTGGTCGAGCAACGGCGGGCCGCGAAACCCAATGCTCAAATCGGAGATTGTGACCAGTGGCATGGACGGATCAGAGCTTCCCGCGGCTACGAGATCCGCGCGACAATTAAACGAAACTAATGACCAGGAAGTCGGCGATTATCATCGATCACTTGCGAATCTGTAAGGCCGCGGCTTGGATCGTGTCATGCGCAGCGAGTATTTTTTGAGATTGGTTGTAAGAATTCGTCACGCCCAGAGACTAATCTGGTGTGAAAATCGAATGGTCGAGAGCGTCGTGGCTCAATTCCTGGGTTTTCCATCAAAACTACGTCACTGCGCGGACTACTTGTCCAGCTCAAACGCAGTTCGCAGTTGGCGCCAAACCCAATCGTAGTGCTCACGGCCTAATCCGTGGCCGCGTGTGGGATAGATCTTGTGAGTCTTCTTGGCGTCGATGCGATTGAAGACCGCGAAATCCGTTGTCGGTGGACAGACGCGATCTTGCAGTCCGATGCTCATGATCGTTGAGCACTCGATTCTCTCGGCCAAGTTCAACGTGTCGAAGTAGCCGAGCGTGCGCAACGTCGACTTCCATGTGCGATCCTCTCGATCGGCGATCCAGTCGTTCATCTCGGGCCAGTCGGTCAGCTCAAAATAGTTGCGCCAATCACACATGAACGGGATATCAGCGACGCAGTAGTCGATGCGTTGATCGAGCGCCGCGGTGGCCAGCGCGAATCCTCCACCCTGACTGCCTCCCCAAACGGCGATGCGATCGCGGGCCGCGTCTTGTCGGCTGGCAATAAAGTCGACCGCTCGAACGCAGTCGAGATAGGCGCCGCGATAGTAATACGTCGACTTGTCGTCCAACCCGCGGATCCAATAATCGACCGGCTTGCCCGGCACATCGTCCTGACTGTTTCCGTGACCCCGCGGATTGAATGAGAAAACGATCATGTCCTTCCACTTGCCGACGGGCCTCATGTTGCCACCGTAGCCCGGAACTCGCAGCACGACCGGGTGGGGCCCCGGCGAGGCCGGCGTTTCCAACCAACCGCGCACCCGCACGCCTCCAAGACTCTTCATCGTCACCTCGAAGACGCGGATGCCCTCCATATCGCGGTCGGCTCGACGTTCGACCTGGAATTCGGGGTCGACTTTCTTCAATGCATCGAGCGAAGTGCGCCAGAACGCGTCGAAGTCAGCTTGCTTTGTCAGCGGAACGGCGATCTTCTCCGGTCGGCAGCCGAACCGGAAACGCCTCGTGATGTCTACTGCAAGATTCGTCGATGTTACCGCACAGACGACAGTCGCAAAGCCCGGCGTCGCCAGCGCGGACTCGTACGAGATGGACTTCGACTCACCAGCATCGACGCTCAACTCAACGGTCTTCACAGGCGGTGGTTTGAAGGCAACCGTTTCGACGCTCCAATCGACGCGAACGGTCGCATGGCTGCCGCCACGGTTGACGATAGTCGCCGTAATCGCAACGGGCTCACCTGGCTCGACCAAACCGTTTTCGGCGCTCGACTTCAAAGCGACGGAAACAAGTTTCTGGCCGTACACCGCCGATGCGGACAACACCGCCAGCAATGCAGCAGCGCCACACACAAAGCGAGCTGCCGCTCGAGGAATCCAAGGACTCGGCATGATTTCACGACTCAGGATTTTGCGAGGAGACCGGCGAACACGAATTGCGAGTCACCGCATGATACTCGACTCATCGCGCACCGCTCGTGCAGGCGGCGCGGAATATGGATATGTTGGGACCTGCCGACGATCTCGAATTGGCTCACTGAACCAGGGCGACCATGCAAGACTCCGTCAACCGCCATCCTGCGCGCCGCCGCGGAATCGTACTCGTCGCCGCGACCGCGGTTTGCTTTCTGCTGGCCGTCGCCATGAAGCCCCACTGCGCCGAGGCGGACGACATTCGCGCGCTCAGTTTTACCGACGTGACGCTCGACGCCGGAACGGGAGGTCCGACGGCTGAGGGAAAGTTGGGCGGTCACGGAGCGATGTGGGCGGATGTCGACGGCGACCGGCGCCCTGACCTTTACATCACAATGATCTTCCGCAATCCGATGCCCGACCTGTTTTTTAAGAACGTCGACGGCTCCCGCTTCGTCGATGCTGGACGTCGGTTTGGAATCGATGACATGGACGGCGGTTCGCACGGAGCCTGCTTTGCCGATCTGGACAACGACGGCGACTACGATCTGTTCAACGGGACGACCTGGGACCATCCCCAGCATCCCTGCTTCAACAACCTATTCCGAAACGACGGCGAGCGTTTCGCCGACGTGACGAAGACGAGCGGGATTCCCAGTGACCGGACATGGCCCACGCGCGGTGTGATTGCGTTCGACATGGACGGCGATGGCGATCTCGATCTGTTTGGCGTCACCAACTATCAAGGGTCGCGAGATCCTCCCGGCGAGTTGAATGAACTCTACCGCAATGAGGGCGGCTTTCACTTCACGCCGGTGAACTCCGGTGAGGCGTTGACGGCTCCTTGCGGTCAGGGCGTGACGGACACCGACTTTGACGGCGACGGCGACATCGATCTGATCGCCGCCAATCGCACCGGGCCGGTCAATATTCTCCGCAACAATGGGCGCGGCGTCTTCAAACTGACGCCGCCCGCGTCGATCGGAATTCGCCACCGCGCGGCCGACGGCGTCACGATGGGAGATGTCGACAACGACGGCGATCTGGACATGATCCTGGCTGGCGCCGATGTCGGTCATCTGTACATCAATGGCGGACGAGGCGTCTTCGCGCACCGCCGCAGTTTCGAGAAAGTCGACGGTTACATGGCCGGCTGCGCCGACTTGGACAACGACGGCGATCTGGACCTCGTCTTTGCCGGCGACGACGTCAGCTACATCAACGACGGCGCCGGCAACTTCAAACTGGGACCCGGCGTTCCCGTCGCTGGAATCGACGATCCCCGCGGCGTCGCCTTCGCCGATTTCGACGGCGACGGCGATCTCGACTTCGCCATCGGCTGCAAGCGCTCGCGCAATTGGCTCGTCCGCAATAATCTCGACAAAGGCAATTGGCTCAAAGTCGAACTGATCTCATCTGACGGCCAAGCCGGAGCTTTCGGCGCGCGGGTCAAAGTGTTGACGCCCGGTGGCAAGAGTCTGATTAGCATGCGGGAAGCGCGGAGCAACAATGGATACCTCGGACAGAATGATCCCGTGCTGCACTTCGGCCTTGGCGATCATCAGACGGTGGATGTGGAAGTCCGTTTCTTGAACGGCGAAGTCGTCACGCGATCCCATCAGTCGGCGCGGCGGACGATTCTCGTCGACGCCCGACAAAAGTAGCGACAGATGTTAGACAGACCGATGCTCAATCGACATTGCCGGATGCTTGTGTGGCTGTTCGCCGCCGCGCTTTGGTTGACTCTTCCTCCCAGGGAAGCGCGGAGCGAGTCTCTGCCTGATCGAACGGGCCGGCAGTGGGCTCCGTTTGTCGAATGGAGTTTGCCGAACGCGACGTTCGACGGCAATCCGTTTGATCTGCGAGCCAGTGTCCTGTTCACGCACGAGGCGTCCGGAGCCAAACGCAAGACCGAAATGTTCTACGCGGGAGCCAGCGTGTGGAAGTTTCGCTTCGCCGGAACACTGCCGGGCCGCTGGACGTTGACGACCTCCAGCGACGATGCGGATTTGCACGGCCGGTCGGGTGTCGTGACGATTGCTCCCGACGAGAACACCAGCGGGTTTGTGTCGCACATCGACAACAAATGGGCCCGTCCGCGCGGCGCGGCGGGGAAGTTGAAAGCGTTCGCGCCGCAATTCGTCATGTACGGCCATCCCGCGTCGATTTACAAGCGCGTCGATCGAATCGACGCCGACATCGAGACGTTCATCCGCGGGCACGGTTTTACCGGGTTTCACGTTCCCGTCTTCTGTCGCTGGTTCGACATCGAAAGCGATCGGTCGAGCGCCATTCGCTCAATGGACCCCAATCCCGACGACCGAACGTTCGTCGCGCTGGAGGCTTTGATCACGAAGACTCACGCGGCCGGCGGCGTTGTTCATTTCTGGGCGTGGGGTGATGAGTCGCGGCGTCAAACGCCGGCCAAGTGGGGCATTAACGGCAAGGTCGACCGGCGGTTGCAACGCTACATCGCCGCTCGGCTCGGCCCGCTTCCCGGTTGGACCATGGGGTATGGATTCGACTTGGACGAGTGGGTGAATGAGAAACAACTCGCGCGATGGCGAGACTACATGCACGCGCACATGGGGTGGAACCATATGCTCGGCGGCCGACACGGCGATCCGAACCGCGGACTGGATCATTCACGAGCTGTCTCGTGGAATCGGCCACTCGACTACTCGAGCTACGAACACCATCGCCCGACCTACAAGGTCTATCGCGCCTCGCTCGAGGCCGTGCCCGGGCAGCCCGTGTTGTCCGAGGATCGTTTCCGGATCCGCAAGTCGCGGCAGTACCGCAACAAGGACTACACGGAGGAGATGACGCGGCGGGGACTTTGGCACGCGACGATGGCCGGCGGAGTCGCCAACATCTGGGGCCGGCTGGACGGCGACCTGGCGATCAACATGGGCGATGGCTCGTCACTCCAGTATGAACACCCGCAGTGGATCCGCACGTGGGCCGACTTTTTCGAGCATCGATTCCACGCGGACTTGCAACCCGCGGCAAGGCTCTCCAACGGCTTGTGCTTGCGGCGCGGCGACTCGGACCAGTTCATTTTCTACCGCGACGACACCGACTCGATACGCATGAACCTCACATCGATGAGCGCGGCTCAACCAGCGGTGGCGATCGACACCAAGCGAAAGCACCAACCCATCCGCCTCGGCCGCTTGCCGCCGAAAGAGCAGAACTGGACCGCTCCGCATAAATCGGACTGGGCCATCGCCGTCGGCGATACTAATATCAAGTGACAGGTGCAAGTGGGCGCAGTCCCATTTTGCGCACCGTGCTAGCATTGAAAATGCTAGTGTTTTGAGGACCCAAACGACTACTATGGTACGCCGAGTCGGCCGGCTTCAAACTCTGCACTTGAAGGCGGAACGGTCGCGAATCAAGATTGCCGCATTTTCGTGGTTCTTGTGTGCGCAAAATGGGACGGCGCCCGGTGCAAGTCGCAGTGTCGCAGTGCTCGACAAATCTAAGAATGGTTGTATTGATATGAGAACTTACAGTCGAGATAGGCGATCTTGGAGACACAGACACGTTGGCCTGCTGTTGGCGGCGACGGCGTGGCTGGTCGTGGCGACCTCTTCGATGGCTCAAGACAACCTGGCCGTCAAACGGGGCGAAGAATTCTACGACCCGCAAGTCGTGCAAACCGTGCATCTCGATATCTCTGAAGAGAATCTGAACCTGATGTGGCGATCATTGCCGAAGCGGATCTACGTACCGGCCACATTTCGCTGGCGAGACATCACGGTCGATAACGTCGGCGTTCGTTACAAGGGCAACAGTTCCTCGAACCCCAACCAGCGACATAAGCGGAGTTTCTTGATCAAGTTCAGCGAATACGAGAAGACCCAACGGTTTCTCGGCCTGCGGCGAGCGTCACTCGACAAC
Organism: Pirellulaceae bacterium; assembly: GCA_030748485.1. Lineage (GTDB taxonomy): Bacteria > Planctomycetota > Planctomycetia > Pirellulales > Pirellulaceae > JASMLW01. Next base: position 23,502 of record JASMLW010000332.1, read on the forward strand.
GGTATACAGTTCGGCAGCGTATTCAGCGAGCCGATCATGACGGAGATTCTGCGCGATCAGGGCGTCACCACGCATCGCTGCAACTACGCCAGGCTGATGTTGAACGGCGAGTACCACGGGGTGTACGTCAACGTCGAGCGGCTCGACCAGACGTTTGTTGAAAACCGCCTACCCGATCCCAATGGAGCCCTGTTTAAAGTCGACCTCGGGGGACCGGGAGCCAATCTTCAATATCTAGGTCAGACCGCCAAAGTCTATCTCAACGCGATCGAGCCGAAGTCCAAGACGGCGCGGGACGAAGCGGAGCGCCTGGTCGAGTTGATTCGCGTGATCAACCAATCGCCGCGCGGCAAGCTGGCCGAACCGTTGAGCTCCCAAATGGATGTCGACGAGTTTCTCAAGGTAATGTCGGTCATGTTGTTCTCCGGAGCTTTCGACCAGCTGACGGGCTGGAATGCTCACAATTACTATCTCTACTACGATCGAGATGGCGGCAAATGGCGCTACATGCCTTGGGACTTGGATGTCGGATTCTGCGAGATCGCATTCGGCCGCATCCGCGTGCTTGACGACTGGCACGCTGGTTGGCCCGTTCCCGGAAGGTCACCCAACCCGCTGTTGGAAGGCATCGTCGCGGATCCCCAACTGCTGCAACGATACCGGGCGACCGCGAAACAAGTGTTGGAAAAGTACTTCGAACCGGATCGCTTATCGCGCGTTCTCGACGCCAAATACCAGTTGATCAAGTTCGACTTGGCCTCCGATCCGTTTCCTCACCAGCGAGCCACCAACCCTGGCGACCAAGACTATGACGACATCGTGTCGTCGATGAAGACGTTCATGAAGCGGCGGTACAAAACGGCTCGCGCGCAGCTGGAGTCTCCTGGGGAGCGTCCCCAGGTCGTGAGAGGGCCGCCCCGAGGTCCGCAGCCAAAGCCGGGGCCGGCGTCGCCGGACGCACCGAGTGAGTTGACCGTCTCGCGGGCCTCGTCGAACGCCGTGGAGCTCACCTGGAAGGACAACGCCAAGGGGGAAATCGGCACGATTCTGCAACGCGCGATGGGCAAAGACGGTGAGTTTCGCAATCACATCGGCCAACCGGGAGGCGAGGTTACTAGCGCAACCGATCCGCGAGTCATGCCGGGCCGGACGTATCGCTATCGGGTCTATTCGATTCACCGCAGCCCCACCGGGCAAAAGGGTACTGGCGTATCGAACGAAGTGACCGTCAAGGTGGGCGGCGAATAGCCGATGGCGTTCGCCGATTTGGAACGAAGAGTCTCTCAGCCCTCGAAACTGCACCACCGGTCGTGTCGTCTCCTTAACTGCAGTCCACAGCGCCGTTCGCCCGTCATCGGGAGATTATGATGCAGCCACTTCGAATCGCCGCAGCGTCGATTGTCAAGCCGATGAACCTAGTCCTAGTCCATTCAAGATCGAGGCAAAGACCCTACGATAGATGCGCTGTATCGCTCAT
>JASMLW010000333.1 GCA_030748485.1 Pirellulaceae bacterium
GACGGGAATTCTGGCGAATTCCACTACGTCTTTTCTGTCGTGCTATGCTATCCGCATGGACTCCAAACGTGGCGAGCAACAAGCGAGCGATCGGTTTCAGTTTTCGCTGAAACATCTCTTCTTGCTTATCTTCCTTACATCGCTCTACTTTCCAGCCGTCACGGTGTTCGGAGAGTTTGGACCGCCGGCTATTCTGGGTGTCTTTATTGTCGTCGTCGCTGTGACGGTCGCCAAGATTGAGAACATGGTGGTCGGAGCCGTGTTGGGAGCAATCGTCGCTGCATGTTGGTATAGCGCCACCGCTCTCTTTTGGGGGTTGAGTGGAGTTGGGTTGGTGGCGATTGGATCGATCTTTTACATTGCCTTTGGTTATGTGTTAGGGGCCGTTGCTGCTGCCGGGCGGGACTTTCAGAACGCCTGATGCGACGTCGAGTAGCCTTGTCAGGGCGGCTCGCACCAATTCGGCGGCGGGGCCTCCAGTTCGAGCCGCTCGCCGGTGGTTGGGTGGTCAAAGGCTAATCTCCACGCGTGCAGCTGCATCGGCGGCGCGGTGGCGGGCAACGTTTGCACGAATCCCAGTTCGCCTCCGGGCAAGTAAGACGGGTCGCCCGTGATCGGCGCACCGTAGTTCCACAGATGGATGCGGATTTGGTTCGTGCGGCCGGTCCGGGGCGTTACTTGCAGCAGCGCCCCGCCCGTTTCGAAACGCTCTACTACGAGGAAATCGGTTTGCGCGGAGAGTCCCGCCGGATCGCATACTCGCAGCCCGGCTTTGAGTGGCGTGTCGCCGATGGGCTCCGAACAACTGAATCGATCGACATCCGGCGCATGGCCGACGCCGGCCAAATAGGTCTTCTGGACCGAGCCGCCGACAAACTGCGGCTGCAGCGTTGCCGCGACTGAACGGCGGCGGCAAAGCACGGCGACACCGGATGTGTTGGCGTCGAGCCGGTGGGCGACGCGAAGCTTTTCGGGCGCGTAAACCGAGTTGAGAATCGAGACGAGCGTGTTGCGGTTGAAGCGACCGCAGGGGTGCATGGGGAGCGGGGCCGGCTTGTTGACGGCGACGATCGCCTCATCCTCCCAGAGGATTTCGATGTTGGCGTTGACGTCGGGTTCGACGATCTGCGGTTCGATATGCCGCAGGCGATCGCGAGCTCGCACGATCGTCGCCGCGTCAAGCGTTTCACCGTCGCGTTCGAGGCAGCCGAGGCGACAGGCGTTCTCCCATTCATCGCGCGGGATATAGACGAACGCATCATCCAGCATGTCGACGAGATTCGCGCCATCGTACTTCTCCGGTACGCGGAACGGCCGGACGTTGTCGTAGGGCTGGCTGCCGGGGAGCGGGTCGGTGAATCGCGCGATGGCGACGTGACGCGCCGCGATCTGTTCCGACATTTTCAGGCGGTCGGCGCGGTGACAGTAAGGGCAACTAACGCCCTCCGAGTAGCTCGGGGACCGCATGTCCTCGGGCGTCAAGATAGCCTGGCAGGCAAAGCACAAGCCGCGCGATGTGGCGTCCAGGTCGGGCTTGAGCGCGACGCGCTGATCGAACACGAAGCAGTCTCCCGAATAGTGGTCGGCTCCGCATTCTTCGAAGTACTTCAGGATGCCGCCGTCCAATTGGTAGACTTCCTCGAACCCTTCATCTTCGAGAAACGGACCGGCTTTCTCGCAGCGAATTCCGCCCGTACAGAACATGACCAGCGGCTTGCGCTTGGCGTCGTCGGGCAGCTTCTTCGCCGCCGCCGGAAAGTCGCGAAAGCTGTCGACGCCGATGGCGCGGGCGGTGGAGAAAGTACCCACCTCAACTTCAAAGTCGTTGCGGACGTCGAGCAACGTGATGTCGCGGCCTTCGGACATCCAATCGCGGAGCTCGGTCGCCGCAATCCTGGGCGAGGTGCGACGCGCCGGGTCGATGCCGTCGACGCCGAACGCGATGATCTCTTTTTTCAACTTGACCAGCATTCGGCGGAACGGCTGCCGCTCGCTGTAGCTCTCCTTGCCAATCAGGTCGGCGAACTCATCCTGGCTTTGCAAGTGCGCCATCAACTCGCGGACCGCCTCGGGGCGACCGGCGATGAAGAGGTTGATTCCTTCGGTCGCCAGTAGGATCGTGCCGCGCAATCGAAGTCGACGGCTCAGACGCGAGAGTTCCCGGCGACGGGCGTCGAGCGAATCGAGCGAGACGAACTTGTAGGCGGCGACGTTGAGAACTTGACCCATCGGGGCGATCGCAAGGAGGCGGCGGCGGAAGGTGCGGTTGAAGCGGCGCGCCGAGCGTCCGAAAGCGTCCGGTTTTACTCTATTGGGACTCGAGCTGGTAGGGCGGTCAGTCGGCCTATCGCCCTGCCTGCTCGTACTTTACGGCTGGCCATCCAAGCTCACCGCGAACTGGAAAAACGTATCAATCTTGGCTTATTTCGCTTATCCTTTTAGACGTCGATTTGACTGCCATTAGAGGCCCGGGTGCCGTGCTCAAGATTCCCTCAATCGTTTTCGTCGGCGTCGTCTTGATCGCTCAAGTAGCGGACGGGCTGGGCGCTCCGCCGGTGCTGAAAAGCGTCTATCCGCCGGGCGTCGCCGCCGGGTCACAATCCCAAGTCGAACTCACCGGTGATCGGCTCGCAGGCGTCACCGCGCTGCGGTCGAACTGTGCGGAACTGAAGTTCGAGCTGATTGAAGGCAACCGGTTTCGCGTCGTTGCGGCGGCCGACGCGCAGCCTGGCTTGTACGACGTTCGGGCCGTTTGCCCCTCGGGCGTGAGCACCGCCCGGACGTTTTTTGTGACGACGCGCAAGCACGTTCTAGAGCCCGCCCCATCTGCGGACTCAGAGCCTGCGAACTCAGAGCCGAACTCCCCGACGTTGACCGTCGAACCGGACACGGTCATCAGCGGCAAGATTGAGAAGGCGGGTGACGTGGATCGTTACCGCTTCGCCGCCACAGCTGGGCAATCGCTGGTGATCGAATGCTGGGCCCATCGCATCGATTCGATGTTGCGAGCGATCATTGTCGTTGTCGACGAGCGCGGGCAGCGGCTGGCTTCGAACCGGGGTTTCTTCGGCGTCGATCCGGCGCTGCGTTTTGTCGCGCCGGCGGCTGGAAACTATGAAGTTCAAGTCTTCGACCTGATCTACGCCGGTGGCGGCGACCGCTTCTATCGGCTCGATATCGGCGCGGGACCGCGGGTCGTGGCGACGCATCCCGCCGCCGTGCGTTTGGATGAACCCGTCGAGATTGAACTGATCGGTTGGAACTTGGCCGGCGACCAAGGGGCAGGCTCCGATAAGACGGCTCGCGGCGTCCATCGCCTCGATGTTGTCCGAACCAAACTGACCGCTCCGCGGCAACCTGCGACGGCGGCCGTGTTTCGAGCTGCTCACCAGATCGGTTCGCGAGATTTCGGGTACTTGCCGCGCGGAGCCGACGCGCCGGTGGCCATCGGCGTCGCCGACAACGAACTGATCGTGACAAGCGGCGAGTCGCGGAGCATGGAGTCCGCGACGCCGATACCGATACCGGCTGACATTTGCGGCAGCTGGGCCGCCGAGAAACAGCAACATTGGTACGCCTTGGATGTTCGCCGGGGCGAGACGATACGGATTGTCGGCCGCGGTCAACGACTGGGAGCCCCCGTGGATCTCGACGTTCGCCTATTGGACGGACCGTCCGAACTGGCTGCTTTTCGCGATCACCTCGACAATCCGGGCGGCCTGCGTTTTCCGGTCGGACACCTCGACGGATCCGGCAGTTGGCTGGCTCCGCGAGACGGTCGTTTCTACGTGCTCGTCAGAAACCTGTTTACCGGATCCAAAGAGGACGCCCGACGTCGTTATTGGCTGCGAGTCACGCGCGAGGAGCCGTCGGTTGAGATCGTTGCGCTGGCGCGTCCGGCGTCGAGTCCCGGCGCGATTGCGATTCAGCCGGGCGGACGAACGGTCGTCGATCTGCTCGCCGTTCGCCAAGGAGTGACCGGGAGCATTCGCGTCCGCGCCGACAACCTGCCGCCGGGCCTAAAGTGCGACGATGTTTTCATCGGTCCGGATGTCGACGTCACCCCGCTGGTGCTCACCGCCGAAGCCACGGCGAAACCGTACTTTGGAAAGCTGCAGTTGGTCGCGTCGCACACTGTTGGCGGCGCGCCGCGACAGCAACAAGTTGCGTCCGGCGAGATGGTCAGCGCCGGCTATCCCACCGGCCGTGGCCGCCTGACCGACGAGACTCCGTTGGCGGTTGTCCGAGAGCGAGCTCCGTTCCAGGTGGACGCCGGCCTCCGTCGCGAACGTTTTCAGCAGGGGTCCATCGTCGACATTGACATCGACCTTCGTCGCGCGCGTGTCGGCCACTCGGCTGCGGCCAAGCTGGGCGTCATCGGTTTGCCGCCGGGCGTCCAAGCTCGGCGGGCGACGATCGCGGCCGGCGAGTCACACGGTACGATTAGCCTCTACATCCCGCCGCAACTGCCAACCGGAAAGTACTCGCTGTCAGTGCGAGTCGACACGACCGCGCTCCCGGCAACGCAGACGGCGAAAGAAAAACCCTCTGGAGTTGTCGCCTTCAGCAACGCGGTTTCTTTCGAAGTGTACCCGGCCCCGTTCGTGCTGGCCGTCGATCTGGACGCTCCGCGGCGGATCCATCGCGGCGAGACGATCACGCTCAACTACACCGCCAAACGCAAAAACGGTTTCATTGGAAAAATCCACACCGAGATGGCGGCTCCCGGCGAGGTCGAGGGATTGCGGGTCCGCGGGGTGACGTTCGTTGGACAAACGGAAACTGGTACACTGCAGATCATCGCCAACAAAGACGCCCCCCTCGGGCAACAGCCGTTCCTTCGCTTGGAAGGCGTCGGCACGGTCGAAGACGAACCGGTGTACTTGGGAGCCGTGTTTTTAAACCTTGAGATCGTCGAATGATGCGCCGTCAATCAAAAACGAATAGTTGGATCCTCGCCGTCGCCGCGTCCCTGCTGGCTCCGGCCGTCTCCAATGGGCAATCGCCTCCGCCGTTTCAACTCTCACACGAATCGATCGAGTTGTTCGCCGGTCAATCCCAGCAGGTACTGGCCGACGGCGCGGCTGAGAACGGTCGAATCGTCGATCTGACCGCCAGCGTGAACTACGCGTCATCCGATCCGGCGGTGGCGAGCGTCACGGCGGCCGGGCTGGTCGTGGCTCATCGAGCAGGCCGCGCCGAGATCGCCGTCACATGGAAGTCGGCCTCCCAGAAAATTACGGTCGCCGTTCAAGATGCGCGGCGGTCGCCTCCGCTGCGGTTTGTTACCGACATCGTGCCCGTGCTGACAAAGCGCGGTTGCAACAGCGGCAGTTGCCACGGCAAGGCGACCGGACAAAACGGATTCCGACTCTCCTTGTTGGGATTTGAACCGGCGTTTGATTATCGCGCGCTGGTTTTGGAAGCGCGAGGCCGGCGGTTGTTCCCCGCCGATCCCGATCGGAGTCTCGTGTTGCAAAAGGCGATTGGCGACGTGCCCCACGGCGGCGGCGCGCGACTGCGGGTTGAAGACGACGACTACCAGGCGCTGCGGGATTGGATCGTGCGCGGAACGGTCGGGCCGTCTGACTCGGATCCTCAGCTGGTGCGACTCGAGTTGCAACCGAGCAGTCGCGTTTTGGCTCGCGAGTCTCGGCAGCAAGTCGTCGTCACGGCTTTCTATTCCGACGCGACGTCTCGGGATGTCACGCGGCAAGCCGTCTATCTTTCCAGCGACGATCGATTGGCGGCCGCGGATGAAAGCGGTTTGATCAGCACGTTTGATCGCAGCGGAATCGTGTCGGTGATGGCCCGCTTCGGCGGCAAGATCGCCACCTTCTACGGTTCGGCGCCACTGCCCCGAAACGACGCGGAGCGCTCGGCGGTTCGCAGCCGGTTGTCGGAAGTCGAGAAACACATCACCTCGCCGGTGGATCGCCTGCTGTTCCAGCAATGGAGCCGACTGGGAGTGGCTCCCTCGAACGAAGTTAGCGACGCCGCCTTCATTCGCCGAGTCACGATCGATATTTGCGGATCGCTGCCAACATCGGCGGAGGTTCGCTCGTACGTCTCGGACACCGCGCTCGACAAGCGGTCGCGTTTGATCGACCGCCTGCTCCGCCAGCCGGCTTACGCCAGTTACTTCGCGATGAAGTGGGGCGACGTGCTGCAGAACCGCGGGGCCGGCTACTCCACTCGCCAGCAACGTGCGGGCACTTCCATGTTCGGCGGCTGGATCCGCGATTCGATCGCCGCCAACAAACCGTACGATCAGTTCGTTTATGAGATCATCACCGCCAGCGGCAGCCAGCGCGAGAATCCGCCGACCGTTTGGCACCGCTCCGTGCGAACCATGCCCGACTACGTCGAGTCGGTGGCGCAGGCGTTCTTGGGCGTTCGCATCCAATGCGCGCAATGCCACCACCATCCGTTCGAGCGTTGGAGCCAAACGGACTACTACGGCTTGGCCGCTGTGTTCGCGCGACTCGGTCGCAAGGGCGGCTTCGCCGATGCGGAAGTGCCCACGGACGAGGTGATCTATTTGAAGGATCGAGGTGAGGTGAAACATCCGCGGACCGGTGCGATCGTGGCCCCGCGGGCGTTGGGCGGGCCCGACCTGCCGCTCGGTCCCTACGATGATCCGCGCTCCGCCTTCGCCGACTGGATGACCGATCCCGAGAACCCCTTCTTCGCGCGTACGATGGCGAACCGCATGTGGGCGCACTTTCTCGGCCGCGGCGTCATCGACCCGATCGACGACGCCCGCATCACCAATCCTCCAAGCAACCCCGAGTTGCTCGACTTCTTGGCGAACGATTTCGCCCGTCATCACTACGATGTCAAACATCTGATTCGCACAATCTGCAACTCGCTCGCCTATCGATTGTCGGCGACGGCGAGTGAATTGAATCGTCGCGATACGCAATCGTTCGCTCGTTTCTATCCGCGCAGATTGGGAGCCGAAGTGTTGCTCGACGGGATCAGCCAGGTGCTCGAAGCGCCGACGGCGTTTTCGGGGGGTCCCGGTTCTTTTCCCGCCGGCACTCGGGCGATTGAGTTGCCGGACGAGAATGTGCCGTTGCACTTCCTCGACGTCTTCGGGCGGCCGGCGCGGACGACTGCCTGCGAGTGCGAGCGGATCGATGCTCCCGCACTCGCCCAAGGACTGGAGCTTGTCAACTCAACCGAACTGCAAAGAAAACTCACCGTCAAAGGCGGATTCGCCGCTCAGCTGGCGGAAAACAAACTGACGCACGAAGAGAACGTGGGCGAGATTTTCGCGCGGCTGTTCGCCCGCGAGCCAGACGATCGAGAAATGCAAGTGGCGAAAGGCTTCCTCGCCTCTGAAAAAGATCGCGCCGCCGCTTACCAGTCGTTGCTCTGGTCGCTGCTGGTGACAAACGAGTTCCTGTTCAACCACTAGCGCCACAGGTTATTGAGGAACAAGCTGATGTTAAACGTGGTTGGTTCGGCCTTTCAGAACTGCGACCGAGTGACGCGGCGCAACTTCCTGCAACTCGGCGCGCCGCTGCTCGGTCTGGGAATCGACTCGCTGTTGCGGGGCGATGCGCGGGCGGCCGAACAGTCGTCGGCGAACGGCAGCAAGAAGTCGCTGATCGTCTTCTGGACGCACGGCGGGATGAGCCAGCAGGACACCTACGACATGAAGCCGTTGGCTCCCGCCGAGTATCGGGGGATGTACGAGCCGATTGCCACTAAAGAACCGGGTGTGCAGGTGTGCGAGCGATTCGGCGAGCAAGCGAAGGTGATGAACCACATCTCGCAAGTTCGCTCGGTGCATCACGAAAACGGCATCCACGCGCCGTCGGCTCACTGGATGCAAACGGGCTACTTCGGCCCCACGCTGGCTCGCAATGCGGCGCAAAATCCCTCCTTTGGATCCGTCATCTCCCGCTCGCTCGGTTCGCGCGCCGCGCAGATGCCCGCGTACGTCACCGTTCCCAAGTCCGAGGCGTTTGGCTATCAAGGAGCCGTCTACCTGGGGAAAGCTTTCAACCCGTTCGAGGTCGGAGCCGATCCGAACGCCAAGGATTTCAAGGTCCCCAACCTGACGATGCCCGGCGGTCTGACCGCCGCCAGCCTGGCGTCGCGCCGCCGACTGCTCAAGGAGTTCGATTCGATCAACCGCGATATCGATCAGAGCGGAGTCATGAAAGGACTCGACACCTTTAAAGCTCAGGCGCTCGAGATGGTGTCGGGGAAGCGAGTTCGCGAGGCCTTTGACATCAATCAGGAGGATCCGAAAACTCGCGATCGTTACGGACGTCACCAGTATGGGCAGAGCGCGCTGTTGGCGCGGCGGTTGGTCGAAGCGGGCGCGCGTTGTATCACCATCAACACGGGTTATTGGGACCACCACAACGAGATCGAAAAAGGATTGGAAGAGCATCTCCCCCCACTCGATCGAGCGATCGCCGGGCTGGTCGCCGACTTGCACGAACGCGGCATGCTCGACGATGTGATGATCTATTGCGCCGGTGAATTCGGTCGCACGCCGCTCATCAACGGCCACGCCGGGCGCGATCATTGGTCCAATTGCTTCACCGTCATGCTGGCCGGCGGCGGGATCCAAGGCGGTCGAGTTGTCGGCGCGAGCGAAAAATTCGGCGGCGGCGTGAAGGAACGGCTGAGCACGCCGCTCGACGTGCTCGCGACAATCTACTACGGACTCGGGATCCCGCTGACGACGCTCTACAACGACGCCACCGGACGTCCGACCAGCATCGTTGGCCAAGGGCGACCGATTCACGAGTTGTATTAGTCCAGCGTGCGCAACAATCTGGCCATGCGTCTGCTGCGGTCAAACTTCAACAACATCGACCTGCTCTTGGCGCTCGGCTACGATTTCCTCTCGGCCGTCGAACGTCTCCAGCAATGGTCATTTGCCACTCGTCGCCCGTTGTCTCGAGCGCGTCGATCGCATCGCTCGAAGAACGATTGGCGACCACCGCGTCGGCCAGTCGTTCGACCGTTTCCCGGTACTGGCCACGGGATGCCGATGAAGCAGCGCGCCGTCGATCAAGGTTCTTTCCGTGGCGGCGGAGAATCTGCTTCGTGCGACGCTTGCGAGGCCGACCTGGCGAGCGCGTCTTGGGACCCGCTTTGTTCGACGCTCCCTGTTGTGGCGCCCTTTCAGGGCTTGATGGGTCTTCATCGATCGGTAACCCAGGGCAGAGCGCAGCGCCGCCCTGGGTACGGAAACCCCCCGGACCCCGTCGCCCTGAAAGGGCACAACATACCGATTCATCCCAAATATGCCGCGTCCCCAAACATGCCGCGTCATTGAATTCGACGGCTCCCCGTTGTGGCGCCCTTTCAGGGCTGATGGGGCTTCATCGATCGGTAACCCAGGGCGGCGCTTCGCGGCTGCGCCGCTGCGGCCTGCCCCGGGCTATCATGTGATTGCCCCTTTCGGGGCGGGCGCACTACCAATGCGGATCGAGCCGCCAACCGGAATCGGAATTCGACCCGCCTTCCGATCGCGGCGGAGCAGACCTCTTGGGGAGCATCGACGCCTCGAATCGCTTGGTCTTGTACTCGCTGGCCGGCACGGAGAAACGAACCTTGTTCAGCCGGCTCAAGCAAATGCTGAAGAGAATGTCTTGAGGCCGCTCCTCGAAAGAGTCGACGCAATTGGTCGCCTTGAGGATGGGGGTGGCCGGGAGTGAAGCGAAGCGGACATCCTTGAGCAACCACCATGGGTCGTAGTGCCACAACCGCCCCAAGCGGTCGATGTCGTGTTCGTCCGCCACTCTCACCGAGCCGCCGAGCCGCAGCGTGCCCCAATGGGGAATCACGACTCCCGCCTCACCGATGCGGAATGTTCGCAAGTCGGCGGAGCCCGCGTCGACGATCAGCACCTGATGGACCGCGCCGCCGCCGTCAAAGAAGGGAAACAGCGTCGCCTTGTCGATCCTCGTCTCGCCGCTGACCAGGCGCCGCTCGTGGAGACGGCTGGCGCCGATGGAAATCCAACTGGCCATCACTCATCCCCCTTGTGGCGGAAGGCGGACGCCCCCAAGCCGATGACGCCCGTGTTCACCGAATCGGCCATCCCCGACGGGATCACCATCAAGGCCCCGCGCTCCTTGATCGATTCGTAAGTCATGTTCATCGCCCGCAGCTGCATGGCCGAATGATTGCGGTCGTACACGAGCGACGCCTGCTCCATCTGCTCGGCAACCTTCAGCTCGGATTCGGCGAGGATCACGCGAGCTTCCTTCTCGCGATCGGCCTGCGCCTTGCGACTCATGGCGTCCTCCAACGCCTGCGGGATGCGGACGTCGCGAATCTCCACCGACTGAACGGTCACGCCCCAATCAGTCGTCTTCGCGTCAATGATCGATTGCAACTCGTCGTCGAGCGTTTGGCGATCGGAGATCATTCGCACCAACTCGGTCTGACCGATCACGTCGCGGAGAGTTGTTTGCGCCGCCCAGCTGACCGTCTTCTCAAAGTCCTTGACCTCCAGAATCGACCGCTCCGCATCCGTCACCACCCAGAACAACACGGCGTCGACGTTCACGGGAACCGTATCTTGAGTCAGCGTCTTTTCAGCGGAAAACGATGTCGAGCGAATTCGCATGTCGACACGCGCCGCCACCGAGTCGATCCCCGGCGCCACCCAGGAGACGCCCGGCTTGAGCACCTGTTTGAATTTCCCCAGTCGCAGGAGCACCGCGCGATCCCAGTCCTTCACCATCCGCGGAGACAGCGATACGACCGCGCCGACCGCCGCGCCGCCGACCGCCGGGATGTAGAGTTCGAACCAAGCCAGCAAGGCGACCGTGACGGCGGTCAACACACACAGGCTCCAGGCGATAATGTTGTTGCAGCCGGTTAACATCAGGTGTTCTCCTTCCAGCGAGTCTCGATCAATTGAAACAATTCGATAGACGTGACTTTCATGCGGCGACTGAGAGCGATCAGGGCGTCCACTTTCTTCTCCAACGCCCCCACGTCGCGGCCGGACATCGGTCGGACCGTCCCCCCCTCCGCGACAAACGTCCCCACACCCCGCTTGAGCGTCAACAACCCCTCGCTCTGCAAATCGCGGTAGACGCGCGACACCGTATTGCTGTTCACCTCCAGCTCCACCGCCAACTGCCGCACGGTCGGCATCAGATCGCCCGCCTGCAGGTGGCCCTGGTGCATCAGCAAACGAATCTGCTCTTCGAGCTGGATGTACAACGGAATTCCATTCGTCTTGTTGATCTGAACGGCCAGCGACATGGGTCTTTCGGTCTCGTGAGCTCGATATTTCAAAGCATCCGCCTCCCCCCGCTCGTCCGTGTGCCACGATGAATACTATTGTACTAGTTGACTATGTCAATAGCTATTTTGCGGAAAGCGGTCTTTTTGCCGACCGGTGAGTGCGAGGGGGCTCGACACGGTGGGCTTCGACACGGTGGCTTCGACGCGGTGACGCGTCGACTCGCTGACGAACGCGATCGAGCGAGTTGAGCAGTTCGCGGCGTTCGCCGATTCGATCGACGGAGAGGCCTCCGGCGAGTTTAAAGTTGGGCAACACAAACGGTCCTTCGTTGGCGGGATCCGCCTGCGTCTCAAAGGGCTTATTGGAGACACCCGGCGGATTGGTTCATTGACTCCGGCAACGACGAGTTGAACAAGAAGGTCACGGAGATCGTCCGCAAAGCGCTCGCGAAAATCGATCTGCTGGAATCGAACGCCGAACGATAGCAGCCTGGCGACATCCGCGCTGTAGTTGGAGGTGATGTTGCCAACGATGCAGCCTGAAAGATGCGCGCGTTGACGTCCCACCTTGAAATTGGGATGCGCGACGCGTCGCGGTAGCTAACGCGGTCGAGCCGGTTGTAAACTATGCGGAATTGTATCGCGGGCAACGGCAGCCGGGATGAACCGATGAGTCCAAACAGCAGTCGACGTGAAGTATTGTGTCTGGGAGCGAGCGCGCTGGCGGGCGGCATCGCCGGACTCGCCTCACAAACCGCGGACGCGCAGGATCGCGCCGACGTCGAGCGAGCTCCCGATGTCCAGATCACGTCGGTCAAGACGTTTCACCTGCGGCACAAGCTGAAACGCCCCTCCGGCGCGTCCGTATCCGTGCCCCTGCCGACGACGCGCGAGTCGTTGTTGATCAAGATTGAGACAAACGTCGGCGACGTCGGTTGGGGTGAGACCGAACCGATCGCCGGGGCGCGGGGAGCCGTCGTCGACAGCCTGGCGCCGCGACTGCTGGGGCGAAATCCGCTGGAACACCGCAAACTCTGGCGAGAGTTGTGGGGTGCGAACTTCGGTAACGGCCTGGCGGTCGGTGGAGTCGAAACGGCGTTAAACGACGTCCGCGGCAAGATCCTCGGCCTGCCCGTCGCCGAACTGTTCGGCGGCCGGTTTCGCGATCGCGTTCCCGTTTACGTCTCGGCGCTCAACTATGTGGCCGAGCCCGAGATCGAAGAGGAGTATCCGCGGCGGGCGGCGGAGATGGTTCGCCGCGGACACAAGGCGATCAAAATGCGTCTCGGCCGTTACTCGGTCGCCCGGGAAGCGCGCGTCGTCGCGGCGGTTCGCAAAGTAGTCGGCCCCGACGTCAAGCTGCTCGCCGACGGGAACGGAGCCTACACGCAAGCCACCGCGCTCGAGATGGCCGACGTATTGCGGGAGTTGCGATTCGAGTACTTCGAGGAGCCGCTTCCGCAGGCCGCCGCGCGGTACACGGGCTACGAGACGTTGCGGAAGAAGATGCCGCTCCCGCTCGCCGGTGGCGAAGCGCTCGACTCGAGGGCCGCCGGCAAAACGCTGATCGATCGCGGCTGCTTCGACATCATTCAGCCGGACGTCAGCCTCTGCGGAGGATTGAGCGAGGCGCTGTTCATCGGGGAACTCGCCGCGCTCTCCGGCCTCCGCTGCATTCCCCATTGCTGGGGGGGCGACATCGTGATCGCCGCCTCCGCTCACCTGCTATCGCTCCTGCCCGAGCCGCACTGGGGTCACCCCACCGACACGCCGATGCTGGAGATCGACCAGGGGGAAAACCCGTGGCGCAACGGACTAGCCAAACAACCGCTGCAAATCGAAAACGGCATGATCGCCGTGCCCCAGACGCCCGGACTGGGAATCGAAATCGATGAGGCGGTCGTGGGGCGATACGCCATCTAGCAATCACTTCTTTACCGCATCCCTTCGTTCATCTAACCGAGTTGACATATGACTGAGCACGACGCATCTGATTCCTCCAACGACGACAACGACGACGTCGCAGCACTCGACAAGTCCGCGGACGCGACTCACGAAACGAAAGCGGCTCCTGAACCGTCGATTCGCCCGCTGTGGATGTGGCCGGCCGTCTTGTTGCTCGTCATCCTTTGGGGATTCCGATCAGTGCCGACATTAGAGGGCGAAATGTCGATGCGCGCCATGATGCTGGGATTCTTCGCGCCGTTGGTCTGTGCGGCGGTGATCCTTTTGTGGTGGCTCTTACTCAGTCGCGCGTGGATTGTCGAGCGGCTGCTTGGCTTTGTCGGGTTGTGCGCCATCATGGTGGCGACAACCGCAATCGCCGACAAGACGATTCGCGGATTCGGCACGATGTTGTACGCGATACCGTCGGGTGTGACAGCGTTCTGCATCATCCTCTTTGTCTTTTCGCAAGCGGCCCCGAGGAAGCGAACTTCGCTGGCCTTGCTGGCCGCCCTGATCGCATTTGGATTCTGGGATCTCGTGCGGACGGACGAGATTCGAGGCGACTTCCAGACAGCCCGCAGTTGGCGATGGGAGTCTTCGGCCGAGGACCGCTTTCTGGCTGAACTGTCCACCCGCGGCGAATCGCCGACAGCGACGGACCGGTCGGAGCCGTTGGCGGAACCGGAGTGGCCCGCCTTTCGCGGCCCCAACCGCGACAGCGTCGCGCGGGCCGTCGCGCTCGGTACCGACTGGGCGGCGTCGCCCCCCGTGGAGCAATGGCGGATCAAAGTCGGCCCCGGTTGGTCGTCGTTCTCCGTCGCCGGCCGCCGGCTCTTTACGCAAGAGCAACGCGGCGACAACGAGGCGGTCGTTTGTTATGACGCCAATTCGGGAGCCACGTTGTGGGTGCACGAATACAAGTCGCGGTTTTGGGAAGTCGTCGGCGGCGCGGGACCGCGGGGAACACCCACGATCAGCGACGGCAATCTGTACACGCTGGGAGCCAATGGGATTCTGCATCGCTTGGATCCGATCACGGGCGCACAGGTCTGGCGCACCGACATCAGCGAGGACGCCGACCGCAAACCGCCTCAATGGGGCTACGCGTCGTCGCCGCTCATCGCCAACGGCTTCGTGATCGTGCACGGTGGCGGAAAGGAGGACAAGGGGATTCTCGCCTACGATATTGAAGAAGGAAAACTGGCCTGGAGCGCGGCCGCCGGAATCGACACGTACAGCTCGCCGCATCTCGCCAACATCGATGGCAAGCAGTGCGTTCTGATGCTCACCAACGACGGCCTCACCATCGTCGACCCGGCTGACGGTTCGTCACTGGGCGAACACGCCTGGAAATTCCAGGGCTACCGCGTCGTGCAACCGTTGGTGCTCGACGACACGACCGTGTTGCTGGGAACGGCCATGGGTACGGGAACGCAACGCGTCCAGTTGAGCTGGGACGGCGGCAAGTTCGCCGTCAGCGAACAATGGCGGTCGCGGGGAATGAGCCCCTACTACAACGATTTCGTCGTCCACAAGGGACACATCTACGGCTTTGACAACAACATCTTCGCCTGTGTCGAGTTGTCGAGCGGGGAGCGAAAGTGGAAGCGCGGTCGCTACGGAAATGGCCAGGTCCTGCTCCTGCCCGAGGGTGATCAGCTACTCATCACCTCCGAAGACGGCGAATTAGTTCTGTTACAGGCGACGCCGGAGAAGCTTGTCGAACTGGCCAAACACCGAGTGCTCGACGGTCGAACCTGGAATCATCCTGTGCTGATCGGCGACCGCATCTACGTCCGCAACGCGGAAGAGGCGGCTTGCTTTACGCTTCCATTGGCGGCGGCGACCGGCGTCCAGTCCGCGGCTGAGTGACATTCGTCGACTCGACTCACACCATGATGTCGTCGATCGGCTTCCCGCGTGAGATGACGAGCCACCATCATACGGGAATTCGCCCTCAAAGTAACTTCGCCGAATTCGTTGCGGACGCGAAACGGCGTTCGCGTCTCAATCGGCGGGAGCCGGTTTCGGCTGTGGCTTCTTCTTCCGTTTGCCGCGCGGCGGCCGCGGGCGAATCTTGGGACGCGGCAGCCCGTCAGTCGGTTGGTCCCAAAGTCGATAGGGATCGTGCAGCCGCCGCATTTCGGCGAGCAACACAGCCTCCATCTCTTTCAACTTCGCGGCGTGCTTGGGATCGGCGGAAAGGTCCGTCTGCTGCTTCTCAGGGACGACTCCGGTCAGATCGGTGACTTCGCGCGCCTGATGCTCGGCGACGTATTCGAGGGGGTTTTCCTTCAAATTGAACAGCTGCGTTCTCTCGACGCCATCGTCTCGCGAGTGGTACTTGATCAACTTCCAATCTCCCTTGCGGACACACCGCATGCCGGGCTTCGAACCACCGCAGTACGCTCCGTAAAGGACATCGCGGACAGCATCTTTCCGGCCTTCGAGAATCGGCTTGAAGCTCCGGCCTTCGCTTGTCGCGGGGGCGTCGATGCCGGCGAGATCACAAAGTGAAGCGAGCACGTCGAACAGATAGACGTTGCCGGTGGCTCGCGACCCGGCCTTCACGCCCGGGCCCTTGACGATAAAAGGAACTCGCCACGTGTGGTCGTACAGGTTTTGTTTTCCTTGCAGGCCGTGCCGTCCGACCGCCATACCGTGATCCGATGTGTAAATGATCCAGGTGTTCTCGAGCTCGCCCATGGCGTCGAGTTTCTTCAGCACTCGACCGATCTGGATGTCGATGTTCTCATCGCAAGCGAACTCTCGCCCCTTCTCATTGCGGATCGTTCGCTCGTCGCGGTTCGCCCAAACTCCGCGGACAGCGACTTCGTCGCGAACATTCATGTGCGTATTGTCAAACGGGTGTTTCGTCAGGTAGTTGGTCGGCAGAGGAGGCTGCTTGGAACTGGCCGGCGGCAAAGCGTTCTTGTCGTTGTGATTGACGGCTCCGTACTTGGACAACAGACCGGGTTTGCCGTCTCGCGTGTCGTGCGGGTGAGAGAAACCGAAGTAGATCAGGAACGGATCCTCGTCGGACGACTGCCGAGCGGCGAGGTAGTCGAGCACTTGGTCTGCGTGCCATGCGCTGCCCGTTGCATCCGTGCCGCCGCGCTTGGTCGCGTCCTGACGCACGGTAAACAGCGCGTTCGCCGCCTCATAACTGTTGCCGCGTTTGCAGGTGCGCATTGTGTCGTAGCCGGCGCGATTGAAAACAGCCGGCAGCGTGAACTGAGCCAGGTTGGGTGGAACGAGTTTCGGATTCGCGACGTGGGGATTGTTCATCCGACCGGTCTTATCGGGGATGTGCCAGAGCGACCTGCCCGACATCACCATATGCCGCGACGCCGTGCAGACGCCGCCGACCCAGGAACCCATTTGATACGCCGACTCGAAAACCATCCCCTCGGCGGCTAAACGATCGATGTTCGGAGTGTCGAGCTGCGACGTCGGATCGTACGCCTTCAAATCAAAAGGCGATTGATCGTCGACAATGATGAAGAGAATGTTCGGCCGCTCCGCACCGGCCGTCGAACCGCCCATGAACAGCACAACTCCGATACCGATAACGAGCCAACGCAACATGACAAATCCTCTCCCATCTATCCCCGCGCCACGGCAAGAAGTTTTGATTCTCCCGGATGGCGACCTGGGGACCGAGTGCTTTTGCTTGCGGGTTTGACCTCGAACGTTGAGCCAGACTAATTGATGGAATCAATGCGGGCAATGCGCGAACGCGGGCTGGTACAGTTCCCCGCGTCGCTCTGTGTTTGGTCGAACATCGATAGAGTGCCGTCTGTTGCTCGTGATGCGAGCTGCTGACCGCGCTAACTTGGTTTGCGGCGGGTCGCCTGGCTGAGGCGATCGAGGACGAGCCCGAGCAGAGCCGCCGCCTGGGGAATGGCGTTCCACCACAAGGCCGCCTTGAGCAACCAATTGAGCTTGGCCGCTTCGCCGGCGGGCGATGCGACGCCGTCAAGGATGACGGTCGGATCGGGCGGTTCGTCGACGCCCAACGCCATCTCGACCGCCTCTAATCCTCGCGCGCGCTCGATGTCGTTGCTGACCATGAAGTGCGTGCAAGCCGGCGGCGGCGACGAGAGGCCGGAGAACTCCGCGCGCCACAACCGCCGATCCCGATCCGAATCGATGACGATCGGCCAGACGCGCCACGCCCCGCTCGACGAATAGCCCTGTCGCTGCCGGCGGGACGCCTGCCCAGTCGGCTCGTCCAGCTGCCGGGCGCGCGGCAAGGCGATGATCACGGGTTGTGAGTTTTCCTCAATCTTCGGCAGATCGACGACTAGACTCGTCACCGTGTCGTACTCGGCGACCACCGCGTTCTGCAACAACATCTGGCGGTGCATGAAGCCGAAACCGTTGATGTTGATCGCCACGATCGCGAAGCCGAGCAGGAACAAGTAATAGAAGGTGGGCACGTCCGCGATCGATCGGTCATCGGGCCGCAGCCGCCACTGCCTCAGCAATAGCCGAAAGGCCATCGCGCTCACGACGGGAAAGACGACGAAAGCGGGAGCCCCGGTTGCGATCGCCACGCACCACCCCGTGTCGAACGACGTGGCGGAGGCGACCCACACCGAGCACGACAGCGCCGCGACGATGGTTGTCGTAAAGAAGAGGTGCGCGAGCGCGATTTCAACTAGAATCCTCACCAGCCGGCTGCTCCTCGCCATCGATTGTTCGTCGTCCCCTTGGCAACCACGGGTATCCGGTGAGTATTCTCTTCCGTTGGTAAAGTTCAAGAGCACTTGTTGTTCCTCACGCGCGTCCGCCGTCATGTCCGCTGATCATCGTCGAGCTCGATTTGACACGACGCATTGGAGCGTCGTACTGGCCGCCGGCAGTGGGACAACGGAGACCGCGCAGCAAGCGCTGGCCCAGTTGACGCCTTCGGTGTCTTCGCCTGGGGGATGACGGCGGTCGGCGTCTTTCCGATGGGCATGGTTTCGTTCGGCTGCATCGGCGGAGGCGGGCTGGCCGTCGGCGGAGGCGTCTGCGGACTCGTCGCGATCGGCTACGGAGCGGTGGGGATGTTCTCGATCGGAAAACACGCGCTCGGCGCCTACGTGCTGGGACTCTGACCGTAGAACGGCTTTTACGAGAACAGCTGTCCGATTGGCTGGCCGTGATAGACGAAGTGCGGTCGCGCGGACGAGTCGCGCCAGGTCGCGTCCGGCGGCAAACCGAGCGCGTGGTAGATCGTGGCTGCGAAGTCTTCCGGGCTTTGCGGGTCGCTGGCCGGGTACTCCGCCATACGATCCGACGAACCGATGACGTTCCCGCCGCGGACACCGCCGCCGGCGAAGACGGCCGTCTGCACGGCTCCCCAATGGTCGCGGCCGGGCGTTACGTACGCGTTGGGAACTTTGAAGATCTTGGGAGTCCGCCCAAACTCGCTGGCGATCACCACCAGTGTGTCGGCCAACTGCCCGCAGTCGGCCAGATCCTGCAGCAATGCGGCGATCGCCTGATCGGCGGGCGGGTAGAGCCAATCTCGCGAGATCTTGAAAATCCCGCCGTGCAGATCCCACGTGTTGTAGTTGCCCAGGTTGGCTTGGACGAGCGTCACTCCAGCGTCGAGCAACCGCCTGGCCATCAGCAGCGTCCAGCCGAACGAATTCCGGCCGTAGCGGTCGAGCGTCGCGTCGTCGGCTCGCGTCACGTCGAAGGCTCTCCGCACTTGCGGGTCGGTCAATAACGACGCGACCGATCGTCGAAAGCGATCCACCTTCTGAACGCTGGCGACGCGGTCGAGATCGCGGCGCTGCTGGTCGATGCTGCGCATCAGTTCGAGCCGCTGGAGCATGCGACCCTTCGTCAGACCTTCCGGCAACTCGAGCACAGGGGCCTGAAATTGCGATCGATCCGCGACGAGTTTCTCGGAACTGCGGCGGTAGGAGTAGTCGGGAAAGGCGCCTTTGACATCCTTGCCTCGATACGGGGCCGCCTCGACGAACCACGGATCGTGCCGCTCGCCCATCAGGCCGCCGAATTGGCCGGGCGTGACAACTCCACCTTGGTTCATGTTGACCAATCGTTGTGGAACGACGACCGCCGAGGGCAGGCTCACGCTGCGGTCGGCCGTCAGGCGGCCAATCGTCGCCGCGATCGAAGGCCAATCCGTGGGTTGCGGTTGCTTCTCGCGCCACCCGGGAGGCAACTGAGAGCGTCCGGTCAGCATCAGCGTGTGCGCTTCGTTGTGCTCGTTGGACCAATGCGTAAGCGATCGCACTAGCGCCCACTTGTCGCTCTGTCCGGCGATCTTCGGTAGGTGCTCGCAAATTTGAACACCCGGCGTCCTGGTCGCGATCGGCGAAAACTCACCGCGGATTTCGCTGGGACCATCCGGCTTCATATCGAAGCTGTCGAGTTGAGAGAGTCCGCCGGAGAGAAAAATAAACAGCACCGACTTCGCCGTGCCCCGCCGTTCGACCAGCGGATCGGCGGCGCGCAACGACTTGAGAGACGCCAGGTCCAATCCCATCAGTCCGATGGCTCCAGCTTGCAGCAGTGAGCGTCGAGGGATGAGATCGGGGCGAGTCATGCGGATGAGAATAACAAGAACGCCGTCGCCGGGGAAACTTGATGGAGTCGCTGTGACGTGCGAATCGGCCGCGGCCCGCGTCACGGGGAATCGGCGACCTTTGCGAGCGGCAGTTCATAGCAGGCGGCTTCGCGATCATTCCTTACCAACAGCAGGTTTTCTCGCAGGACCGGCTGATTCCACGTTCGATCGTCCAGCGCCGTGAAGCGGCCGAGCTCGCGAAAACGGTCCGGGGAAGCTTCGACAAGAGCCACTTCACCCGATTCGCATTGCACGATCAAGTGACCGCCGGCGGACAGCAGTTGACCGTAACCGTACCGGCCCCGTTTCCAACGACGCCGACCATCCGCCAGATCGACGCAGGTGAGGATCTTGCCGTCGATTCCGTAGACAAAGCCCGCGCGTTGAATGACGCTGCTGAACTTCGGCCCCAGACTGCGGCTCCGCCAGACCTCGACAACCGTAAACTCATTTCCGCTCCGCACGACATCGAACAGCCCACAACCTTGGCCGTAACCCGACGCGATGAAGACGCGCTCCGGGCTATCGGCGGAGGACCTCGGAATGGGAACTGGCTGACAGACGTTATTGCGTTCCTCGGGGTTGCTGACCCAGCCAAGGTCCCATAGCACCGCGCCGCTCTCAGCGCTGTGGGCGGTCAGACCGGCCGCATTGAAAGAGAGAATCTGCGGTAGAGTCCAGTTGGCCGCGTGCGGCGAGCTGTAGGAGCCGTGAGCCGAGCCGCCGGCCCAGATTCGCTCGCCCGTCTCTTGGTCGTACGCCGCCAAGGCTCCTTTGGGTCCGCCCGGCGAGACGACCACTTTGTCGCCGTGGATGAGCGGTGACCCAACG
Organism: Pirellulaceae bacterium; assembly: GCA_030748485.1. Classification (GTDB taxonomy): domain Bacteria; phylum Planctomycetota; class Planctomycetia; order Pirellulales; family Pirellulaceae; genus JASMLW01. Next base: position 20,603 of record JASMLW010000333.1, read on the forward strand.
ACACCGAACAGACAATTCGCCGACCCGCTGTCCTCCAACACATTTGCTTGCCAGATCGGTTTCCCTGTGGCCGCGTCGAGGCAATTGAGCAGGCCCGTGGCTCCGAGCGCATAGACGCGGCCGGCGTGAATCGCCGGAGTCGCTCGCGGCCCGGGACCGCCGGTCACTTCGTGGAATCGAGTCGAATCGTGATGAACCCAGCGCTGGTCGCCCGATCGCAGGTCGTAGCCGACAACCGACTCGAACGCGCCGCGCTGCTCGTGCGTTACGCACAGGTCGCCGACAACCGCGAACGACGACCATCCGGGACCGACCGAGCGTTTCCATCGCAGACGCGGTGGCTCAGTCCAGTCACTCGACAAGTCGACCGCGTAGATTCCGTTTCGGTCGCGACCACGAAACGCGGGTGAGTCGAAAGAAGTCTCAACGACGTCAATCTCCTTCGCGGGTGCAGGCGAAGGTTTCGTCCAGTCGGTTTCCGTCGCCCACTCCCACTTCCAGGTGATGATCGGCCGCCCGTCACCCATGAAGCCCTCAACCTGGAAGCACGACCACGCAGCCGTTTGCAAGCCGAACACGGCGATCAGCAGTCCGATCTGTCCCATCGCGTGAAAACACGCGAAGATCCGAATGGTCGCGTAGGCCGACACTTGCATGGCGACGATGATGAAGAGAAAGTCGCGAGTCGGTTTTCCACTGAACGTGAAGTCTGAAAACTGGATGACCGCCATCAGGACGTAGCCCGCCGACAACGATGCGAAGGTGGGACACAGACTCATCAATCGCTCGCGCAGCGTGCGCCGCAGCCCGGCTGCTGGTCCGACGTGGGGACGGTTCGACACGATCACCTCGTTGTCACCTCGTTGCCGCTGAAGGTAGCGACTCAGCGTTTTCACCAACGGATGTTTTCACCAACGGATATGTTTTCACCAACGGATATGGTAGAGTATCGAGGTCCGCAGTAAGGGACATTTCGCCGCCGACTCGCCGCCGTTCGCAGAGGGATTGACGACATGTTTGCCCGGCGACACACGGTCCTATGCGAAGTGGGACGATTCGGTTCGGCGTTTCTTTGCTTGGCGTTGGCGGCCGGCTGCACACCGCCGCCAGACAAGAGTCCGAGCCCGGCGAATCAAGGCGACATTCGAGCCGCTGAACGGGCGGCCCGCCACGTGCAGACAGGCCATGTCGCCATCGTCGACCACACGCAGGTTTCCAACGATGGCCGCTGGCTGCTGACGGCGTCCGTCGACGGCGAAACGGTTCTGTGGGATGTCGCGAGCGGTCGGCAGCACCGTACGCTCGGAGAGATCGGAGAGTACCGTTTGCCGGTGCAGCGAATCCTCGAGATCAGCCCCGACGGGAAGCTGATGCTGCACGTCAGACGCAATGATGAAAAGCGCGCGACGTTGACCCTGAATCGCGCCGAGTCGGGTGAGGCGGTTCGCACGTTGCGCTACGAGAACGAAGCGATGCCCGACGTCGCCGGATTCAGTCGAGACGGGCGATACATCTGCGCGATTCGATTCGGTTCCGAGTCGGAGGAATTCTACGTTTGGCGGACCGACAGCGGGGAAGTCGTGTCGTCGCCCGAGATGCCGCCGCCGTATGACGTCGACGAACTCAAAGCGATGGAAGAGAAGATCTCGGCCGGACCGCGGCGGTACGATTTCTCGACGATCGGCAACCTCCGTTTCCTGTTCTTCTTGCGCGCCGTGCGACCCGATGGCGAACCTCTGGCGTTCGCTCGGCCCGTGCGCATGTACAACTATACGACAGGCCTCTTCAGCCCCAACGGCAAACAGTTCATCACGCGCAGTTGGAACGACACGGGATCCGCCGACGATGCGACGACGCTTTGGGATGTCGCGACGGCGACACCGATCCGCGGTTTCGCCGAACCATACGATGTGCCATTCGTCTTCGCCTTTCACCCGTCGGGGTCGACATTTCTGACCGGCATCAACGATCTGTCCGCCGAGTTGGTGGATTCCCAAACGGGACAGTCGATTCGCAAGTTGAGGCGCGGCCATTCGCCGATCTCGAGCTTGGCGTTCGGCCCGCGGGGACGCAGTGTGTTGACGGGTCACGACAACGGCGAACTCGCGCTCTGGAACATCGACGACGGGTGGAAACTGCGGACTTGGCGCGGTCATACCGGCGGCGTGTCGTCTGTCGCCTATCATCGTGACGGCGACCGTGTCCTGGCCGGTTTCGCGACGGGGAACGCGGTCGAGTACGACGTGAATTCCGGCCGCCAACTGGCCAGTTACACGGCGAATGCCAGCGGTCGAAAACTGGGGCCCGCATTGGCGAGCTACTTGCCGGGCGGCAGTCTGCTCACGCGTTCCGTCCACGACTATCAACACGATGATTTCTTGGCGACGCTGTGGGACGGCCCCTCGCGCAAACCGCGAGCCACGTTGGCGGCGTCGCCGCTGGGCGAGCTGACGATCAGTCCCAACGGCGGCTGGGCCATGCGACAAACGCTCGCGCCAATGCACGTTTGGAATCTGCGGACCGGCGTGCGAACTCACTCTTTTGAGAAAGAGAAGACGCACCCGACAGCATTTCGCGAAGTCGATTTCAGCGCCGTCAACTCTACGCCCGCCCAGGTGGCGGAGGGTGTCCGCGACTGGCCCGTGCGGAACCGATCGCACGTCCGCGACCTACAGATCGCCTCCCCCTCGGCGATCGACGAAATCACGGACATCGATGAAGAGGGTGGCCAGTGGCTCCGATCGTTTTTGCGCCCCGTCACGCGGGCGGACTATCCGGGGCGGACCGGATTCTACTTGCATCGCCGGCAACCGAAAGGCGCGATCGCACCGTTCTTTTGGGGATCCAACGGCGGCATCGTCTCGGCCGCGATCGGACGTCTCCGCGAAGGCCAACTCGAACAAGAGTATTTCGCGGAGACGCTACACCCCACAGCCGCCGTGCTGACCAATGACAAGACGCGGCTGCTGGTCGCATACGGCGAGCGGTACGACAGCAAGAACCTCGGCCGCGCCACGTTGATCATCTGGGACACCGAGACCGGGCGGAAACTCAAGACGCTGGACATCACCAGAACGGGCCCGGCAAAGAGCTGGACAATTGGGACGCTGGCGTTGAGCCCGAATGGGCGCTGGCTGGCCATGGGCTACGGCATCTCGCCGACGTCAAACTATCGAGTGTACATTTACGATCTCGAGTCGAACACCGATTTTTTATTGAGCGATCAATCCGCCCCGACGTCCAACTCTCGCATCGTGCTGTTCAGCCCCGATAGCCGACACGCTGTTTGTTTCGGATCGCGCCGAACATTGTGGGATATCGAAAAACGGACTCAACTGGCTGAATTGGGATCCTACAACTCAGTCCGTCATCTGCTCTTCAGCAACAGTGGCAAACACCTCTTTACAACAGGCGACGACGGCGCCGAGGTGCGCAGCTGCGAAACGGGCGAGGTCGTGCGACGCTTCGGCAGCCAGTCCGTATCGCTGAGGTTTTCCGCCAAGGGAGATCGCATGGTCGCCTGGCGCGGTGAAATGAAGATTGGCGAGCTTTGGGATTACGACAACGGAAAACAGATCTGCGAGCTGACGGTTCCCAATGGCGAGGCGATTATCGACGCGCTGTTTGTTCCAGATTCCGACCGCCTGCTGACGACGCATACGAATACGGTGGCCTTGTGGAATTCAGTGACCGGCGAGCTGCTGAATACGCGCACGGACAAGCAGTATCCGTTCGAGTTCTTCGGCAACATTCAGCACCCGTTCTTTATCGACGACGGCGCCAGACTTGTGACGATCAAACGCAGCGGGGCGAGTATTTGGGACACGGCGACCGGGGAGCCCACACATCGCTTGTCGACGCGCCCTCGCTCGCGCACTTCGGTCATCCTCGGCAACCGACCGAATACGCTGCTAACCGTGACGCCGGGCGGTTCGGCGTCGCTTTGGGATTTGGAATCGGGCGAGAAACTAGTTTCATACCGGGGCGTGCCCCAGGACATCACAACTGCACGCAACTACATTCGTTTCAGCAAGAACGGCGAACGGCTGCTGCTCCGCCACCGCGCTGGGCAGGCGATCATCTGCTGGGACGCGCGGACGGGCAAGCAGGTCGAACGATGGTTCTTGGTGAATCACGGCAACGACGTGTTGATCGAGAATTCGATCACCGGCGAATACGTCGGTTCGCCAGCCGCGTTGCGAGCCGTGGTCGCCGACTGAGTGCGGCCAGGTCGGTGCGCAGCACGGACTACTCTTTTCTCTTATCATCTCTCTTATCATCGACTCGCTTGACAGCATCAATCTTGTTGTCGCGGAGCGTCACGTCACGCACGGGCTGTTCGATGAGCACTCCGACGGTTTGAGTCCGTTTGTCGCCCTGTCTCGTGTCGCGAATCTTGTTTCCTTCGAAGACCAGGCCGTCCGTTTCCCCGCGAATGCGAATGCCGGCCGCCGCGCCGTTCGCGCCGTTGTCTTCGATGACGTTGTGCTTGAGCTGATTGCGGTGAGCGGCCATGCCGAATGTTTCCTTGCGAAAAAACACTCCGTCTTGGCCGTTCTTTCTCACCGTGTTCTTCTGGATCAGGTTGTCCGTGTCTTTGTGTCCGATCGAGATTCCGAAGCGGCCGTTGCCCTCGAGCAGGTTGTCTTCGAACAGTCCGTGCCGAACTCGCCAACACAAAAACAGACCATCCGTCCCGTTGTCTCGAGCAACGCAATTCCTCACCGTCGGCCGTTGCGACCCGCTGCCGGGATGAAAACCGAGGTGGGTGTTGCCGTGGCTTTGGCAATCGAGCACGGTGACGTCGTTGGACTGCTGGAAACTGACGCCGTCGCCGTGATAGTTTCGCACGGTGCAGTCGCGGATGATCGTCCCATAGCCTCGGTAGAGGAAGATGCCGGCGCCGCGACACCCGTTCAGGTACTCGTTGTTTTCTTTGTCTCCTTCGATGACCAGGTTCTCGACTCTCGCCCCGCGCAGCTCGTATCCGCTGACGACGGGGAAGACGGTCGCCGCCTGGGCCTTGTTGTGCACCATGCAATCCGCCATCAGCGGCTTGTCGATCGCAAACGTATTGCCTCGCCGGCCCGTGATCCGGGCGACGGTTGTATGAAAGCCGCCGGAACGGCTATCCCAGATCGCGACTCCGTACCCGACCTCAAATCCAGTCGGGTCCTCAACCGTGATCTGTTGCTGGCCAAAGTCGCCGTCGAGGACGAGCGGCGCGACGTGGCCGGGTGACTTCTGCAACACCGTCTTCCCCTTCACGCCCCGCACGGTCACGTTCGACCGCAGGTGCAGCGAATCGCGCATCAGGTACTCGCCGGGTCCGATTTCCACCACGCCGCCGCCGAGCGCGGCGATGTAATCGACGGCGGCCTGCAGGACGCGGTTGTCACGCCCGATCATCGCCGCGTCTCCCCCCTGCCCGACACGAATCGTCGGCAATTGCTCCATCTTGGAGTGCATGGCGAACGGCAATTGCTGCTCGTCTTTCGACGGAGCGAACAGATTCGGTTTTTCTTCGGCGAGCATTCGTTGGCTTGCCAAGCAGCTGAGAATCGCGAATGTCGCCACAGCGAGTGGGGTGAATTGGGGCATCGATTTCATCTTGCTTTCTCGCCTGGAGGGGAGGTGGCGTGCGGACCTGGAACGCCCGCTATAATAGCCGAAAACGAATCGCAATCTCGAGCTTTCGGGCGGATCCCAACATGAACCGACCTCTCAACTGTCTCGCCCTTTGCCTGACGCTATGCTCCACAGCGCAGGCCCGCTCGCCGTCCGACGCGCCGCGGTTGCCTGCGCCGCAGGGTCGCGTGATCCGCGTCGACGACGTCGAACAGCTGTACCGAGCCGTCGCGGCGATCAAGTCGGGAACGACCATCGTGCTCCGCAAGGGTGAGTATCGTCTGCATCGGCCGATTCATTTTGCTGGTCAGGGGCTCAAGCAGATCGCCTTGCGAGGTGAGACTGGCCGCAGCGACGACGTCGTTGTCCGCGGCGCTGGAATGAACAATCTCGCCGTCCACCATGGCGTCTTGGCGAACGCCGTCGATGGTCTGTTGGTTGCCGACATGACGATCGGCTGGGTGGGATACCATCCCATCGCCGTTCAGCCGAAGTGCCGCCGCGTTCACATCCGCAACTGCCGACTGGTCGACGCCGGCGAACAATTCATCAAGGCCAGCTCCGGAGGCGACGGAACCGGAGTCGACAACGGAATCGTCGAATACTGCACACTGGAATACACCAAAACCGGTCCCCCGAACGGCTACACCAACGGTGTCGATGTCCACGGAGGCGATCATTGGATCATTCGCGACAACCTGTTTCGCAACATCCGCACGCCGCCCGGCGCGAAATACAAACACGTCCCCGCCGTGCTGATGTGGAACGGAGCCAGTGACACGATCTGCGAAAACAATACGTTTGTGAATTGCGACCGGGCGATCGCGTTTGGCTTGGTGAAGAAGGAGAAGTTCCCCGATCATCGCGGTGGAGTGATTCGCAACAACTTCATCTACGTCGACAAGGGAGCCGTTCCGCACGCCGATGTCGGCATCTTCGTCGTTTCTCCCGGCGCCAAAGTCCTGCACAACACGATCTTGCTGAACGGCTCCTATCCGAACGCCATCGAAACTCGCTGGGCTGCGACGAAGAATGTTGTGGTTCACAACAACCTGACCGACGCGCGGATTACGCCGCGCGAGCAGTCGCAAGTTCATCTGAACGGCAACGTCACCAACGCGTCGGGCTCGATGTTTCAATCGCCGCGCGATGGCGACCTCCATGCGCGAGGCGCTCCCCCGCGAGCCGCCACGCACCCCGATTGCAAGCTCGATTGGGATGGAAAGCCGCGCGGCCGGCAGCGGACGACTGTCGGAGCCGATGAACCGTAGCGGGACCTCGATTCGCTTCACCTACGACCCAACTTTTGAGACCGACATGACCAACCGACTGTTGGCAATGCTGATTCCGGCGCTGATCCCGGCGCTGGTCTGTCTGGCGGTTCGCACGTCGACGGCGGCCGACTGGCCGGCTCTGCCTGTCGCCGACGGCTTCGTTGAAATCCCCGCGCAATCGTGGCCTCAACGACCGGGCCCGCGGCGAGTTCGGCTCCGCATCGTTTATCCTCAAGGCCAGTTGAAAAGCGTCAACGCCGAAACGGGAGTGATGCTGACGCTGCACAATTGGGGTGGGGAAAACTGCGCGGGAACCGCCAACCCCGTCGCGCTCGCCAAGCGGCTCAACGTCGTCGCCATCTGTGTCAACTACCTGCAGAGCGGACGCCAGGCGTCGATTGAAGATCCCGAGCCGTACGACTGCGGCTACCTGCAATCGCTCGACGCACTACGAGCGCTCTGGTTTGTTCGCGAAGGGTTGAGCAAGCACGGCCCCTACGACGCGCGCCGCGTCTACTGTACCGGCGGCTCTGGCGGCGGCAATGTGACGCAAATGGCAGTCAAGTTGGCGCCGCGGACGTTCGCCTGTGTGATCGATATGTGCGGCATGAAGAAACTGAGTCACGACATCGCCTTCAACCTGCCTGGAGGCAGTGGTCTAAACGCGCGGTGGAGTCGCGACCCGAAAAGCAAAAATTACCTCAGCCCCGATGAACAGGCGATTCGATTTGTCGCCCACCCGAACCATCTGGCTGCTCGACGACGAATGGGCTCGACGACGAAGATCATCGTCGTCCACGGAGTTGACGACCGCACTTGTCCCTTCGCAGACGCGGAGGAGCTTGTCGACAACATGCGGAGCGCAGGTTTAGACGTACAGCCGCATTTTGTTACTGCAGCGGAGATCGATGGCAAGGTCTTCACGAGCAGCGGACACGGACTGGGCAATCGAACCGAAATCGTCTTTCGCGTCGCCGGAGAGTTCTTGTCGCCCGGCAGCTCCAATTTGATTCGCAATCGCGGCGAGACTGATTTTGAGAATCGCGGCGAAGTTCGCTATCAAACGCCGGGCGGGCAATTTGTCATTTCATATAAAACTGGATTTCCCGTCGGGAGATTCGAGCCGGTCCCGCCGCCTCCCAAGTACAGCGAACACCAAGACCTCTCCTACTACATCGATGGCCAAGGAAAACGCCAGGCGATTCGAGCGAAGGACGATTGGCGGAGGCGGCGCGAACACATCGTGGCGCACCTCGAATCCGTGATGGGACGCCTGCCCGGCGCGACGCAGCGGACGCCGCTCGATATAAAGACGATCGAGTCCGAGGTCGACGGCGATCTCTGGAGAAAGAAGCTGACGTTTCAGTCCGATCCACTTGACCGTGTGCCGGCTACCTTGCTCTATCCCGAACGGGCGGCGGATGACGCGCGGCTGCCGGCCATCTTGTGCCTTCATCAAACGACGAAGGCCGGCAAGGATGAGCCCGCCGGTTTGGCCGGGAAAGCCAACATGCACTACGGAATCGAATTGGCTCGACGAGGCTACGTTGTGCTGATACCCGACTATCCGTCGCTCGGCGAACACAAATACGATTTCGCGGCGAACCCCGAATATGCCAGCGGCACGATGAAAGCGATTTGGGACAACGTGCGAGCCGTCGATCTCCTGCAGTCGCTGCCGCAGGTTGATTCGAACCGCATCGGCGTGATTGGACATTCATTGGGCGGGCACAATGCGAGGTTCACCGCCGCCTTCGATCCGCGGTTGCGAGTCGTCGTGTCGAGCTGTGGATTCACTCGCTTCCACAAAGACGACGTGCCGAGTTGGACGGGTCCTCGTTACATGCCGCGCATCAAGGCTGACTTCGGCAGCGATGCGGACCGTGTTCCCTTCGACTTTACCGAGATCGTCGCCGCTTTTGCTCCGCGGCCTTTCCTGGCGGTCGCCGCCGAACGCGATTCGGACTTTGACGCCGGCGGCGTCCGCGATGTCATCCGCTCGGCTCAGCCTATCTATCGACTCTTCCAACGGGAAGCGGACCTGCGGGCGATCTATCCTGACAGCCCGCACGACTTTCCGCCCGCTGCTCGCCGCCAAGCCTACGAATTCCTCGACAAACATCTGCGCAGTTGACTCGGACCGGCGCGTCGAGCGCAACGTGCTGCTATGCTAGGTCGAGTTCGATTGCTCGCGTGGATCGACTCGCGTGGATCGAATAGGACGATTACTTTTGAAGAGGTGCTTCGATGCGGCTCGCCATTTTTTCTACGATCGCACTGCTGTTTGGAGTTTGTCCCGTGTTGCACGCCGAGCCGTTGACATATCAAGGTGAGGCGGGAGCGGGAGCCGGCAAGCACATCGTCTTCATCGCCAGCGATCACGAATACCGCTCCGAAGAGACCTTACCGGCGCTGGCGCGAATCCTGGCCAAACACCACGGCTTCAAGTGCACCGTGCTGTTCGGCGTCGACGATAAGGGCGTCATCCGGCCGGGACACAATAACGTTCCCGGCTTGGAGGCCCTGGAGTCGGCCGATCTGATGGTCATCTTTACTCGCTTTCAGAATTGGCCGGACGACCAGATGACGCACTTCGAAAACTACCTGAGACGCGGCGGGCCGATCGTCGGATTGAGGACCGCCACGCACGGGTTCAAGATTCCCAACAACAGCAAGTTCGCGAAATACTCCAACGGCTATGGCGGCAAAGAGTACAAGGACGGGTTTGGGCGGCAAGTGCTGGGAGAGAAATGGGCCGGCCACTACGGCGGCAACCACCGCTCCAGTACGCGGCTAACGATCGTGCCCGCCCAGGCCAAGCATCCGATTCTTCGCGGTGTCGAGAATATGTGGGCCCAATGCGGCGGCTACAAAGCGAACCCGTTGGAGCCGAGTACGGTTCTGGCGATGGCGCAACCGCTCGTCGGCATGGAGATCGACTCAAAGGCGAATCCTAAAATGCCTCCCGTCCCGGGAGCTTGGACGCGCAGCTACCGCGGGGCGTCCGGCAATGAGGGGCGTGTCTTCACCAGCACCTACGGAGCCTCGAACGACATCGAAAACGAGGGCTACCGCCGGCTGCTGATCAACGCCTGCTTCTGGGGCGCCGGCCTCGAGGAAAAGATCGCCGCTGAAGCGAATGTCAGTTTTGTTGGCGAGTACAACGCGACTTGGCGTCGAGGCCGCGGTCGCCGCAAAGCGAACCTCAAGCCCCAAGACCTGGCCGGCTGGGAAACGCCCATCGTGCCGCTGCAAAACTAGACGCGGTCGCGCAATCGCCCGCGCCCGTCATTTTTGCGAAGTGAGGAAGGCGATCAGGTCGATAAACTCGCGCTCTGACAGACGCTTTTCGATCCCGTCCGGCATCGTGCTCGTCTTTTGCACTTGCAGTTCGTCGATGTCGTCTGGGGCGAGTTCGTGGAGTTTTCCTTCGCGGTCCCCGATCGTCAGCACTCGGTCCGTCTCTTTCGCTTTCACACCAGAGATGAGCCGACCGTCGGTCGTGCGTATCGCCACCGTTGCGTAACTCGGGGCGATGCTGCGACTGGGCTCAAGCAACGACTCGACCAGATGAACTCGCGAAAACCTCCTGCCGACAGCGGTGAGATCGGGTCCGATCGAAGCGCCTTCCGAACCGAGTCGGTGGCACTTCAAACAGAGCGATTTCTCTTTGTTGAGGAACAGTTCGCGACCGCGAGCGACATTGCCTCGACTGCGCAGCGCCGCCGCCGCCAGCCGCTCGTGTTCGGCCTTGGACGCCTTCGCGCGAAACCGGACATGCCACCGCGCCGCACCGCCCGCCGCGGCCACTCGCGCGACGATCTCATTCACACCCGGGCGCAATGCGGCCTGCACGCGATCCGAGTCTGGTTGAAAACCACCCGCGGCGGCTCGGCGGTGAATCGACTTGCCGTTGAGCCACAATTGGAGCGACCGTCCACTCGCCAGAATCTCGATCGGCATGCCTTCGGCGACCGCGATCTCAGTCTTTGCGAAGTAGACGACATCCGCCGCCGGCTGGCTCTGCGAAACGGTGGCGTCAATGCCGGTTCCGATCCGCCACAGCGAGTCGGCGTCCAGGTTGGCCGTCGCCAGTTTGGTCGACTCGTCAAAGGGACCGAAGACAGCCCAGCCGATCAACGAGCCGCTGCTACCGTGAATCTCGGCGATCGCGCGATCCAATTCGCCGCGTTTCTCCGGCCCGCGGTCTCGCCACTCGCCGAGTGCGCGAACGGCCCCGACCAGATGCTCGGCCGAACGGTTTGTCTGGGCGAACGCGACCAACGCCGCAAGTTGCTGCTCGTCGCCAAAGGCGTTCAGGTAGTCGAGTGCGGCGAGTTGGCTTTCGGGATGTTCCAGTGCGGCGGCCGCCAGCGCCGCCGCCCGTTTGTTGCTCAGCCGCCGCAGGGCTGTCAGTGTCGCGCCGCGCACGGCGGGCGAAGAATCGTCGGTCGCCAGTTCGAGCAATCGATCGACCGACGCCGCGTGTTTCAACTCGCCGGCCGCGAGCGCCGCAGCGCGGCGAATCTCAGGAGACGCGTCCCGCAGAAGCGAGGCGAGATGTGGAGTGAGCTGATCGGCTCCACGGCGAGACAGCGCGGCGACCGCCGCCGTGCGGACCGCCGCGATCCGCGAGTCGAGTTTGCCGACCAGCAACTTGTTGGCGTTCAGTTTGGGCCGTTGACCAAGCTCTTCAATTACTCTCGCCAAAACCGAACCGTCTTCCAACTCAACACCCAACTTCAGCAGGCCCGGCTCGCTGGCGGCCGTTAGACCGGTGACCAGTATCCGCAGTGCGGCCAACCGATTGGCGTCCGATCCTCTCTTGTTTCGGACAAAGCGTTCGAGCGCGTCGCGCGATGGATCGGTCGATTCCCGACGTAATGCGGTGAGCATTGTGGCGGCGTGTTCGTCGCTCGGATCTTCGTTGAGCCAACGAGTGAGCGCCGGGGAATCGACGGCGATCCGCTCGCGAAGCATGCGCGACAAAGACGCTTGCCTGACGAGGTGTGAGCGGTCGCGCAAAGCGCCCGACAACGCGGCGGCGATTGGTTCCGTTCGGGACCACGCGACCGTGTTCGGCTTGCGCTGAGCCGGACGAAATCCCCAGTAAACCCACGGTTCGGGGCGTTTGTAGACGCGGCCGAGCGCGTCGGCGTAATTGCCGCGACGCCGCTCGTCGTCGTCGCGTTCAAGCAACTCGATCAAGCCGTCGACCACCTGTTCATCGCTTTGCAACGCGACGGCGCGGAAGGCAATCTCGCCGACAAGCGTGGCGTCGTCGGAGGAATCGTCGGTGAGTAGCTGAAGAACGTCGGGCCAATTGCCACATCTGCGAAGCGTCTGCGCGGCGGCGTGCGCGAGCGCTCCGTCGGGTTTCCTGACGTGATTGGCCAACCACCGCGGCGCGCCGTCCCATCGCAAACGTCCCATCGCAACGACAGCCTCCAAGACAACTCGCGGATCGTCATCAGCCGCGATCTTCGCCAACTGCTCGGCGACAGCCGTCGACCCGCGCCCCGCATCCAAACGATGATTGGCGATGATCGGGTCGGTCAAGTCCGCGATCGCCTTGATGCATTGAGCCCGCACGCGCGCATCATCCTCGTCCGCCGCCATCGACAACAGCAACTCCAGTTCGCCCTCGCCGGCGAGAATCCAGACCGCGTGCAGCTTTCCGTGGTAGCCGAGTCGATCGTCGGCGATGGCCTGGGCAATTCGCTTTCCGCCCTCAGCAGATCTAGCGATTTGCCGCTGAGCGTTGATGCGGACGTGCTGGCTTGGTGAGTCGAGCTGGTCAAAAATGTCTTGGGGGATCTCCGTTGGTGAGGCGTTGCTCCACGAGAGGCGATAGATTCGCCCGCGTCCTCGCTTGGGACGTTGGCCGTCGCACCAATCGGAGATCAGTAGCGATCCATCGCGATCGACAATCGCGTCCGTCGGCTTGAACCCATACGGATCACTTTCGGCGGCCGCGGCGAACTGGATCTCCTTCGTCTCGCGGAAGCCGGAGCTACCGCGGTCGAGCGGGTAGCGGACGACCGATCGCCCCCACTCGCAGAAGAACAGCGAGCCGTGAAACTGCGGTGGAAAGGCGGGCTCCAAATAGCAGACGCCGCCGGCGGAAGAACCGCGCCCCAAATCGGCGATCGGCGGCATCGCCTCGCCCGGTCGCTCGTAGTATAGATACGGGTAGCCGTGATCGGCGCCGTGAAAACTGTGGCAGACTCGAATCATGAAATCGCCGCCGTCGTTCTCGTTGTCGCGGACGAACACGTTGAGTTGGTCGTCGAGCGCGACGTCGTAGATGTTTCTCATTCCACCCGAAAAGACGTGCAGGTCTGTTCCGTCGGGGCGGCAGCGGAGGATTCCACCCTGCTGGAATAGCAGCCGGTCACCTTCCGGGCGCTTCACGTCGCAACCGCGATCACCGAGTGCGAGATACAGCCAGCCATCGTGCCCGACGACAACGCCGTTGGCGCAGTGAAGCCGGTTGTCGTTTTCTTCTGGAGGCAATCCGAGCCCGACGACGATGTCCTTTCTCTCGTCGGCCACGCCATCACCGTCCGAGTCGCGCACGGACGTCAGCAGCGGCGCGTGCATCGCGTATACGAACTCGCCGTGGCTGGCGAGTCCTTGGATTGAGTTGAATCCTCTGGCGAACACGGACGACTTGTCGGCGTACCCGTCGCCGTCCGTATCTTCGAGCAGTCGAATCTCGTCGCGCCGCACGATCTCGACACCCAAACCGGTCATGTAGTCGTGCGCGACGAAGAGCGTCTTCGGACGCGGCCCAAGAGCGATCACCGACGCGTATTCGACCAAAGGATCACAGGCGAAGAGTGTCGCCTTGAAACCGTCGGGAACAATCAACGCCGGGAAACGTTTCTCCGTCTCCGGCCCGGTCTGCCCGCGCGCGGAAGCGGCGAGGAGCAAGAGGCCGGCGAGAAGATTTAGTTGAGCGCGATAGCTAAGCACGCTGGCCTCCGTCGGATTGAGAGAACGCGGGTGGCCCGCAAACAACCTAGGGCAACGCTGTCGAGAATGGATCGCACCATGCGGATACTAATCCTTGTCCGGCTCGCCCGACTGCTCGCGAATGAATTCCAGCGAGCGCTTGATCACTTCGTCGTTGATACCCATGTGGCCCATTTTTTCGTAGCGATGGAACACGTGCGCCGCATCCGCCTTCTTCAGCGCATCGATCATCATCAGGGCGTTGTCGATGGGAACGGAGCGATCGTTGTCGGAATGCAGGATCAGGATCGGCTTCATTTCCTTCTTGACGTGATTGACGGGCGACGCCAACTTCCGCGCCGCGATCGCATCGCCGCTGGCTGGAGTCCAGATGTTGCCCCAGCTGAGCGTCGTCAGTTCGTAGTTGGCCGCCACGCTGATCACCGCGCGAAAGTCATTGCTCGCCTTTTCCCAGCCGCCTGTGCGGCGGAACGGTCCGTCGCCGAGCGTAGCGGCGAGCGAGACCATGTGGCCACCGGCGGACTGGCCCATCAGAAAGATTCGCTCCGTGTCAACATTCAGCTCGTCGGCGTGGGCGTGAACGTAACGGATTGCACATTGCATATCCTGGTAGCAGGCAGGCGCTGGCGAGCAGCCGACCAGACGGTAGTCGATCGACATCGAGTAGAAGCCGAAGCCGGCCCACTGCTGCACCTTGATCGTCGATCCATCCTTTTTGTGACCGCCCCGCCAGCGACCTCCGTGGACCGAGATGATGGCCGGCAGCTTCTTATCGGACTTCGGAAACGCGACGTCCGCCACCAGCGCCGCGCCGTGGACGCGTCCGTAGACGACGTCTTCCTGGTATGTGATCTCGTCGGCCGCCCGCAGCGAGCCTCCGCTGATGGATGCGGCGAGGGTCAGCAGGCACAAAGAAGTTGTTTGAAGTGATTTCATCAGTCGATCCGCCCAAGGTTGAGTCGTCCAATCGGAGTACAGCGACGGCCATTATGCCGCCATTCGAACGGCAAAAACAGCATCTTCTCCGCCAACGGAAGTGATTGGCGGGATTCGTTGGAACGCGGTCGCGCGGGGCGGATTGGGAATGGAACGTCGTTGCAGCCCCGGCGGAATCGTTGGAACGCGGTGGCGCGGGGCGACGCGTGTGTGGAACGTTGGGATGCAGCCCGGACGCGTGTCCACCCGTGCTTGAGCACGGGTGAACCAGACGTTGCAGCTGCAACCCGATTCTCCACTCCCGCGCCGCCCCGCGCAATCGCGTTCCAACATTTCGTTGGAATCGTCGGAACGCGGTCGCGCGGGGCGGCGCGGGAATGGAACGTCGTTGCGAGGCGCGCTGTTCGCAAAACGCCGGTTGTGCCGGTTTTGTTGGTTACCGAACGCCAAACGCAAACAACTTGTGGCGACGCCCGCCAAACGTCAGACACGACAACCTATGTTTTCGTGCGGTGTTAGCAACAACGGCGACCGCGCGGGGCACACTTTGGCGATGACGACGAGTGATGAAGACGCCCTGTTTGGACGAGTGCGAAAACGGCGGTGCGATGAAACTTCACTCAAAAATCATTCTGATTCTGCTCGCCGTCCTGGGGGTCTCGTTGGCGTGGACGATCGTCAGCGACTACGAATCGTCGAAGCAGCAAGTTCGCGACGACCTCCGCAATGAAGCGGACAACATCCGCGGCGTCCTGATGGCGACGCGCCGCGTCTATCATCATCAGTTTCTCGACAGCGGTCTGCCGCTGAACAACAAGACGCTCGGCTTCCTGCCGGCTCACGCGTTGAGCCGCATTTCGGAGGACTTCAAGAATTGGACGGACTCCGGCATGGAGTTCAACAATGTCTCGGACCGCCCCCGCAACTCGGCTAACCAAGCTGACGCGATTGAGATGGAGGCGATGCGGTTCTATCGAGACAACCCGCAGGTGGAGGAGCGATTCGTCCAATACGACACCGACGAAGGCGACTCCTACTACCATTACTCACGTCCGATATGGACCGAAGAGTACTGCTTGAAGTGCCACGGAAAACGAGCCGCCGCGCCGGACACGATCCAAGCTGGTTACGATACGGCGTTTGGATACGAAGTGGGCGACCTGCGGGGAATCATGAGCATCAAGTTGCCGGGCAGCGTCGTACAGGGCCGCTCACTGGCGACCGCCAAGCGCAATCTCTGGTCGCATTTCGTCACTCTCGCCATTGCGTTTCTGCTGATCTACTGGCTAGTGATCCAGTTCGCCGTGCGAAAACTACGCAAGCTGGAGGCCAGCGCCCGCAAGGTGGCTGACGGAGATTACAGTTGCGCCACCGGAATCACCGGCCGCGATGAGATCGGCAAAGTGGCGATGGTGTTCGACACGATGGTCGATCGACTCGCCGATCGTGAAAAACGGATGACCGATGCGCTGGAACTGGAAAAGCTGGCCACCAAGAACCTCGAGACTGCGGTCGCCGAACTGGACTTGGCGCGGCAGATCGCCGAGTCGGCTACGCGGTCGAAGAGTGAGTTTCTGGCCAACATGAGCCACGAGATTCGCACGCCGATGACCGCCATCCTGGGATTCTCGGAACTCATGATGGGCAGAACTTCCGACGAACAAGACGTCGCCGCTCTGCAGACGATCAACCGCAACGGCGAACATCTTCTCGAAATCATCAACGACATTCTCGATTTGTCCAAAATCGAATCCGGCCATTTAC
This sequence comes from Pirellulaceae bacterium, assembly GCA_030748485.1. Classification (GTDB taxonomy): domain Bacteria; phylum Planctomycetota; class Planctomycetia; order Pirellulales; family Pirellulaceae; genus JASMLW01. The sequence goes on from JASMLW010000333.1 coordinate 37,183, forward strand.
AGATCGAACGAGTCGATTGCTCGCCGCACCAGATTCTGTCCGATGTCGATGAGCTGATGCAGGTGCGGGCGTCCAATAAGAACATTCGCTTGTCAATCGGCTGCAGCGGTCCGTTGCCGGAGCGCATTGAGACCGATCCTACGCGGCTCAAGCAGATTCTCATCAACCTCATCGGCAACGCCATCAAGTTCACCAACGCCGGCCAAGTCGACGTAGTGGCCAGGACGGTCGATGCGGCGACCTCGAACCCGACTCTGCAGATTGAAGTCACCGACACGGGCATCGGTATCAGCCCCCAGCAATTGCACGTGCTCTTCCAGCCGTTTTCACAGGCGGACACTTCGACGACGCGGGAATTCGGAGGCACGGGGCTCGGTCTGACGATTAGCAAGCGACTGGCCGAATCGTTGGGCGGCGGAATCGGCGTGCGCAGCGAGCCCGGGCGCGGAAGCACCTTCACGCTCTCCGTCTCGACCGGACCGCTTGGCGACGTCCAGATGATCGACAGCCCGCTTCCATATCTCTGCAAGCCAACGCGGGCGGCTGTGGAGGATTCTGAGCCGACGGCTCTGGACGGTTGCCGCGTGCTGCTCGCCGAGGACGGCGTCGACAACCAACGGCTCATCTCCGTCGTACTGTCACGAGCCGGCGCGGTGGTGACGGTCGCCAACAACGGCGCCGAGGCGGTCGAGTTGGCGATGGTGGAGAACTCTGGCGACGCACCGTTTGACGTAATCCTGATGGACATTCAGATGCCCGTGATGGACGGCTACGACGCCACTGCCAAGCTTCGCTCGCTTCACTGCGACACGCCCATCATCGCGCTCACCGCCCACGCCATGATGGGTGATCGCGAAAAATGCATCGACGCCGGCTGCGACGACTACACGACCAAGCCGATCGATCGCGGCCAGTTGATTTCGCTCGTCCACAAGTACGGCGCGAAACAGATGTCGTAGCCGCGAACACGTCAGCGGAACCGCGGGCGGCACTCGGAGAATGACGGGTGCCAACCACAAAGCGAGCTGCCGCTCGGACCTCGTTCGTCCGCTCCCGTTGGTCGCTGGAATCCAACCAGGGAAAATCCCAAATCCTCAACCCCACAAGCAGTAAGCTGCCTCGAATTGAACACGAGCCGATTCAACACAGGTCGTCCACGTGGTAGGTCCTGCCTGCCTGGCGGGACTTCGCGACGAAGTCGCGACAATGGACGTTCCATCTAACATCGCGGCGAGTTCGAGTCTCGCCGCCCACAGTTTCCGTCGACAGGAAACTGCGGCTCCGTTGATTCCGGCAGGTGGCGTCGCCGGAATCGCACCGTTGCTGTTTGTTTTCTATGGCTGCCTCACAGCTCTGTTGTGGCGGCTGTCGAAAGCGATGCCTTTCGAATGGGCGTTAATGATTGCGGGCGCGGTAGCCATTGTCGTCACGACCGCCATGGGAGTGATGCACACCCACCTCTCGTGAACGCATTTACAACGTTCTTACAATTTCCCGATTTCCCGATCGAGTAGGGCGTGGCGAGCGACAGCCTCCGCCTCCGCGAATCCGTCGCGGCGGCCAGTTCGTCTGTATACTGAGCGACGTATACTGAGCGACGTACGGCGCTTTGTGATCGACCGGCCACCTCGCCGCATTTCAGGAGATACGCGATGTTCAAGATGAGTTATCGGTCTCTGCCGTTGGTTCTCGCCCTGCTTGCCGCGCCGCTGGCTGCTCAAGATGTGGTTGCTGAGCCAAAAGCCACAGCAGGGAAACGTCGGCTTTCGGTCGCGCCGATCAAATTCTCAGCCGAGCGGCATCTGGTTGTCCCCAAGTTGCGATACGACGGCAGTCATCCGATCACGTTCGAAGCGATCGTGTCATCCCTGTATCGCGGTTCGATCATGGGCGACTTCAACGGCTCGGGCCTGGGTCTCTCTGTCGCCAATGGATACTGCTCGTTTCACGTCAACGACGGTCGAGAAGGCAATAGCGGGTACGCCACCATCAAAGCAACCAAATCGATCGGTCGAGACAAACCGGTTCACGTCGCCGGCGTCTTTGATGGAAAGGAACTGCGGCTGTACGTCGGCGGCGAGCTACAGGGCGGCGAGACGATTGGCGAGTTCAATAAGTCGAAACACCCCTTCATGATCGGAGCGGATCCCGGCGGAGGTGGAGAGCCCACGAAGTACCTCCATGGAAACATCGACAAGGTGCGGATTTCCACGACCGTTCGCTTCAAGCAGAGCTTCACGCCGCCGACTGCGTTCGAGTCCGACGACCAGACGTTGGTCCTCTACCGTTTCTCTGAACGCGACGGCGACTTTGTGAGTGATGCTTCAGGCAACGGGCGGCACGCGCACATCGTCAGCGCGCGGAAAGAGCTCGTCAGACCCGAGGCCGAGTCACCCGATTTGCAAACGCGTGTGGCGCGGTTGGAAAAAGAGGTTGCGCAACTGAAGGCGCTTCTGAAGATCGCGCTGAAGCAGCGAGCAACGGATCCTCAGCAGGTCGCGATCGATCGGCTAAGGGAACTCGGCGGCAAGATCACAGTGACCGATGGCAAGGCGACAAAAGCCAACCTGACAAACTCGGCGATCAGCGATGCGGAGATGGAATTGATCGGCTCGCTCACGTCGCTGCAACTTCTGACTCTCAACGGATGCAGGAATCTGACCGACGCCGGGCTCGTCCACCTCAAGCCTCTCACGGGATTGAAGGGCCTCGCGCTGGAGCGAACCAACATCACAGACGCTGGACTCGAGAACTTGAAGGGTCTGAAGGAACTCACTTTGCTGAGCCTGAATTGGACGCGCGTCGGAGACGCCGGCCTGGTGCATCTGCAGGACATGAAGAAGATGGGAACGCTTTACCTTTGTGCGACTCAGACGGCCGACGCGGGGGTCGCTTCGTTTAAGAACATGAAACAGCTTTCCTGGCTCGATCTGAGGTCGACTCGGGTCACCGACGCCGGGCTCAAACATCTCAGCGGCTTGTCGAAAATGCGGTTGCTCAGCCTGTACGGTATTCCGATGACCGACGCCGGAGTCGGGTCGCTCTCGGAGCTCTCGAATCTCGAGCAGCTGACGCTCAATCACACGCCGGTCACCGATGCGGGACTCTTACCACTGCGAAGACTGCCCAAGCTCCACGAACTGAATGTTCGCGACACGCGGGTAACTCAACGCGGACTCGAACAGATCAAGAAAGCGTTGCCGGACTGTAGGATTGACATCCTGCGATAGTGGTTGCGACTCCGGCGTGGCTGACATTCCTCAGCGTTCTTCAGCATTCCTCAGGGCGCGGCGGGCGTTGCCCGTCAGCGAGCCGCGATTTTCACGGGGCACGCCAAATGGGTGTCGCCGACGACACCGGTTGGGATGTTAGTTAAACTACTGACTACATCCCCGCTTGTTAGAAACCAGAGAGAGCGTGTTGGAAGTGATGAAGAGACAAAGACCATTCCATCGGCAGCGACCTCCGCGGGCGCGTCTGCAAGCCATCGCGGGCGGTTTCTCTCTAGGGCTGGCGGTCGTCTTGTTCGCCGGTCCAGCGTCAGTTCTCGTGGCGGCGGATTTGGACTTTGGACGAGAGATTCGGCCGGTGTTGTCGGACGCCTGTTACAGCTGTCACGGGCCCGACGCCACTGCGCGCGAGGGAGAGCTGCGGCTGGACGACCGCGCTTCGGCGATCGAGGCCAACGTGCTGACCTCCGGCGAGATGCTCAAACGTCTCACCAGTGACGATCCGGACGAGCGGATGCCGCCGCCGGATTCCTCGCAAGAACTGCGTCCCCGGGACCGCGCCAAGTTGGTCCAGTGGCTGGAGGCCGGCGCAGCGTGGCCGGAGGGCGACCGCCACTGGGCGTTCGTCTCGCCCACGCCGCCGGCGTTGCCCGCCGTGAAAGATACCCGCTGGCCGCGCAACGGCATCGATCGGTTCGTGCTCGCGCGACTGGAGCGAGCAGGCTTGGCTCCGTCTCCACAGGCCGACAAGGCGACGTTGCTGCGGCGCGTCACGTTTGATCTCACCGGGTTGTCGCCGACGCTTGCGGAACTCGACTCATTTCTCAACGACGACTCGTCGCAAGCGTACGAGCGGGCCGTCGATCGACTACTCGACTCCCAACGCTACGGCGAACACATGGCGCTCGACTGGATGGAGGCTTCGCGGTACGCGGACACCGACGGTTACCAGAACGACCGCTTGCGATACATGTGGGTCTGGCGCGACTGGTTGATCGGCGCGCTGAATGAGAACAAGCCCTTTGACCGGTTTGTCATTGAGCAGATGGCGGGCGACCTGTTGCCGGATCGCAATTTCCACACACAAGTCGCTACCGGTTTCAATCGCAACCACCGCATCAACTCCGAGGGCGGCTCGATTCCAGACGAGTGGATTGTCGAGTACGTGGCCGATCGCGTGGAAACGATGGGCACCATGTTCCTGGGATTGACGCTGACGTGTTCGCGATGTCACGAGCACAAGTACGACCCCATCGCTCAGAAGGATTTTTATCGGCTGTTCGCCTTTTTCAACAACATCGCCGAGGCCGGCCTCGGTCCCAACAACGGCAACAGTCCGCCGTTTATTCAGGTGCCGAAGAGTTGGCCCGAGTTGTCCGCCGACGAGGCGCAGTTTGTCGTGCCTGAACCACCCAAGATCCGCATCCAGCAAACGTCCGTGCCTCGCCCGCAAAGCGGCAAGCCCGACACGGTCATGGTCCTGCACGAGAACACCACAGTGCGAGACACCTACGTGTTGCGGCGCGGCATGTACGATCAGCCGGACAAGTCCGAGAAACTGGAACCGGCCACACCGCCCGCGTTGGGATCCTGGAATGACGAGTGGCCCCGCAATCGCCTGGGGCTGGCTCAATGGCTGGTCGACCCGACTCACCCGCTGACCGCCCGCGTCACCATCAATCGCATCTGGCAACATCACTTCGGAATAGGATTGGTCAAGACGAGTGAGAACTTTGGCATGCAGGGCGAGGCTCCGAGCCACCCGGCGTTGATCGACTGGCTGGCAACCGAATTCATCCGCCGCGGCTGGGACGTCAAAGCCATGCACCGGCTCATCGTCACCAGCGCGACGTATCGGCAAGTCTCGGCCGCGCCGCCGGCGCTGCTGCAGCGCGATCCGGAAAACCGCCTGCTCGCTCACGGACCCCGCAAGCGGCTTTCGCCCTACGCGATTCGCGACGCGGCGCTTTTGACGAGCGGGCTGTTGGTCGAACGAATCGGCGGACCCTCGGTGAAACCCTACATGCCGCCAGGTATCTGGCGGAGCATCTCCAACGCCAAGTACCAGCAGGACAAGGGCGACAAGCTTTACCGCCGCAGCCTCTACACGTACTGGCGCCGCACCGTGCCGCCGCCCGCCATGATGACGTTCAACGCGGCAGCGCGAGAAACCTGCATTGTGCGAACGGACCAGACGACAACGCCGCTGCAAGCGTTGACGTTGATGAACAACATCACATTCATGGAGGCCGCCCGGTTGCTCGCCGAGCGAATGGTGAAACGGGAGGATTTGTCGCCCTCGGAGCGCGTCGCCTGGGCATTCCGGTTGGTGACCAGTCGCCCGCCAAGTCCGCGCGAGTTGGAATTGCTGACCTCGGACCTCGCCGACTATCGACGCGACTACGAACGCCAGCCGGAGGCCGCGAAGGAGTTGCTGGCGGTTGGCGAGAAGCCGTTTGACGCCACTCTCAATGCGATCGAACTGGCCGCCTACACTCTGGTGGCCAACACGATCATGAATTTCGATGAATCGATCACGCAGAATTGACATGAATACTCTGAATCAACTTGCGGCTCACCAAACTCGTCGCGCTTTTCTCCAGCAGAGCACGCTAGGTCTGGGCGCGGTCGCGCTCGGTTCGCTGGTCGAGGCGGACGAGCGACCGCGCAACGCCGCCGGTGGTTTCGCCGACTTGCCTCACTTCGCCCAGCGGGCGAAGCGCGTCATCTACCTCTTTCAGTCCGGCGGCCCGGCGCAGATGGACCTGTTCGACTACAAGCCGCAGCTCGCCAAGCGGTTCGGCGAAGAGGTGCCGAAGTCGGTCTATCCGGACGCGCGCAAGACGACGATGACGTCCGGTCAAAAGTCGTTTCCGGTCGCGCCGAGCACGATGAAGTTCGCGCGGCACGGTGAATCGGGAATCTGGTTGAGCGAGCCGTTGCGGCACTTGGCGAAGGTGATCGACGATGTTTGCGTGATCAAGAGCATGCACACTGAAGCGATCAATCACGACCCGGCGGCGACCCTCTTTCAAACCGGGTCTGTCATCGCCGGCCGGCCGAGCATGGGCTCGTGGGTCAGCTACGGGCTGGGCAGCGACAACGCGAATCTGCCGGCCTTCGTGGCGCTGACCTCCAACGGCAGAGCGAAAGCGGGCCAGCCGCTGTACGACCGGCTTTGGGGAGCCGGCTTTTTGCCGGGACGTTTTCAGGGAGTGAAGTTTCGCGGACAGGGCGACCCCATCCTCGATCTCTACAACCCGGCCGGTGTCACCCGAGAACAGCGCCGCCGCATGCTCGACTCGCTCAACAAGTTAAACAGTCAACAGGCGGACCGCTTCCGCGATCCGGCGATCGCCACGCGCATCGCGCAGTACGAGTTGGCCTTTCGAATGCAGATCAGCGTGCCCGAGTTGATCGACATTAACAGCGAACCTCAAAGCGTACTCGACATGTACGGACCGCAGTCCACGCAGGTCGGCAAGTACGCCTACAACTGCCTGTTGGCTCGCCGGTTGGCCGAGCGCGGCGTGCGTTTCATTCAGCTTTATCATCGCGGCTGGGATGCTCACGGCAACACGCCGAAGCAGGTGCCGGCCCAGTGCGCTGACACCGATCAACCGACCGCCGCCTTGCTGCGCGACCTCAAACAACGCGGTATGCTCGACGACACGCTCGTCGTGTGGGGTGGCGAGTTCGGGCGGACGATCTACTGTCAGGGGAAACTGACGAAACAGGTATACGGCCGCGACCATCACCCCAATTGTTTCACTTATTGGATGGCCGGCGCCGGAGTGCGGGGCGGGATGGCGTACGGAGCCACCGACGACTACAGCGTCAACGTCGTCGAGAATCCAGTTCACGTACACGACCTGCAGGCGACCATCTTGCACCAACTGGGCGTCGACCACGAACGCTTGACCTATCGCTTCCAGGGCCGCGACTATCGACTCACCGATATTGCCGGCAAGGTCGTCAAAGATATTCTGAGTTAGCCAGCTACGTTTGGAGATCGCCGGACCCAATCCGCGACAGTCGTCTTCGTGCCTCCGTGGCTTTGTGTGAGATTCCTTTTGTTCTCACACAAAGCCACGAAGACACAAAGGAGATGTGCCCCAATACTTTGGGGCAATTTCAAAATGAGTGACGATTCCGCGCGAGCTAAATGGTCCGTATCCCCCATTCAACACAACACTTATCCACGGCTGTCGCCGTTGGGCGTCAACGATCAAGTCGAGTTGGACGGCTAATTGGGCGGCTCATTCTGTTAGCTACCGACGAAGTCGGCCGCTGCCCTTTGTCGACTTCCTCGGCGTACGTGCGGCGCCAATGCTTTTGTAACCGCCGCGTGTGGTTTACAATCGCCGACTTAACTCGTGGCGGCGGCGAGTGTTAAACGAGCTCGCTTTGGTTCTGCCGTGCACTCCGGACCATCTCGTCCCGCCCGCCAACTTCCCCATCCATCTGAATTCGATTTCGAGCCGACTCATGAATAGTCCGTTTGCGGTATGGCTGCGCCTCACGATCATGATGTTTATCCAGTTCTTCATCTGGGGCGCCTGGTACGTCACCGCACCTTCCTACCTGGGAACGATCGGATTCAAGTCCGAGGATTTCGCCTGGACATATTCGGTTGGACCCATCGCGGGCATCATCACCCCGCTCTTTTTGGGAATCATCGCAGATCGTTGGATCGCCACCGAACGCATTCTGG
>JASMLW010000334.1 GCA_030748485.1 Pirellulaceae bacterium
CTGCCCGGCTTGGAGGCGATCGACATCGTCTTGCACCCGACACTGCCAGTTTCGTACGTCAGTTACAAAGCGGACATCGAGATTCCTCGATTCCAATTCCTGGTCGTCGACGAGCGGACCGGAAAGTCGAAGAGCAACCCGGAGTTTCTCGGCGAATACATGAAGGTGAGTCCCGATGGACGTTACCTCCTGGTCGGGTACCACGATATTTACCGTCGCGGCTCACGGCTGATACTCAACCCGCAGCGGTGGCATATCACGCCCACGTACGGGAGCTTGGATTGGTTGCTGTGCTACGACTTGACGCGCACGGGCGAGCCGATCATCCGCGAGGTCAAGTTGAATGCTGGTGGAAACTGCCAAGGCCTGCGACTCACACCCGACGGCGGTCGCGTCGTGTTTCTGTCCTTCGCGGGATCTCCGTCGCAGTCAAAACAACTTCAGGCGCTGCAGGTCGACAAACTTGACGCCGAGCCGCTGGTTTTTCAGATGAAGGAAATCGCGACGCCGACGACGATTGCCTTTCACCCGAAACGCAACATCGCAGCATCACCCGGGTCGGGTTCGGCCGCCTTCTTTGATACGAAAATGGGAGCGGAGATCCCCAGTCTATGCCGCGCAATACCCGCCATCGTGGCGCAAGGCGAAGTCGCTGACGTGTGGTTTTCCGCCAACGGCGAGAACCTTGTGTTCGATCTGAGGATTGCGGATCAGCAGCATTTCGTGAAAGCGGCGCTCGACTTGTCGCGCGCATCCGTCAGGACGTCGCGGTCCACGCGCCCCCGCCCGTCGCCTCGGCCGCCGAAGTCTGTGAAGAAAGCGGACCCGGCGCCGCTGAAAGACTTGACGGCTTTGGCCGGCGACGTGGGCGGTGACCCGATGTCGCCCAAAGAGATCTCTCGCGAGTTCGCCACATCCGTTGTGATCGTCGCCAATGAAGAAGGGTCCGGTACAGGGTTCGCGGTGGGCGAGAACGGATATGTGCTGACGTGCGCCCATTGCGTGAGCCACACATCGCAGAACTGGGTCTATTTTCAATCGACTCCGAACTCGAAACCCCACAAGCGCACCGCGGAGGTTGTTCGAGTTGATGTCGCCAAAGACATGGCCCTGTTGAAAATTGTCTCGAAGCTAAAACCAACACGGTTGCTCATCAGCGGAGCCGTGGAGAGCGGCGAGCGAGTTGTCGTGATCGGCAACCCCGGCCTTGGAGAATTGGTGCTCGACCAAACACTCACCGAAGGGATTGTCAGCAACGCCAAGCGACGATTCGAAGGCGTTGATTACATGCAGACGTCGGCCGCTGTGAACCCCGGGTCCAGCGGCGGGCCAGTCTTCAATGAGCAGGGAACGGTGATCGGGATGGTGGCCTTGAAGGGCAGAATCGAAGGCGTGGGATTCGCCATCACGGCCGAAGAATTAGCGAAGTTTCTCATCGCCGGGGCGACACGCGCCGGCGATAAAGGGAAGCTCACGCGCCTTTGGGTGGACAGCACGGGCCAGTTCAAAATTCGGGCCTCGCTGGAACGAGTCTTGGGAAATCGAGTGCAGCTGATCAACGACGACGGCGCGCGCTCGGTGGAGATCGACAAACTGAGCGAGCGCGATCGACAGTTTCTCCGTCTGCTTGGCCACGGGAAATAGGGCGTCAATCTTTCAGAGCGACGGGGTCGGGGGTTTCCGTATCCAGGGCGGCGCTGCGCGGCTCCGTCGTCGCCAACCTGCCGGGAAGCGACCAACCGGTCCGCAGCAATCTCTCCGCGAAATGACGTAGCTCGCCTCTGCGAACCGTTGCGCCCTTTCTGCGCAGTTGGCGCGTGTCCCTTGTCGAGCCAAACACGACAACAACACCAAACGCGCCGCCAAACGATTGGGGACAACTGTTCTACGTCTTCGAGGGCGTTCACGCCCTCCTCCGCCGCAGGCGGCATAGGCCCGTGCTTGAGCACGGGTGAACCAGACGTTCCAGCTGCAACCAACGATCCATTCCGACGTCGCATCTCGTTGACCCGTTCCAACAACCGGCGCCGCGCCAGAATCGACATCGCATCGATTCCAGCAACAACCCAAACAACACCAGCCCGCGAGCGAGGGACAACAGCTGCATCGACTTCACGTCGCATTCCTTTGTTGGAAAACCGTTAGAGCTGTTACCCCTCGCTGGCGGGCTGGTGTCGCGACTGGATAAACTCACAGCCTCTCCGCGAAATGACGTAGCTCGCCGCTGCCCTGGGCTGACATGTTGCGGCGCCTGCGGGCCTGCGGGGCAAGAGCCCCAAATCGCGCCAAGAACATCATTTCGCGTCGCCGGCGGAACTCTCATTCTCCGCACTCGACGCCGGCGAGCCATCGGCGAAGTCGAAGACGAAGCTCCAGTGCAAACTGAGGCCGGCGATGACGGCGACGTGCCATAACTCGTGCGCGCCGATGACTCCGGGAATCAAGACGGGCCAGTCAGCCAACAACACGATGGCCCCGACCGTATAGGCGATTCCGCCAAACAGCAGCGGTTTGACAAACTGAAATCCGAAGCTGCGCCACAAGAGAATGCACGAGATCAGACCGCCCCAACCCATCAAGAGAAAGAGCCCCGTTCCCACGCCCGGCGGCAATCCGTTCGGAAACGTCGAGCGCAACGTGATCCCAACGGCCGCGCAGGTCCAGACCACCAATAGCGGCAGCCAGCGGCGAATCCCGTGGAACAGAATCATGTGAATGGGCGTGATCGTGCCCGCGATCATCACAAACACGCAGGCAATATCCAATTGCCGCATCACAAACCGTCCCGTCCCCGGCCCCAGCAGATGATAGACCCCGCTCATCGCCAACAGGAATACTGTGGCGAGCCCCATGGTCCACAAACTTAAGACGCGCAGCCAACATCCCCTTCCGCGTCGAATGAGGATGAAGGTGAGCGCCGCGAACACGGGTGCGGCGAACAGATGACTGAAGCAACTCACCGGTTCACGGAAACCGGGAATCGCGTAAACGGTAATGATCTCTTCCATCGTGGGTCCTCGAAACACGGCGCGGGCCGGGCGGGAACGCGGTGAGTCGCAATTCGCGCCGCGGCGGCGTCTCAATTATCGCCGCGATGGACGACGAGCCAAGGGCAACCGAACCGGCAGGATTGGCGGCCACGACGCGAATCAGGCAGTTGAGATCGCGCCCCTGCCGGGAAATGTGCGCGGCGCGCGTGACCGCACGCAGCGGTTTGGCGCCGCTATTGGTCTCGTTTGCCCGGCTTGGCGCCGTTCTTCTTCAGCAGGGCGACAACCTTGGGGCGTCCCGTCTTGACGTCGTCCTGATCGATCTCGACTTGCAGGGCTTTCGAGAGAAACTCGACGATCCCTTGGACTTCCCGCCAACCGGTGGCAGCGACGTCGAGCGGAGTCTCGCCCATCTTGTTCGCCGCGTTGAGGTTGGCTTTGTGCTCGATCAACAACTCGACGCACCCGACTTGGCCGAGAAACGCAGCGCTGTGCAGCGCCGTTTGGCCATCGTTATTCGTTAGATTGACCTCCGCGCCCTTGCTGATCAGAAACTCAACAATCTCGTCTCGGCCAAGCAGCGCGGCGATTGCCAGAGGCGTATTCCCCGACGTATCGCGGAGATCGATTTTCACTCCGCTTTCGAGCCGCTTCCTCACGGAACCCAAGTCGCCCTTTCTGACGGCAATCCAAATCGGATCGACATCGCGGTTTTCGGCAGGTCTTTCGTCGCGTTTCACGCCGAGTTTCCCGCCGTGCTTCTCAAGCAGTGCGACGACTTTCGGCCGCCCTTCCTTGACGGCCTTCTGATCGATTTCGGTATTGAGGATACCGGCGATGAAATCGACGAAGCCTTTGATGTCCTCCCACTTGCCCGACGCGGAGTTGAGAGGCGTTTCGCCCATGTTGTTACGAGCGTTCACGTCGGCTCCGTTCTCAATCAATAACTCGACGACGCGGACTTGCCCGAGAAACGCGGAGCCGTGCAGCGGCGTCTGTTTTTCACCGTTTCGATGATTGACGTTGGCTCCCTTGGTGATCAGGTAGTCGACGACCTTCTCGCGGCCCAACAAAGCGGCGATCGCCAGCGGCGTTCCCCCAGACGGATCGCGAGCGTCGACTTCCAGACCCTTGCCGAGATGTTTTTTGACGCCGGCCAGATCTCCGTTCTTGGCGGCGTTCCAGATCGTATCGATCTCAGCCCGCTTTTCGGGTTTCCCACCGCGCGGCCCTCGTCGAAAAGGGTCGTCTGGAATGACGGGCGGCGCGCCGGGAGCGTTGGTCCAGATCGGCATCACTCCCGCAACTTCGCGCTCAACTTCAGCGCGACGGTCGCGGATGAACTTGCGAATACGGTCCGGATCGTGAGTCCGCTTTTGCGACTCCGACAGATGCGGCTTCACCATCGCGGCGATTCGATCGACCTCGGCGAGCAGTTTTTGTTCGTCCCAGTGTTTCGCCAGCAGTTCATTCATGACCTCAGCGTAACGAGCTCTGGCCGCCTTCGACTGATAGAGTTTATGGGCGATCAAGCCATTCGTTTTGACTGACAGCGGAGCGGCCGGGTTGTATTCGAGCTTGCTGAACTTCTCGAACATGCAGTCGGCGCCCCAGGGCATGAAGTGAAACTTCTCCGTCTCCGGATTGAGGTACATGAAGTAGTTGTTGCGGTTTCCGGAATAACCATCCCAGAATCCAAGCAATCCTTCGATCGCCCAGAACTTGAAGAACGCGTCCATCTCAACCAACTCGCCAATCGCTGTGACGTCGTCGTGGTCGTTCGTCTCCATCTCCGCCACGATCACCATGTCGGTGCTGCCGGCGTCGACGTTGAGCCCGTGGACGGCGAGCACGTTTCTACCTTTGCGGAGCTTGTCGCGGTGCTCGGAAACCTTGAAGGAGGCGAACCGCATGGCCGCGGGATCGCTGTGCGACGCGGTCGCTTTCGATTCCCAACTGATCTCCTCCGGCGCATTGGACGAGGCGATGCGGTGACCGTTCAGGTAAGCGACAAAGCCATCGTCGTACTTCATTTTCAGATAGAGATGTCCGGCGCGGAGCGCGCTGAAGTCTTTGATATCGAAGGGAAATCGCAAGTAGACGGAGGCGGTCTTCTCGTGCATTTCCTCGCGAAAATCCAATCCTTCGCTGATCAGCGGGCCGTAGCCTTGTTGCGTTTCGTAGCCGGCTCCGTTGACCCCTGCCCGCCACGAACTGTCGTCGAAATCAGGTGAGGTCCACTTGCCGTCAAACTTATCGCTGGTCGCCGCCCAGCCCCGGCCGCGCGATTGCGAGCTGAGAATGACGTCGCCCGGCTTGCCTTGCATGGCCGCGATGAGCTTGCGGATATGAGCGCGTCCGGCCTTGTCGTCGCCCACCTTGTTCTCGAAACTCCCGTCCCACCCCGCGAAGAAATCGGTGACCGTCCCCTCGTACAGAGTTCCCCGGCCGTTGCCGAATCCGCGAGCCAGCAGCGGTTGCCGCGCTGTCTCGACGTGGCTGTAAACACCCAGGTTCTGACCGTTCACCGTAACGCGGGCGTAGCTGCAACGCGGAGCCGGCGAACCCGCCGCGTTGAACAACGCGTAGCCCATGAACTGGCTCATCAACGTCGTGTCTTGCTGGTTATTGTTGAACGTCAGGTTGCTCAGTTCGCCAATCGCGGCCGTCTCGTCTACGTAGTTCAGCTTCACCTTGAGCGAGGGACGGTACGAATTCAACGAACCCAGGAACCCCTTCTTGCGAAGCCCGACCTGCGGGAAAACAACACCGTCGATCGACACCTTGGCGCTCACGTACGTGTACGGCCCTTCGACCGGCGCGAACTTGCGGCGCTCCGATAGAGCCGATCGAAAGTCGCGCCGCTGGTTGCGAATCGTGTCCCAGTCCTCTTCGGACACCTCAATCCGCACGTCCAGCACGCGGTCCGTCGGGAACAGATCGTCGATAGTCAGGTCCGCCGCGCCGACATCGCGAGTGGCGATCGCAGTCAAACAAAGGACGAACAACAGCAAGAGGTGACGTTGCATCTTCTTATCGCCTCAACACAGGTATAAATGCACAGATTCGAATGCACAGATTTGTAGACAGCTGAGCCGCGAAAAAGGCGACCGGGAGAGGAAATGCGAAACAACTGATTCTAATGAAAGGCCGCCCAGAATGCGTCGGCCAATTGTACCCATTCGTATCGCCAAATGCTCGCTGTCCGTGCGACCTTCGTCGCGACGGGGCCGCGGAAAACGCGATCCATCCTACAGCGAGTGATTCAGCGGTCGCGCCGGCGAACGATCGGAACGTCGCTCCTGGGTCTCAACGGCTCGCGACGTCGTTCGTTCGCCTTCGTAAACCGACGTGCGCCATTCGGCTGATGGCCCGCGCTCGGTCAGCTCGCCGCGGTTGGTGAGATCGGCGGGCAAGGTGATCTGTTCGACCATCCGCAGTCGTTTGAGTGTGGCGAGCAACCACCAGCCGGGGTCGAGTTGTCCGTCCTCAACGCCGAGGCGAGCTGAGTCGGGAAAGGCGTGGTGATTGTTGTGCCACGATTCGCCCATCGTCAGCAACGCCAACCAGGGGATGTTGCGACCCTGTACGGATGCGCCGTCGATCGTCCACTTCAGTTCGCCGCGGTTATGAGCGAAGTAGCCGACCATCCAGTGTCCGACCAGCGATACGGTGACGCGGACGCAGATTCCCCACACGACCCAGGGCCAGCCGCCCGCCAGAAACAAGAGCCCGGCGACGGGTAGCTGGGCGGCCATCCAGTAGCGGTCGAGCAGACGATAGAACTCAGAGTGTGTGACGCGTTCCTCGGGCGCGAACTCGGGCCCGGACTGCAAGCGGCACTCGCAATGCAGATTCCAGAGGCCGTCGCGAAAGATACCGCTCTTGTGAATGTAGAAGGGGTGGCACTGCGGTTGGTTCTGAGACCAGTCGCGAATTTCATGCATGAAGATGACGCGCCGAGGGCCGCCCATCCCGACCAACACTCCCGCGTAGACCATGCAGTATTCAAGCCACAACGGACAGGTGAAGCTGCGGTGAATCAGCAATCGATGGAGACCGACCGAGTGGCCAAAGCAGAGCGTGCCGATCGTTAACAGGGCGCTGACGAACGCGGCTTGCCATGAGAATGTAAGCGCACCGCCGACCAGAGCGGTGGCGGCCATCGCCGAGAACCAAAGTGATCGAACGGGTGACCAGACGACAGTCCCATCGACGGCGTTCGCGCCGTGGGATCGCATTCGTTGCGGGCGCGGCATATTGGGCTCCTCGAGGCGAAAACTGAAATCGCTGTTCGCCAACCGAGGACTTGCCGCTCGATTAACAGCCCTTTTTTTGGCCAACACTGCGTGGCTGCGAAATGCCGCTGCGATTCGCCCGGTCCTGGTTTTCTAGGGCTCGCCGCCCGACGATCGGCGACTGAATTCCGCCGGTTCAATCCAGGTGAGATCGCGCCAGTGCCCGGTGTCGTTTGGCTGTGGAGCGCCGGGCGTTGTGCGGCCGCGGCAGACGATGGCGGTGATCTTCTCTTTCAGCGCGGCGGCCACGTCGCCATGTTGGCTGATGAGATTTTTCGATTCACCGGGATCTTTACTCAGGTTGTACAACTCGATTTTGTTTTTGCGGTGCGGCATGATCAGCTTCCATTCACCTTCAGCGATGGCGAAGCGACCGTTGGCGGCATGGCTGATTAACGGCAGACGCTGGTGCGGCGACTGAGGATTGCCGAAGACGCTCGCGAAACTCTGGCTGTCTTCTCCGGCGTTGGCCGGCAGTTTCGCGCCGACGACTTCCGCCAATGTGGCCAACAGATCGGTCTGTCCGACAAGTCGGTCCCAGTCGCGCCCCGGCTGCTTAATCCCGTTGGGCCAGCGCGCAAAGAACGGCACGCGATGCCCTCCTTCGTACACGTCGCGTTTGCCGCCCCGGAACGGACCACTGCTGTAGTGATCGTAGTCCTGGATGCGTTTCTTCCACGAGTTTTCCGGTCCGTTGTCGCTGGAGAACACGACGAGCGTGTTTGCATCGAGTCCGCTCTGTTCGAGAAAGTCGAGGATGCGGCCGACGTGGTGGTCCGTTTCGATCACGAATTCGCCGTAGCCGCCGCATTCGCCCTGGCCCCAGAATTTGGGTAACGGGCAAACAGGATAGTGCGGCGATGTGAAGGGGAGGTAAAGGAAGAACGGTTCGCCCCCCTTCGCAGCGCCCGCCTTACTCGTCATCCACTCAATGGCTTTGTTGGTGAAACGAGTCAAACACTGGTTGTCGATGAAGTCGGGTGCGACCTCCATGCCGAGCTTGCCGATTTCGCGCCGCGTCTCCTGCGGCGTCTTCTGATAAGGAGGCGTGATGCGGTAGTCGACGTGGCGGTTGTTCGGCTTCTTCGCCGTGAACAACGTCGGTGGGACGCGCGCATGACGGCCCTCGAACCAGGCGAGCACGCCGTAGTTCAGCGACGCCGGGATGCCGTAGAAGTACTCGAACCCTTTGTCGAGCGGCATGTCGCGAACCGGCTGCGACCAATCGCGATCCCCCACTTCGCCGGGAAAGTCCATCCCCAAGTGCCACTTGCCGACCATCGCTGTCCGGTAGCCGTTGTCGCGCAACATGGACGCCAGTGTCATCCGCTTGTCGGTGATCAGGCACGTCGCTTCGGCTCCGAGCACACCTGTCTTTTTTTCCGTTCGCCAACAGTAGCGGCCGGTCAGCAACGCATATCGAGACGGCGTGCAAACCGAATCGGCGCAGTGGGCGTTGGTGAATCGAATTCCTTCCGCCGCCAACCTGTCCAGATTCGGCGTCGCGAACTTCGCCTCGGGATTCAAGCAACTGGCGTCACCGAAACCTTGATCGTCCGTATAGATGACAATGACGTTCGGCTTCTCCTCGGCGGACGCCAACTCGCATATCGGTAAAAACGCCAGCGCGAATACAAGGCAGGTGAAAGCGGTGGGGAGTTTCATCATGGTGACATTCAGTCGCAGTGAGACGGGCTAAAGTTCGCATGCTATATGTTAACCTGCAGTGCGAGCCAGCGATCTGCTGCTGGAAAGTTGCGTTTCCGGCCGAGCGCCGCGTAGAATTGAACGCGCGAATTGAAGTCGCGTCACTGGTGGATGCTGGATATCATACGCACTGTCGCCATGACCATAGACGCCGTAGCCATAGACTTTGATGAGTGAGTCTCCTTACCGCAGGTTGAATTGATGACAACACCACTTCTCGACCGTCGTTCTGTGCTCAAAGGGATTGCCGGCGCCACCTTGGCGCTGCCGGTCTTGGAAGCGATGGGGAAAGAAGTTGCGGAGGAGATCCCCCGCCGTTTTTGCGCGATCTACACGGCGAACGGAATGTCGCTGCCGAAGCCGGCGAACGAAATCGACGAATGGAATTGGTTCCCGCAGGCGACGGGGCGAGATTTCGTATTCAGCAAGTCGACGGAGCCGTTGAGTTCGTACCGCGGGCAGCTCAGCTTTCTGGGTGGTCTGTTTCACCCCAACGGCCCGAAAGCCGACCCGCATATTTGCTCGGACATGTGGCTCACGGGCGCGCCGCTGCACAATCCCAAGCCGGGTAAGTTCAACTCGGTCGGGTTGGATCAGGTCATCGCCAAGCACACCAAGCAGCATTGCCGGCAACCTTCGCTCGTGCTCTCCATCGACGCGGGCGTCGGGTTCCTCTCGCGTACGGGAACGATTTCCTACAACTTGGCGGGCAAACCGATCCCCGCGGAGAACAGTCCGCGGCGGGTATTCGATCGGCTGTTTCGCGGCGACCAGGCGGAGTTGAAGTCGCAGCGCGCGAAGCTCAAAAAACGCATCCGGCTGGTCGACGCCGTGCTCGAAAACGCCCGATCGCTGAACAAACGGCTGAACCGGTCCGATCGCGAGAAGATGGATCAGTATTTGACGTCGCTCAACGAGATCGAATCGCGGCTGATCGCATCCGAGAAGTGGATTGACATCCCGCTCAAAAAGCAGGACCAGTCGCACCTCAACCTCGACGCATCGTCCGAGGGCGAGCCGCGCGAGTACTATCGAAACATGTTCGATCTGATCGCTCTCGCATTCGACGCCGACATTACGCGCTCGGTGGCTTTCATGCTCAACCGTGAAGATGGCATGGGGATCAGCGACACATTCCCACTGAAACTCGGGCTGACTCGCACGCACCACAGCTTGTCACACGCGCAGGACAAGCAAGGTCAATTGGAATTCGCCAAGTACGATCGGTTCCTCAGCGAGCAACTGGCGCAGTTCTTTGGCCGTTTGAACAAATACAAAGACGCCAACGGCAGCATGCTCGACAACAGCATCGTGCTGTTTGGGAGTGGCGCGAGTACGACTCACAACCCGCGGAATGTGCCGACGCTGCTTGCGGGCGGAGCCAACATGGGGCTCAAGCACGGCTCGTATTGGCGGCGGGGAGAAACTCCGCTGTCGAATGTCTACTTGAGCATTCTCCATGCGATGGGGATCGAGGAAGATTCATTCGCCGACAGCACAAGTACGCTCAGCGAATCGATCTTCTAGCATCGCCCGAGAGACCTCTACGGCTTTCGCGGCGTTTTAGGAGACGGCGAGTCCATCGACTCTAGCAACTTGTTGTTCTTCCAATCCCAAACGTGAACCGCCGGAACCGTGTTGTAAAGCCCCTCCGGTCCGCCTTCGTAGTAGGAGTGCCGAGAGATTACGGTGAGCGTCTTGCCGTCGGCTGACCAACGAATCCGCCCACCATTGATCTCTTTAAGCTTTGCAACCAACTCTCCCGATCGCACATCGACGATCTCAACCCATTGGACAGACGCCAAGGCGATCAACTTGCTGTCAGGTGAGAATGACATGACCGTGGTATACGACGCGTGGCGAACATCATCGATTGCGTGTAGCAACTCGCCCGATGACCAGTTCCAGATCATCAGGCCGGCGGAGCCGTCGAACACCGCCAAGTATTGGTCGTCGGGCGACGACTCGATGGCATAGGCGAATCCCTTTAACCGCGGCTCAAGGCGACGTCTCAATTCACCCGTGCGGCCGTCGTACTCGACCAAAGTCTGCTTGAGCTCCTCAGCAGGTTCGGCGACGACAACTCGCGCCGAGTCGGATGTGAACGCCATGACGAGGCGTCCGGAGGGAATCGTGCAGTTCAGTTCGCCGCCGGGAAAACTCACGAGCTGCATGACATTGGTGTTCGTGATCTCGCGGGGTCGGAGCGGATGCGTTGACGGCTTCGTGTTGATGTCGTTGAGCAAGACGGCCAGTTGGTCGCCGCGGGGCGTAAACTGCAACGCCTTGATCCGGCGAATACGCACGCGCGGGCTCTTGTAATACTCGCCGCCCAAGTCGATTTTCGATTCTTCGCCGGTTGCCAGATGGATGACTTTTCCTTTGGGCCACACCAGATGCCGGCCGTCGGGAGACAGCGCGAACAACTCGTGCGCCCAAAGACGAGTGTCCTTTTCGACCCGGCTGAGCGATGACTTGCTCCAATCCCAAATATGGAGCGTATGGCCTCCCAATCGATAGGGCGCGTGCGCTCCCAATTGCAATGGATCGCGCTGCCCGGTCGCAACCATCACAGGAGCATCGCCGGCGACTACAGAACGGAAATTGGGACGGTAGACGCCCGCCATCGCCCGTGCCGGCTGGAAACTTGGCGACGTATAGAACGTGTCGGCGTCGGGTGCGAAGGCGGCCGAATTGGAGGGCCCGATCGGAACTCGCCCCGCCGTGGGATCAACCGTCGGAGGCGTCGCCGGATCTCGTCCCCAAACGAAGTAAGAGCCAACAGACGTGGCGACAAAAACCAAGGCGGCGACTGCCGAGTAACCGAGCAGCGCCTTCGAACGGGACGTCGTAACGGGTACAGCCCACGCGGACGCATTGCGGAGCACGTCGTTCCCCAGACTGTCCGGCGGACGTTCGGCGACAACTGCGGCGGCGGCTCGTTCGACGATGTCGTCATCGCCGCTCGCGTCAGACTGGTTCGTTGGCATGTCATTCATCGCTTTTCTCCGCTCGTTCCACCGCCGGCCGCGGCGGTTTCGTCGGACTCAGTCGGCCTTCGTTCAGTAGCTCGCGGAGTTTGCCGCGCGCCTTGTGCAGGGCGACGCCGACCGCGTTCTCGTTTATGTCCATCGCATCGGCGATCTCGGTTCGTGACATCTCCCCAAAGAAGTGCAACGCGAAAACGTTGGCCTGTTGATCGGGAATCGAGCCCAAGGCGGCTCGCAGTCGCTGGGCGAGTTCGCGTTCGATCGCAAGCTGTTCGGGTTGATCGCTGGCTGACGCCCAAAGCTGATCGTCGTCGAGCGTTTCGGCCGGCCTTCGGGAACGAATCCGATCGATGGCCCGCCGCGACGTGAGACGCCGGATCAGCCCTCCCCAATTACCCACCGACTCGCGTTGGTAGATTCGAAACGCATCGAACAGCGCGTCCTGGACGCACTCCTCGGTGTCAGCCACGTTGCCCAACAGCCGCCAACCTGTTTCAAAGGCGAGCGGACCGTACGTGCGCACGATGCCTTCCCAATCCGTCACGGTGGATCCTCGAGTTGTTAGCGACGCCGGCCGGCTCGCGACTCTACTTAGATGTCGAGCGAAACGACACAACGTTACTCGCCGAAACACGGTTTTCCTCGAACTTCTCCAGGCCGAGTAGCCTCGAGGGTCGAGAATCCGGCTAACATTCCGGCTAACATGACGAGTTCATCGGCAAGGTCTCTGCGCAGTTCAATTCTGTGACGTTCAATCTGTGAGGGGAACGCGGTGGTCGCCAGACTGTTCACCAACATCATCATTTTCGACGGGACGGGCAGCGATCCTTTTCCAGGTGAAGTCCTGGTGGTCGGAAACCGAATCGAAACGGTCGCCGGGGGATCGGACCGGATCGCTCGCACCGAGGCAATGGAGATTGTCGATGGCGGTGGCGGCTGCCTGATGCCCGGCTTGGTCGAACCGCACGGCCACATCACGTTCACCGACGTCGCCGCACTCAAGGAACTCGGCGAGATCCCGCCGGAAGAGCACGTGTTGAAGACGATGCACAACGCGAAGCTACTGCTCGAGAGCGGTTTCACGAGCGTCTACTCGGCCGCTTCGGCGAAACCGCGAACCGAGGTGGTAATTCGCAACGAGATCAACGCCGGCCGCATCCCCGGACCTCGTCTGCTCGCAGCTTCTCCGGAAGTGACTTCGACCGGCGGACTAGGCGATGAGCGTCAGGCCCACTTGGACCATCAAGCTTTGGAGTACATCGCCGACGGGGTGGACGAGGTCCGCAAAGCCGTCCGGTTTCTCAGCCGCGAAGGCGTCGACACGATCAAAGTGAATCTGTCGGGCGATGTTTTCGTCCGTCCGGGATTCGCCGAAAAGTGCGCCTACAGCGAAGAGGAGATCGCCGCCGCCGCAAGCGAGGCTCACGATCGCGATTGCTGGCTGTCATGTCACGCCCGCGCCGACCGCTCAGTGCAACTGGCGCTCAAATACGACTTCCGCGTGATTTACCACTGCGATTACGCAACGACCGAAACGATCGACATGTTGGAGGAGGCGAAGGATCGCGTATTCCTCGCGCCGGCGATCGGCGTCATCTACGCCACCGCCTACGAGGCGGCCGACTGGGGAATCACGCCCGAGGTCGTCGAACAGATGCGACTCATCCCCATGATGGAGCGATGCATCGAAGCTCATCAAGAGATGCGGAAACGCGGCTTGCGCGTGTTGCCTGGAGGAGACTACGGATTCGCCTGGAATCCGAACGGCTCCAACGCTCGCGACCTCGAGCACTTCATGAACTTCTTCGGCTACACCGCCAACGAAACGTTGCACGCCGCAACTGAAATGGGTGGGCGGCTCATGGGAATGGGCGACGAGTTGGGATTGGTCAAGAACGGCTACCTCGCCGACCTGCTGCTGGTCAACGGCGACCCGACTGCGGACATCACATTACTGCAGAATCGCAACAACATATTGATCGTGATGAAAGACGGCCAGTACGAAAAACGGCGGTCGCCGGAGTGAATTCAGCCGCATGGCAGTTACGAAGAAGGCGCAGACGCGACAGGTGGCCGGCGGCGGCGCGTGACGAGCACCTGGCGGGCTGGTAAATTCGCGGTTCTCCGGAATGCACTCTGGCCACCACGTGGAGTTGCTTGCGTGTTCCAACGATCCGTCGCAACGACCATCAGTCTCTTGCTGATTTGTGCTCTTTGTCGAGCCTCCTTTGCCGAACGGTTCGCATTGCAAGACGACGATGTGGTCGTTTTCGTCGGCGGCTCGAACTTGTTGAAGTTGCAGCGAGCTGGGCATCTGGAGGCGATGCTGACGAGCCGCTTTGCCGCACAGCGCCCGCGGTTCCGTGATTTCTCCTGGGAAGCTGACACCGTTTTCCGTCAGGGAACCGTCATCGAGCGTTGGCGGCCGGACGGCTTTGGCGATCGCGACGAGCAATTCAAGCGCGTCGCCGCCACAATCGTGGTCGCTCAATTCGGGCAGCTCGAATCATTCGCCGGACCGGCAGGGCTTAAGGATTTCACTGCCGCATACGAGCAACTGGTCGACGATTACCTCAAGCAGTCGCGCATCGTCGTACTTGTCACGCCCATTCGATTCGAGAAACCGGACAGTCCGCAGCTGCCCGATCTATCGGCGCGCAACGACGACCTGGCGCTCTACGTTGAAGCCACTCGCAAAATCGCCGCCGCCAAAAAGCAACCGCTCGTCGATCTGTTCAAGCCCAGCGCCGTCGCGCTCACAGACAACGGCATGCACCTGAGAGAATCAGCTTTGGCGCGCGTCGCGCGTGAAATCGCCAGGCAACTGGACATCGAAACTGCGGGGGGCGAGCAGCAGCTTGAGCAACTGCGCGCCGCCGTGATTGAAAAGCACCGGCTGTGGTACGACTACTGGCGGCCGGCGAATTGGAAGTTACTCTACGGCGATGACTCGCAACGGCAGTTCACCCGCGGGGGCAAGGACTACATTCCATTTCGCGAAGAGTGGAAGAAACTCGCGCCACTCATCGAGACAGCCGAGCAGCGAGTCTGGACTATCGCCGCCGGCGGCGAAGACCCAGGACACAATCGACCCGCGCCGGAGCGGTTGCATGCCGACCCCAATGCAAACATCGCCGACGAGTTGGCGGCGTTTGAGGTCGTCGACGGACTGAGCGTGAACCTGTTCGCATCGGAGCGCGATGGATTGACGTCGCCGCTGGCCGTTCGCTGGGATCCGGCGGGCCGGATGTACGTCACGGTGACGACCACCTACCCGCACGTTTTTCCCGGCGATGTCCCCAACGATAAGATCG
The DNA here is from genome assembly GCA_030748485.1 of Pirellulaceae bacterium. Lineage (GTDB taxonomy): Bacteria > Planctomycetota > Planctomycetia > Pirellulales > Pirellulaceae > JASMLW01. The sequence continues at coordinate 15,300 of JASMLW010000334.1, forward strand.
TCGTGCTGGAAGACGTCGACCGCGACGGCCGGGCGGACAAGTCCACCGTCTTCGCCGAGGGACTGAACATTCCCACAGGATTGGAGGTTGGCGACGGCGGCGTTTACGTCGGGCAAAACTCGGAAATCCTCTTCCTCCGCGACACCGACGGCGATCTTCGCGCCGACGAGCGCCGCGTCCTGCTCGGCGGCTTTGGCAACGGCGACTCGCACCAGACTATCAACTCATTCGTTTGGAGTCCCGACGGCGAACTCTTCTTTGGCCAGGGAGACGGTATTGAGTCGCGAGTCGAGACTCCGTGGGGCGTCAGCAGTCTGTACCGTTCGGGGTTTTACCGTCTGCGGCCGAAACGACTGCAGTTGCTGCCGTTTCTCGACGACCACATGGGTCCCGGTAATCCGTGGGGAGTCGCGTTCGACGATTGGGGGCAGATCTTCAGTGTCGACGGCGCCGGCGGAGTTAGTTGGCTGCCGCCCGCTCTAGTCCCCACGACCCATCGAGTGAAGTATCGCACGATCGGCGAGCCGGGGGGCTACTGCGGAATCACCTACCTGGACGGCTCGCACTTGCCGGACCAATTGCGGGGAGATTTCGCGATCGGCGACTTCAAAGCGAATCGCATCAAACGGTTCGCTGTCAGCCGCGACGGCGCCGGCTTTGAACTCCAATGGAAAGAGCCGTTGTTGCGGTCGCGGCATCGCAACTTTCGTCCGGTCGATGTGAAGGTTGGCCCCGACGGAGCGATCTATGTTGTCGACTGGTACAACCCGATTACCTGCCACCAAGACGACGCCTACCGCGATCCGACTCGCGACAAGGCGCATGGTAGAATCTGGCGAATCGCGGCGAACCGGCCGAGCGTGCGACCTCCCAATCTGAGCGCCGCGTCCCTGGACGTTGTTCTCGACGCGCTGGCGTCGCCGGCAGCGTGGACTCGCTACCAGGCGAAGCGAGCGCTCACGGAGCGCGATGTGGCGGACGTCTCGCCGGCGCTCGACAAATGGGTGCGCGAATTGGACGTCAAGCAGCCGACCTACGAACACCAGCTCTTCTCAGCGCTGGGAGCGTACGCGACGCTCGAGGTCGTCGAACCGGTATTGCTGAACCGTGTTCTAAACGCGGCGGACCCGCGCGCTCGCGCCTTCGCGACGCGGCTCGTCGGGCGTTGGCACGACAGGCTCGAGCAGCCTTTGGAAATGCTTGCACGGCGCATTGAAGACGAAGATTCGCTCGTCCGCTTGGAAGCGGTCGTCGCTTGCTCGCTAATCCCCGATACGCGAGCCATGCGAGTTGCCGCGCGAATCACCGACCGGCCGATGGATGACTGGCATCGATACGCGCTGACACAGACGATTCACCACTTGAAGCCCCATGTATTAGGCTCGCTGCGAGCCGGGCGATTACCCGCTTGGCCGCCGCACCATCTCGCCGCCGTGTTGCAGGAGGTTGGCGGGCGAGACGAACTAGCGACTCTGAAACGACTCGTCGAATCTCCCGATTTGGATCGCCGCGCGCGGGCGTCGATGATTGCGGCCATTCTCGCTGTTGGCGAACCAGCTGAACTGCGGAAGTACGGATTGGATCCCAACTACTTTGTCGAAGCCGGTGAATATCGGGCGGCGGAGCACGCCGCTGCGCTGGCGCGGCTGGCCGAAGTAACTCGCCTGCGCAACGTCAGACCGAGTGGGAACCTGGTTCAACCGCTGGCTCGACTGCTCGAGAACGAGTCACCTGAATTGAAAGCGCGAACGCTGGCGTTGATCGGGACCTGGCGAGTCGATCAGCAGACGGCGGACGTCGCCGAGATGGCTCATGACCGAAAACTGTCGACGGGCGTACGGGCCGCGGCGTTCGCGGCGCTTGTGAAGCTCGAAGCCCCTGGCGCCAAACGCCTGCTCGACCAATTCTCCGTCCCGCCGCACGCGGTCGAGCTCCGCAGCGCGGCGATCCGATCGCTCGCCTCCGTCGATGCGGAGACCGCCGCGCGGCGCATTGTGGAACTGTTTGACGATCCACAAGTCGGCGACGACGATTTGCCGGACGACATCGCGGCGACCGTGGCGGTGTTGCTCGGCCGCTGGAACACCGGGGCCGTGCTGGCCGAGACGATTCGCAGCCGCCCCATGCAGCCGAGTTCGGCCAAACGGATGCTGCGGTCTCTCTACTCGTCCGGACGCACGGACGCTTTGCTGATCAATGCGCTCAACCAAAAGATCGGCGTTTCCGTCGACGCGTTGAAGTACAGTGAGGACTTCGTGAATTCGTTGGTGTCGGATGCAGCGTCCGACGGCGACGCGAACCGCGGCTCCGTGTTATTCCAGCGGATGGCCTGCAACTCATGCCACCAGGTGAGCGGGTTGGGTGGCGCGGTCGGCCCGAATCTCACGGCGATCGGCACGACTCTCGCGCCGGCGAGAATCGTCGAAGAGTTGCTCTGGCCGAACCGCCAAGTCAAAGAAGGATACACGGTCGTCGCCGTGGTGACCGACCAAGGCAAGGTCTATCGCGGCTATGAAAAGAAGACTCGCGAGAGCCGTTTATCGGGACACCTGGTGATTCAAGATCTGACAACCCACAAGCTGGTGACGATCCCCCGCGACGCGATCGAAGAGCAACGCGCTGTCGGCAGCTCCATGCCCGAGGGGATTACAGCTCTGCTCTCCCGGTCGCAATTGGTGGACTTGGTCGCGTATTTGTCCCAGCTCGGAAAGCTACAGGAATGACTAAGGAGGCAGGACGCCGCCGCGCACGACCAGGGGCGTTTACGCCCCATTCCGCCGCAGGCGGCCCCTGGAATGACTAGAGGGCATTTCAAAACCTTGTACGATGGCCTTCCAAGGCCGTCTATTTTGGAAATCCTCGGGAAACGACGGCCTTGGAAGGCGCCTTGGAAGGCCATCGTACGGCAAAACATCGGTTTTGAAATGCGCTCTAAGGAATGACGAGGGACTAATGACTAATGAGGCAGGACGCCGGCGAGTCAAAGA